>NZ_QGKM01000129.1 GCF_003172875.1 Leucothrix pacifica | reverse complement strand
GAAACAATGCTTCACATGATGTTCAAGCTGGGTGAGTGCGCGCAAAAGCGCTGGCACAGATTAAGAGGATTTGATTACCTGGCAAAGGTAATCGAAGGCGTACCATTTAAAGATGGAATCGAGGTAACTGAGAAAAACCGGGACGCGGCGTAGAATTCTTCTCAGACACTACTCTTGACCATAGCTCGTTTTAAAGCGTATTTTGGATATTAAAGCTGAAGACGACAAATCACACCCGCCTTATATTCGAGTCGCTTGCACTGGCAAAGGAGACTTCGACCACCTAGCAAGTGAGTTTGGGATCGATGAGACAGAAAGTGATTATCACCTCGGAGATTTTGGTTCACCAGTGGTTTTGGAAATTTGGCCGGGTGGTCACTATTCGCCGATTCATTCACATGGTACTACCAGTGGTATTGTCTACTGCTTGACAGGTCAAGTTGATGTGATGGCCTATGAGTCTTTGGCTTGGGATGCAGAAAAAATGGCACTACTGACATTGACTCCAGGGCAATGTGCTTGGCTGACGGATAAGCATTTCGCGGTACATAAAGTTCACTGCCCTATGGCAGAAGGTAATTTTGCAGCGACGTTTCATGTCTACCTGAATCGTGATGAATTACTGTTACTAACCAGTGCGCCTAAGCCTGATACGCGTGACGTGTTTGATTATATTGATGAAGATGCTCCACACGAGCAAAAAGCGTTTGATACTTATTCTGACCTTTCTTGGGCTGTGTTACGCAGAGAAATGGCTAAGCGGGCTGCTGACCAATAAGTGTAGGTCATGAGTGAATATGTGCAATTTTCTCATTTAGTTTGGCAGGAATGATTTTTATGGTCTACGGTTAGACAGGAGACTATGTAAGTGTTAGTCAAATGATTAATTCTGGGTTATTTCAAATAATGTTAACGAGCACCGTTGATTGAACTGTTTTGTCTTTGCGTCCGGTTTGTAATCAGAGTATTGGTTCTCGTGAACATGGGGCCTATAACTTGGCAGCCGGTCTTACACAAAGAGGAGGAAAACAATGACAACAAATTCTCAGTCTAATGTGACTCTGGCGCAGATGACTTTTGAGCGTATGCAAGTGCTGTCTAATGATACCTTTTATTTACTGGATGGTCGTGAGCTTGTATTGGTTGAAGTCGCTAAAGTTGAGCGAAAACAGGCTTTGCATAGCTGGCAGCAGCCTAAAACTGATACAGAAGAAGGTAAGCGTGTGCCGTTTACTCTGGTTTTTCGGTTTCCTGTGGGTAGCGAGGATATACAGGGGGGTTACGACTTTACGCACCCTGTTGAGGGAGCGTTCGAAGGGGTATTTCTTACCCCGATTACAAGTGATGAGAATGGTCTTTATCTGGAGGCTATTTTTAATTAATTTATGCTGGTAGGAATACTGGTTTATAAAGATTTAAGGAGAGTGTTATGTCTATTTCAGATCCAACTATTGGTGAGATTACCATGTTTGGTGGGAACTTTGCACCGCGTGGCTGGGCGCTTTGCGATGGACAGTTGCTGCCTATTTCGCAAAACTCAGCTTTATTTTCGCTGCTGGGTACAATTTAGAGCTATGGTCAAGAGTAGTGTCTGAGAAGAATTCTACGCCGCGTCCCGGTTTTTCTCAGTTACCTCGATTCCATCTTT
>NZ_QGKM01000128.1 GCF_003172875.1 Leucothrix pacifica | reverse complement strand
AGTAGCTTGGTCAGTAGCTTGTTCAGTAGCTTGGTCAGTCATGTCCAGTACCTTACTAAAGGGCAAAACCAAGCGAGTAAAGTTATCGGTAAAATGAAAGACATTTTTGCTATAGCTTTGCAATATACGCGGTATGCCAGAACCCAGTTGCTCGACTAAATCCACATCTCTAAACACGCGCATTAACTCTTTATTTTGCGGGACAGAATAGCCCATAAAGAACTCATCTTGACTAAAGCCTTGCGGCAAACCACCTGCCGAAGTGATTTCCAAACGATCCGCAAATAACTCAAATTTAGGCGGCACATCACGACTGTAGGCATTATGAATCATAGCGTTAATCACTGCCTCACGAAGCGCGATTGGGTTTAATAACTTCGTCTCGTTGCGGGTCGTATCGGTAATAGTCGCGAAGGTTTTGTTCTCTACTTTGAGTTTTTCCAGTACTGCTTTAGTGGCTTTTATTAAACAGCAATAACCGTATTCTTCATTTTCAATGAGATCAACACGGTCAAGTCCAGCGTATTTAGCTACCTTGATCGACATGCCGTTGTCATCTGCTAATAAATAAGCTGCGTAGTTGTAGTCACCTTCTGCGGTTAGTAGCTCTAAGTTACGGGCAAACTGTTGGTTCAGCGGTAGGTTGCGTTCTTGGTAGTAGATTTTTAGTTGTTCGAATTGTAGGTCTTGGTTGCGTGAACGAATATTACCAATGGAGTTGCGGGTGCGCGTCGCAAATAGCTCTTCAATCATGCGTTGCGGCATGGGTTCCGCTGATGAGCCGATGCGGATGAAACAGCCTTTGGGTGACATGCCTGCTTTGCTTAAATAGTAAGGTTGCTCTGAGCCACGGGCGACAACAATTTTTATGATGCTTTTTTCTTGGTAGGTTTCAACTATTACATCGAACAAGCCCATGGTTGAAGGGCTTATGTTGTGTTTTATCCGGTCTTTGATTTGTAGTTGCTGTTGGTCTATTGTTCTGTCGCTAAGTACTTCTAAATCAATGGCTTGGCCATCGTCGTCAATACCAATGTAAATCAAACCGCCGTCGTGGGCATTTAGAAAAGCTACAACTTCTTTTTCTAAGCCATCGCTTAACTGGCGTTTGAACTCTACGCGTTGGCTTTCGACAAGAGGTGGTTGGTTTATATTGGAATTGGTTGGCATTAGGCTTCCTTTTCTCTTTACGCAACAGCATTGGTTAGCTCGCCGTTGAAGGCTTTTTGTAGGATGGATTTTTTTAGTTCGTCGATTGAGTTTAGTTTTTTATTATACACTTCGACTAATTTCTCTTTCTGCTCAAATATTAATGAAAGCTCTTTTGCTACAGAGTTAAGTTTGTCAGCAGGTGGAACTGGAATTGGAAACGCTTTTAAATCTTTAATCGATAAATTGGGCTGCATTAATTCGTTGACGTTACTTTTTACGTAATCAATAGCCATTCTTGTCGAAAGGTATGCTTGGAGAATATCAGTTGACATAATATCTTTATCAACCTGTACAGCTGCGACACGTTGATTTATTAATGAACCATCATAGCTTGAAGGTACAACGGCAACCTTTAACCCTGTAGAAATGATGGTACGTGTTAAAGCAACAACAATATCACCTTCGTAAGCCTTGTATTTGCTATGTTTTTCAAGATGCTCTTTGGGTAGGTAATTATCAACCTCTTCTACAAATTCATAAACACCAACATTCGTTATTTTTATAGACTTCACGCTATTACCAGGAGAGAAGTCACCACTTTTAAATGCGTGCCCATTGACGATATTAGTAAAGCTTTCTAAGGGAAGTGTTTTCCAGCCCTCACCTTTTTGGCTAAAAACTTGTTGTAGGTAGCTGTCGAATAACTCGCGGGCATTTTTTAGGTTTTGTTCGGTTTTGGCGCGGGTTTGTTCTAAGTCGGCAAACACGGTGTCGAGCAGTGCCACAATGCGTTTTTGTTCTGGGAGTGAGGGATAGCTAATTAATCTTGATTTGACTTGAGAGTCATTAACCGCAGGGTAACTAGCTCCTTTCTGAAGTTTCTCCATTTCACCCATGAAACTGTCAGATTGTAAAAAATAGAACAAATATCGGTTATACAATTCTGATGTCGGCTGGAAAACAAAGTACCCTGTGCTACAAACTTCACCATCTAATTCACTTGGCACTATAGCAATTCTTCTCAGCGTAGGGCGAACTGTAGCAAAAAGTATATCTCCTTTCGTAATCACTCTCCTAGCCCGACTAGGCGCATCCTTTCCTAAAAGCTTAGTGTTTTCGGTTATCTCCAAAGTCTTATTGGAAACACCTGACACATCAACATACATAAATTCCTTTTCAGGTGATTTTCTAGGGTCTATAGTTTTAGTTTTGGAAATAACATCACTAATAGATTTAGTTACCCAACCTTCCATTACAACAACCCCCGAATCTTAGCCAAAATCACCTCAGACTCTTTATCCAGCGCCATAATCTCATCAATAATAACCTTAGGCTCACGCAATGGCACAGCTTCTTTCACATTCGGATTTTTAACCGACAAATCATAAGTACTTTGATCAATATCACTAATCGCTAGCAACCACGACTTATCCGACGCCTTAAAGCTTTTTTGCAGCTCAACAAACTCAGCCAAATCCTTATCGTTCAACGGGTTAGTCTTACCCATATTCCGACCCACATTCAGCTCATAAAACCACGTATTTAAGGTCGGTTCGCCCTTGGTAAAAAACAACACCACCGTCTTAACACCCGCCCCAATAAACGTACCCCCCGGACAATCCAACACCGTATGCAAATTACAGTTTTCCAGCAGCTCCTTGCGCAAAGCAATCGCCGCATTATCGGTATTACTTAAAAAAGTATTCTTAATCACCACCGCCGCCCGACCACCGGGTTTCAGCATTTTAATAAAGTGCTGTAAAAACAAAAATGCCGTTTCGCCGGTCTGAATCGGGAAGTTTTCCTGCACCTCTTTACGCTCTTTACCCCCAAACGGGGGATTGGCTAAAATCACATCGTGTTGGTTACTGGGCTGAATGTCTTGCAGGTTTTCCGACAAGGTATTGGTGTGTAATACGTTAGGCGCTTCGATACCGTGCAAGATCATATTCATGATGGCGATAACGTAAGCCAGCGACTTCTTCTCTTTGGCGTAAAAGGTGTCGTTTTTCAGCGTTTCTAAGTCGCTGGTTTTAAGCTGCGCCTTGCCTTCTACACCCGCCCGGCCACCTTGCCGCAAGTAGTCGTAAGCTTCACATAAAAAGCCCGCCGACCCTGCCGCACCGTCGTAAATGGTTTCGCCAATTTTAGGGTCAAGCACGTCCACCATCGCACGAATCAAGGGACGCGGCGTGTAGTACTCACCACCATTACGACCGGCGTTACCCATGTTTTTAATCTTGGCTTCGTATAAATGGCTCAGCTCGTGCTTTTCCTGCTGCGAACGAAAACGAAGTTGATCAACCTTTTCCAGTGCATCACGCAGCGAGTAACCACTTTGAATTTTGTTTTTGATCTCGCTAAAAATCTCACCAATTTTATATTCAATGGTATTGGGGTGATCGGCGCGTTGCTTAAAGCTTTTCAGGTAGGGGAACAGTTCACCATCAACAAAATCGGTTAAATCGTCGCCCGTTAACGCGTTGTTGTGATCAAAGTTACCGTCGGCATCTTTCGGCGCTGCCCATGCGCTCCAACGGTAAGGCGCGTCGATAATGTAGTGGTAGTCTTCCATCATCATCTCGGCTTCTTGCGACTTGGTAAACTCAAGATCGTCGAGGTATTTCAAAAATAACATCCATGATGATTGCTCGGTGTAGTCAAGCTCGGAGGAGCAGCCTGCATCCTTGTGAAAAATGTCATCGATATTTTTGAATACTTGTTCGAACATATTGGTCAGAGTCCTTTTTATAAGCTGTCTGTATTATTGCATCTTTGTTGGAATACTTCGCATTATTCACAAAGATTATGCATGCGGTCAGCATTGGATGGGCTTCCGGCATTCCTGTCAGTCAATTGTAT
>NZ_QGKM01000127.1 GCF_003172875.1 Leucothrix pacifica | reverse complement strand
TCAAAAATGATGCACTACTAGTAACGGATCAAAGGCTAACACTGCATCCCCTACTGCTAACCAACGTTCAGCGCCTGCGGGTTGCAAACGCTTGATGCCTGCATCGCAAGCAAATGGCTTTTGCACCAGCTGTGGTGACTCCCAATCAAAAGGCAATAGTTCTGCGGCTTGATAAGCCGCTGTAAAAGATTCAGCGTCACGCACCAAAGTTGCGACCGATTCAGCGTTACCGTGAAACACAGCTACCCGCATCCCACCGGGGATTCTTGCGGTATACCACCATCCATCGTTGACTGTTTTCACACGGGTCATTTGCTCCTGATCATCAGGGCTACAATAAAACCAGCCGACAGCGGCAAGCTGTTCTTGCACCCGTTGGTAACGGCCGCCAAGTTGTCTTGCCACTACGCCGCGTCGCCCTGAGGCATCAATCACCCAGCCTCCTTGAACAATGGCATCCGTACCCGATTTTTCATCATGAAAGTTTATTTGGTAACCATCTAAACTCTGTGTTTGCACTGTATTTACACGCCCGATGAGTAACTCTGCACCTGCCGCTATGGCTGCTTGGCGTAAGGCGGTATCAAATTGTTGCCTTTTTATGTGCCAACCACCATTTTCTGGGTTAGCTAGGGCATCTTTGTAAGACCAGTGTGGCGTGTCCCAAGCGGACGCATTGGCCACACAGGGAATGTAATCATCTTCCGTCAGCAACGCATCTAGATTATGAATCCCTATGCGCTGTAACAAGCGCACTATCGCACCGGGTAACGACTCTCCCACTTTTAAAGTATCTGTCACGGGTAAATCAACCAAGGCAACCCGCAAACCGCCTTGACATAACACAATTGCAGCTGCCGAACCTGCGGGGCCAGCACCAACAATCACCACATCGTAATCTGAAGCAGCTGTCATCGACCTCGTCGCTTGATGGTAGCGAATTCGTCACGTTGTTCAGCGTTAAACCAGCCCGCTTCTGCTGCCTGCTTATCGTGAAAGTCCATATCTTCCAGCGTCGTCATCATTTCTTCGTGAGCAGCTTTCAGTTCAGCGGCCTTGGTGGATGTTAGGTTTTCAACATATATAACGTCTGGCAACCAGCTTAGTTCATAATCGGTAGGACGAGGCATTGCCTCAACAATTCCTAGCTCACCAAAGTGATCAATCACATATTGCATCTGTTCGGGTGCTGGCTGATCTTTTGGCAACTGTCGATCCCAGCTTGCACGTTGGTAAAAGGCAGCAGTTCGCTCTTCTGTTGTCAGAGATTTGTCGCACAGGGTTTTATATTCTGCCTTAGTCAACACTTGATTAGGTACTCTCGCAGGCCAGTATGCAGGGACATAAGGATCATATTCCATGTCGTAACCTGAACGACAAAACGCAGTGTCACCCTGCCACGGTATCGCCATCCAACGTGTTAAATCTCCTGGCCCTTGCTCATAAAGCGGCCCACCCATTTTCAACACTTCGGCCTGAGTCATTTTCGAAGGATACATCGGTGCGTCTTTTCCTGGCGGGCGCATGCGGATGCGGTAAGGCGCTCGGTACATAGAGGCATGTCGCATCGGCCAAGTCAGTTCGCAGCCGGGGTGAAAAGCATCGGCCAAGCAAAAGTGTAGCGCTGCTCGATCCAACATTTCGGGACGTTGTTGTAAGTCGGTCTCTTCCAGACTATCTTTGTCGGCTGAATCTGTATGATAGTCATCAACGAAACGCCCTTCTACCCAACTTTTTAGGTTGTGCTCAAACCAATCAGGGACTCGCAAGTAGGTATGGGCAGCCACGTCGGTACTGGCAACAGCGGAGTCATCCGTATAACCAAAAGTATCACCATATAAAGGTGGATAAGCGGTTCTATCTAAGTCATTGCCATTGGCCGAACGGAAGTAATGGTAAACGCTGCGCCGTAAGTTTTGATACGGATCGGGGTAAGCGCGACTTTCAGGCACTTTGGATAGGCGTTTTAATAGCTCAGGGTCGGCAAAGTTCATGGGTGAGCCAGCACCGAATAAGGATAGGAAGCCTTTATTCACCCACTGTAGTTGACTGAGACGTTGTAAGACTGGTTGGATGTCACGCGTAAATGACACTTGTTGTGGGAGTGGTATGATACCCGCCTGCATCATCACTCGGCGCATCAAGTCGTCCATAGTCCTCCAACTCACCAAATCAGGGGCATAGTTTGGTGGGGCACTGACCACCCACGCAGGGTCAGCATCAAATTGTCTACCACCGATGCGAACGGTCGCCTGTACCGGACCATCAGCAATATCGTCATACCAACCTGCAGCATTATTAAAGCTACCGGGACGATCAGGGTCATACACGGGTTTGCTTTCTGGGCTGGCAGATACACCATGACCTGGCAAAAATAGCAAACGACCCACTGCATCAGTACGCAGTTCTCCCAAGGTAACAGGTGTCCCCTGAAAGTCACCTGTTAATCGGTAACTACCATCCCTCATGCTGATACCTGAGATCTTCTTTTGTCCTGGGTCAATGCTTAAGGCTTCACGATGATCTGCTTTTTTAACACTAGGATTGCGCAAACCTACGGCTACGTTTTGGGTCGCGACCAAGTCCATTGCAGTATCAAACTCGTACCATTGTGCTTTTTTATTCGCGACATGCACCGCCCATTCGATTGGCGTTTCTGCTGTGTGCTGAACTTCAGCAACAACTTGGCCGTGCTTGTCATAACCATAAAGACGGAAACGAGCTGCTTGGCGTTTAATTGCGCCTGTTTTATCGCGAGTCTCACCAAACTCGACAGCCTTGGGATTCATCACTTCAGGGCCGATGGTGTATTCACTTTGGCTATTACCGATGCGTGAGACTCCAATCCCCGGATGAATACGCACATGGGTAATACAGTCAATTTGTTCTGATGTCAGCTCACTAGCCTTAGGCGGTGCAGTTTGACCTGCAAAAGGACAGACTGGGTTTTTAATACTTTGCTCATTAGGGTTGCTATTTTCACTCATTGGTTGATTATTTTTCTCTCGCCGATAATTCGCACTGGCTTGATAAACCTGCATACGTGCTTCGGCAATACTGCCCACGGGCGCATTGACTAACGGCACACGCCCCACATTAAACGCTAACCAATCACCGTAGGTTTGCTGTGACTCTTCACTGATATCTTGCTGCTCAATATGGATACTAGCTACTTTAATGGGCTTGGCAATGTCTTCATCCCAAACGACGGTGGCCCTGTCCAGAGGGAAGTGTTCATCCAAATAACTAAGAGTACAAGTTGATGAATCAGGGCGAGGTTGGATGTATAGATCAAGACCAGCTGGCCCTGCTTTCAGTCGTTCAACCAAATCCTTCCCCAGATAATTAGGGTCGTTAATATCTGGGTCATTAGCGAAGCTTGAGAGGTTTGGCTTTACAAGATACTTGCAATAACCATTCCCCAACTTAAAGGGGATCACGCTCCATAATACTGTTTGCAACACTGAGCTGACATTCTGCTGCATTTGCTTCAGCAGTTTTTTGGTAATGGGGGATTTTTTTTGTATCCATTCATCTCCTAGACCTTCCAAGCTGGCTTGAGTAAAGCCACACATATCTTCAGCGGTATCAACAAAAAAATAGGGAACATTTTGAAAGAGTAAATCTGCTGTTTCAGCATTATCTTCCTCATTTTTATTGCTCTGATCAATGCACTTCTCTCCTGGCACATCAAACAGCTTGATACCTAAGCCAATAGTACTCAAGTAATCTGGACGACCATCAATCAAGTCAGACGAGTAACGTAACCAGACGGGGTGTTTTCTGCTGGGATTGGCGAATAGACCATGCTGTAAATGTGTTGGGATATCATCCTGAAACACTAACTCACCTTTTATAGCACCATGAGTTCTTAGAAAGACTGGGCGGCGAGCAGGACATTGATTGCCTTTTTCTACGCGCGTTTTTTGTACTTGATCTACAAACATTGACTCCAGACCATCAGCGGGTGATTTGCAATTTGCTTGGCTGGTCTCTTTGCTTTTTACGGTTTCGGATAATAGGTCTTTCATAGGTGGGCCCTAATTTAACGATATGTAGACATATTGCATGAAATATTAATTATAAATATAAAATAACTGCTGATAGTCAATAATTAATAGCTCACAATTCTCAATGAAAAAACTAGCATATATTCTATTTATGTGCAATATTTGTGCGAAATATTTGATATTTTCTGAAATTTTAAGGAAAAGTTAACAGCTTAAAAATTAAGCCACTCAACTAAACCGATAAGGAATTCTATGAACTCAGAACAACAAAAGATCGACGAGATCACAGACTTGACAGCTTCATTACTAAAAAAAGATACTCTGATACTGGTCAGAAGGTATTACGAGGTGTGCACCCCAAAGCACACGGTTGTGTTGACGCAACTTTTCAAATTAATGAGGATATTCCGGCTGACTTGCGGGTAGGATTATTTAGTACACCTGGTAAAAAATACCAAGCACGGATTCGTTATTCCAATGCCACGGCACTTGTTGATAATGATGTCGATATTTCTGCTGAATCTAAAAAAGTCACCAACAAAAGTCGGGGTATGGCAGTCAAAGTGCTTGACATAGAACCTGGCGGAGATTTTTTGCAAGAAGATTGCGGCGCACGGAATCAAGACTTTTTGATGATCAATACACCATCATTTGCATTTGCTAATGTGTCCGATTATTTGCTGTTAAACCAAATTTTAGTGGAGGATAATGATGATATAAGGCGTTTTTTCGCTCCCTTAGCAAGTGGCGATTTCACAAAAGAACAACAAGCCGTTGCTGCTCAAACATTTAAGATCGTCCAACAGATTAGTGCCATTCCCGTTGCTGACCCACTCGAGTCCTCATATTTTGGCGCGGCTCCTTTTGGTTTTGGTGATAAACAAGTCATGAGGTTTACTGCGAAACCAAGAGTAGCCGCAAACCCACAAGTATTACCCAACAATCCATCACCGAACTATTTAAAAGAAGCACTTGATGAACGAATGAAACAAGCGCAACCAGTGGTGTTTGATTTTATGCTACAAGTACGCAAAAAGAGTGAAGATAACTTAGTGATAGAAAATGCTACTCAGCATTGGGATGAGGCAAAATACCCTTTTGTTAAGGTCGCGGTAATCACTATTGCCGCACCGCAAACAAATATTTCCACTGCTGAAAATCAAACAGCTTGTGAAAACCTTGTTTTCAATCCGTGGCATGCTTTGTCGGCTCATGAACCCTTGGGCGGCATCAATCGATTACGAAAAGCGGTTTATAACAAATCAGCAGAAACACGACTCGAAGATACCCCTTCTACCTGTCCATTCAGTGACAATAACACTTAGCAAGTCCACAAGAAACAAGGAGTTCAAATGAAGTATAAACTGGCTTTATCATTATTAATTTCTTCAGTAATTCACACCGCGGCAACCAATTTTGCTTTTGCCGAACAGCAAGATTGGTTAGAACAGGGCTGGTCAGAAAAGGATCGTCATGAATGGTACAGGGGGACACAAGGTTCAAGGCTAATACCTTATTCATGGTTTAGAGCACGAGCTATGGTCAAGAGTAGTGTCTGAGAAGAATTCTACGCCGCGTCCCGGTTTTTC
>NZ_QGKM01000126.1 GCF_003172875.1 Leucothrix pacifica | reverse complement strand
TAACTGATGTTACGCAGTAGAAGCTCTTAAGGCCTTTAATTCTTTAAAGGCTTGCTGCAGCGCTTTTGTATAAAGTCGTGTTTTCATGGCGAACTTATTCAGTCCTTGTTTCATGCTGAGTCCTTCTAATCTGGCCGTCGCATACAGCGACATAAAAATGTGATTACTCTGGGTTCTGACGGTCTTGGCAGGAGACTTTGCCATACCCGTGTTGGACTTAATGCTCTTGTGAAAGACTTCCACTTTCCACCGTTTTTGGTAGATCGTTTCAAGGGTTGTTTTTGTGGCGCTTAACTCATTGCTGATCAGATAAAGTGTGCCCGTACTGCCATCTTTGTTTGTAAAAATCTGTCGGTGAAATAAGACAGGAAACGTTAATCCTTTCACCCAACCTTGTACGGGACCTTCTGGCCATTCAATCGAGTCAATCCGGGTGAAACGACCCTTTGCCTTGTCTTCAGAGGTTAAGGCGACCAAGCGATTACTTTTCAAGGCAAAAATGAAGTATTTCTGTAGCATTTGATGGATGTACTTCATGTTGTCAGCGGATGAAAACCAGCTGTCTGCCAAGGCATAGCGCCATTTCAGCTGGTTTTGACAACAGACTTTAAGCATCCCTCGTAGCTGCTCATTTTTAGTCACCTCGCTCATGCGTTTCTCACGTTGAGTCTTCACATCACAAAATCGGATGGGTTTTTTAACCAACTCAAAGGCCACAGGCAAGCTTGTCTCGTTGGCATAATACAAGCAGTTCAGAAGGTTAATCCCTTTCACTGAGCGATTGACCGTGTGATCGAAATGCCAACAGATCAGTTCGTTTTCTTTACTGTGCGGTTTGGCTTGTATGGTGTCATCGAAAATCAGTACGCCATCATCTGCTTCGATCTCACGAGCGGTTCGTTTAATGACTTTCCAGAGTTCCTTTGACGTGAAGTCTTGCTGAGATAGAAAGCGCGTAATCTGGTCATGGCTCACTGCACCATCAACCAGCTCTGAGAGTCCGGTGGCCGTGGTATAGCTGAATGACGTAATCAGGTAGTCTGTGTATAAATCAAAAATATCAGGTTTAGTCATGCGTTGATATTTTATACGAAATACCACTTACTGCGTAACATCAG
>NZ_QGKM01000125.1 GCF_003172875.1 Leucothrix pacifica | reverse complement strand
CCCAACTGAGGATTTTAGGATAAACGCTTCGACTCCTTCGTCGTAAGGCGCTTATTCTGCACTATCCTTTACTTGCTGCTTAGGTGGTGGCGGTGAGTGTTTTGGCTTCTTCGTCGCAAGGTGCTTACTATGCACTATGCTTTGTTAGTTGTTTGGTTAAGGGAATAAAGTAATCCGGCTAATCAAGGGTTCTTTCCCAATTAGCCGGATTTGTTGCAATGGAAAGGTGATATTAGCGAAGTTGCATGACAAATTCAGAGTCGCGCTCACAGAGTTTGCTGGTGGAGGTGTGGGTTTTTCTGACGGTTTTATAGGTCCAGCGTTTTAAAAGTTTGCTGTATTTCTTCTTGGCGCGGTACTTGTATTTCACTTTAACTTTGACGGGCTGGCCGTTGACTCTTTCGAGGTTGCGGTTGATTTGCCAGGTGCGGTTGTTGCTCAGTGGCGTATTGGGCACTGGCTCTGAGCGCCATTTACCACTTTCAGAATCCCAGTAGTCCAGATCGGTGATGGTGATGTGTTTGTTCGTTAGGTTTTTGGCTTCGATGTGGACGTCTTTACAGGCTTTCGCCATCGCAGGTGCTGCGCCGAGTGTGCTGAGTAAAATGATAGCGCCTAGTGATAGAGCCGCTTTTTTTACGTTTGATGTAGTGTGAATTGATGACATGTTGTTACCTCGCTTTGGTGTGTTGAAACAGTGATTACAAGGTAACAATCTGACGAACCGCAGGGTATGGGGTGAATCCCCCATATGGTGAAATTATCGGATGCGTTATTCTGGACTCATTGTTTAAACATGGGATTACAACAAATGATCCGGGTCGATCAAACCTTCACGAAAAGCATAGGCCAGCAGCTCAGCCACCGAGTGAACGCCGAGTTTATCCATCAGACTGGTGCGGTGTTTGTCGACGGTTTTCGGACTAATCACCAATTGCTGGGCAATTTCTTTATTGGTTTTACCCGCCACGATCATATTCAGAATTTGTTGTTCGCGTCCGGTCAGTGCGGGTGTGTTTTGTTGAGCTTGCAGCGCTTCATCAAAACTACTGGCGATATAGCGACCGCCATTCAAAATCAACGGCAGGTTTTGATACAGCTCATTCAGGTCAGAGCCTTTGGAAAACAAACCGACAATACCAGTATTCAAGAGTTGAGCGATCAGTCCGGGTGCGTGAATGCCGGTCAGAATCACGATGCGAGTGTCAGGGCTCCAACGTTGAATATCATTGACCACCTCCGCACCACCGGCCAATGGCATCGAGATATCCAGCAGCAATATATCGGGCTGATGAATCTTCACTTCCGCCAACGCTTCCAGACCGTTTTCTGCTTCGGCGACAACGCTGATACCTTGCGGAGTAACCAAGCCGGGACTTTCCAATGCAACCTTCAAACCTTGCCGTACAATCTGATGATCGTCGGCAATAATGGCGGTCGGTACATTGCTGGGTTGAGAGCTGCTCATGAATAAATCGGATTCCCTGATGACTCGATTAAATATAGCCTATCGTTTGCTGTTTGGCATTAGCTTGCTGATGATGTGCCTGCTCAGTCCGCTGTCGGCTGATGGGATAACGCCTGTTGAGAGTAATGGCATCAGCGTTACGCAATATTGGTTTGAAGATCACGATATAACGCTGACCTCCCAAGAAGCGCTGGAAGTATTTAAACAAGGCGATGCTGTGCCGCTTAATCACAGCGTTTTTCAGTTAGGTAATGAACTCGCGCAAGCTTGGGTGCTGATCAGCATTCACAATCAAAGCACTGATAGCGCCCAATTGCGATTGCTCACTGGTGCGCCTTATAGTCGGCTGTTAAAAGCTGAGTTAGTGGGTGCGCGGCCACGGATTTTGATTGATGAGCATGAGGAGCAACCGTTTGCCGCGCGTAATAATACCTTTCGCTTATTGAATTCAGAAGGCTTTCAGCTGGCCGCTGATGAGACCGCTGAAGTGCTGATTCAAACCCTTGTTGAAGGACCGTCATATCTGCCGTTTACAATACTGACTGCCGATGAGTTCGCGCAGATACAACAAACGGATGGAGTATTTGGTGCGTTGTTTTATGGTTTCACCGCAACGCTTGGGCTATTGTTTTTACTGTTTAGTATCGCCGTTCGCCATCGCATCGCCTTGTTGTATGCCGGTCTGTTTTTACTGGGGCTGGTCGCCATGTCAGATATTGATGGCTATGCCTTTAAGTTCCTTTGGCCGAATAGTCCAGATTGGAATCACTTCTCACCGATGGTGATATTACCGTTGTTGAATGGCTTAGGTTTTTTCATTATCCATCAGTTGATTAGCAGTGTGGATGCGGCAAAACATACACTGATGCACAAGGCTGCCTTGGTGATGGCGGTGATTAGTTTGCTGATTCCTTTATTACTCCCCATTGTGCCATTTTCCACACTGATTCAACTGCAAAACCTGATCGCTATCCCTGCGTTTTTGCTCCAACCCATCGCCTTTACTTCGTGGTTACACCTTGGACGTCGCAGCTATATCAGTTTGTTTGCACTGCTAATGATTGCTCTGATAATTGTCGGATTGGTAGCGACGGTGTTTATTGACGTCGCTCTGCCTACTTGGTTGATGGAGCACTTGCACCACTTCGCTTATGTCGTGGTCGGCGTGATGGTGATGGGGATTATTACCGTGCAACTAATGGGCCTGCACAAAGATCAACAAGCCGCACTAAAGCGAGAGCTGGCACTCGCCCAGAAAAACGCACAAATGAATCAAGACCTGTTAAATGCAGAGAAAAACTTTGCCCGTGCACAGCGTCTGGCCAGTCAACATAAACAGCGGTTGGCTACTGCATCCCACGACTTGAGACAACCGATTATGTCATTACGCTCCAGCATCGACGCCATAGCTCAGAACCAAACCACCGAAGTTCGCCAGCAGTTGGGAGATGCCTTTCTATATCTTGAAGAGCTGTGTAATCGTCATTTGCAACATGCCCAAACGGATGACTCAGGCGCGAGCCTTGGTGAAGAAGAGGCGACAGCCTCGGTTGAAGCTTATCCGGCATCGCTGATTTTAAACACGGTACAACGCATGTTTAGCAAAGAGGCGATAAGTCGAGGTATTGAGCTACGCAAGGTTGACTGCTCGGTGATGCTGACTACTGAGCCTTTGGTGTTGATGCGGATTATTTCAAACCTAACGGCGAATGCGATTAAGCATCACTCGGGTGTTGATGGAGCTAAGGTTTTGCTGGGTTGCCGGCGGCTGGAAAATGGGCTGAAGATTTTGGTTTGTGATAACGGAGCAGGGATGAGTACTGGGAAGATTGAGGCGTGTTTGTTGCCGTACCACAAGGGCGATGAATCGGAAGGTGAGGGGCTTGGTTTAGCGATTGTGCAGCAGTTGGCGACGGAGCATGATTTGAGGTTAGAGTTGCGGTCTGAGCTTGGAAAAGGGAGTTGCTTTGGGATAGTTACTAAAGTCTGACCTTGGTCGGATGAGTTGCCTTGGGATTACCACCAAAGTTTGATCTTGGCCGGGAAGCTAAACCCAATCTCACCTCTTGTCAGAGAGTCTTTGCCATTAATGTGAGCAACACTCGCGGCTTATCTCGTAGATTTTTAGAGTGGTGCATCAATCACGGCTTAGGAAAAATCATGGATCGAAAATACACAACGGCAGTCGATAGCGACGGGCAATTCAGAGTTCGTCAAATGGGCTTGATCAGTGCCTGTGGCTTATTGACTGCGTTTGCTTTGGCGACGTTCAGTCATCAGAATCCGGCTAATCCTCATCAATTGCATAATATGTCTGTGTTTGAAATCGGACTCTCCAGCGATGCGGGCAGTTCAGCGCTTAGAAATCGGTGAGCTAGCTAGTAGGATAATCCCCAAACCCAAGACCTTCCGAAATCCGGCGACCCGCCTGATGTAGCATCGAAATATATTGCGCTTTGCGATCCGCATCAAAGCGAATAGTTGGAAATGATATGGAAAGTCCGGCAATTACATTGCCAAGTCTGTCGTAAATTGGCGCTGCAATGCAATGTAGACCTGGCTCCTGCTCTTCCTGATCTTCCGCATAATGTTGTTGGCGTACGAGTGCCAACTCATCCATCAACTGTGCAATGTTGTCGTGGGTTTTTTCGGTGTGTTTTACAAACTCAACATCTCTAAGCGTTTGCTGGACCATGTTATCCGGCAACCCAGCCAGTAGTACTTTGCCAATCGCCGTACTATACAGCGGGTTTCGTCGACCAATGCGGGATTGCATGCGCAGGTCATAATTCGAGTCGATTTTGTGAATATAAACAATCGAATCCTCATCCAGCGCCCCAAGGTGCAGCGCTTCATTGGTCGCAGCTGAGAGAGTGCGCATTTCCTTATCGGCCAAGGCAATTAAGTCCACATCTTTTAACGACATCGCGCCCAGTTCAAACAATTTGATAGTTAGCGAGTATTTATCAGCGTCATCCACTTGCGTGACGTAACCCAGTGTTTTCATGGTTTGCAGAAAGCGGTAAGTCGTGGCCTTCGACATCATCAGGCGCTGAGAAAGCTCAGATACGCCCTGCTTACCTTCTTCTCCCAGAGCCTGCAAAATATTGAATACTTTTAAGACGGAGGAAACTGCCTCGGGCTGTGTAGTTTTGTCCACAATCATCACCGGATAAAAATGAGATGACTGACTATACCGGATGCCGTCAGTGAATTCATTTTTTATGAAATGGCATTTTAAAAAATGCAAAGCGTAAAATGAAACGCTGTTTTATTTTTATTGAAGTGTATTTTGTTTTTAGTTACTGTTGTAAACATTGATACCTAACAAATACATCGGGAGAGTGAGAAATGAAGATTGCATTAATGATGGAAAATAGTCAGGCGGCTAAGAATGCTGGGGTTTGGGGTGAGTTACAGACCGTTTCTAAAACCAGTGGCGATGAGGTCTTCAATGTTGGTATGAGCGATGAAAATGATCATCACCTGACTTACATTCATCTAGGAATCATGGCTAGCTTGCTGTTGAACTCGAAGGCGGTTGATTTTGTGGTGTCCGGTTGTGGTACTGGCCAAGGTGCAATGATGTCTCTTAATATTCACCCGGGTGTGGTCTGTGGTTACTGCATCGAGCCATCGGATGCCTTTTTGTTTAATCAGATCAATAACGGCAATGCGCTGGCACTGGCATTTGCTAAAGGCTATGGCTGGGGTGCAGAACTCAACGTGCGCTACATCTTTGAAAAAGCTTTCACTACTGGTGAGCGTGGTATGGGCTACCCATTGGAACGCGCAGCACCGCAACAACAAAACGCCAGTTTACTGGATGATGTGAAAGCTGCCGTGGTCAAAGAAAACTACTTGGATACACTGAAATCGATTGATCAGGAACTCGTCAAAACAGCCGTCTCAGGCGAGCGATTCCAAGCCTGCTTCTTCGAAAACTGTCAGGACGACGAAATCGCCAGCTACGTAAAATCCTTACTCAACTAAGTACTGCATAAGTCAGTTGGTATCGCGGAATAAGCGTCTCCCGACAAAGGAGACGAGTCTTTGCGCGATACCAACTGACCGTCTACTTTGTTTCAGGTAGAAAGTCTTTCACAAATCTAACTGCTTTTAAGTCCGTTTTATAATCCAATAAGTTGACGCCACTGGATGCGCCGATACTCCAGGCTCTGTTGGGATATTCACCAATGACCGTTCCAAACGCAGTATCAAGATCTAGCCGCTTAACCACGGTCGATGTCCAAAAGCTCCAGTTTTCAAGGTGTGGAAACACCGTAATGTTGAGAGCTGGAAAATTGCAACTGAACTCCGAGATGCTGGCCAATTCTTTCAGATTGGGTACTCGCCAGCCTTCAGGTGCGGAGTCATGCGCTTCTTTCCAGTTTTTGGCGATCACACTAAAGTCGCATTGGCTGGTGGATTTATTCCAGACCTGTCCAAGCGGGCAGCGTTGCCAAACCAAGTTCGTGCGTTTATCAATAGCCACAGCCCCATCCAGTACGAAGCGTTCCGTTGGAGTGTGTTGATACAGCTGTGAGTGACAGGTTTGCGCCGCAGCTAAACTTCCGGAAAATAAAGCAATAGCAAGTCCTGCAAAATAGGTAATAGGTCGTTTCATAATGCTTATTCTCCGAGATGTGAAGTGTTGACCAAGCGTGTTGGGTTGCCATCGCCACGGCTGTTGCTAAGTATTTTTCCGCGTCTGAAATCGACTCCCATCATGGTGTAGCTAGTCTCTGACACGTTAGCCGTAAGCGACAAAGTCGAATAGCCGAGTATGCCGGATGTCGCGGTGCTGACCGTATTGGGGAAGAAGGTGCCATCAATGTATGTTGTAAAGCTTTTGTCGTAGTTCACCAGTGACATTAGCTCGCTTACATCCGGTAAGCGCCAGTTGTTCAGTCCGCAGAGGCCTTGTGCATTCACGCGGTTCACAAACGCTTCTGTGCTGCAATAAGTGCTCGGTTGCGTGTCTGAATTACCGAAGCAATCCGATGGGCGGAAGCTGCTGCCTTCTGTGACTTGCTCAATCCCACCATTGATTTCAGGATCGGTGCTGTACCAAAAGAATTTGTCATCCGCGCTATGTAAGCCTGCACTACCGACGCCACCACCGAGTCCTTGTTTGCTCTCCCAAATGAGACCGGTATGGTTGTCTTTCACACATGACCAAGCGGATGCAGATGCCGGTAAGGCATTACCGCCAGCGTCCAGTTTGGTAAAGCTGAAACCTGCCTCGCCATCGCTGTAATCATTGGCAGTGACGTCACGTCCCAGCATGGCATCCTGTCCTTGCGGGATCGGATCGCCGTCATTATCAGTCGTGGCGGAGCAATCACCCAGTGCATTGTCGTGATCTGCTTCATTGCCGAATTGCTTACCGGTGTAGTCACCACAAGTCGTCACGCCGGTATCATTCAGCGGGATGCGCGCAACGCTAATATTGCGACTGACATCAACGGTGACTTTGCTGCTGTTGGTGCGTCCCCAGGCGTCTGCAAAGACGTACCAAAACTCATCACTGCCGGTGTAGTTATAGCGTGGCGTATAGATGAGTTTGTCGCCATTGATTTCAATGCGCCCCCAGCGGATGGAGCTTTCATTAACGCTCTTAATTGACAGGCCTTCACCCACATCGTTTGCAAGTACATTGATAACAACGGGCGTATTGACGAAAGTTGACTCCGTATCCAGATTCGCTTGCGGCCACGCTTCCGGTGCCGTGGCATAATCTAATTTAACCGTGACTTTGGCCGAGTTGCTGCGGCCCCAGCTGTCCGTGAAAACGTACCAGAATGAGTCGGTATAAGGCCATTCTGCAACGGGGCGAAGGCTCTCGTAAGTAACTGTTTTCTGGTTGTCATTAATCTTGATCTTCCCGCCATTAGCGCTGTATTCATTGACCGAGGTAATGGTCAATCCGACGCCATCATCGTTGTTCAGTACCGAAAAACTAACCGGTTCCGGTAGGCTGACTTCAACAGAATCCGCAGTTGCTGTTGGCCATGCATCTGGCCGTTCTTCCGTATCGCTGTTTGGTGTGACATAGACCGTGACCTTAGCGGCATTTTTACGGCCTTGATTATCTTCAAAGGTATACCAAAAGCTATCATTACCCGTGAAACCTGCTTTTGGTGTGTAGGTGAGTGACTGTTTGTCTGCATCGAGCACTGCGCGTCCGCCTTCAACCGTCCAGTCATTCACGTGAGTCAGTGTGAGATCTTCACCGGTGTCATTGGCTAATACATAGATGGTCTTAGCCGTGTCGGTGCTTGTTGCTGCATTATCGGGGAGTGCCTCGGGCCAGCCATCGGCACTTACTGCGCCGGAGAGTGCGCACAACACAGCCAGACTTATCAGTCTTTGTTTTAATTCCATTTGTGATATCCCTATCTTTGTTAGAGAGATGATCTCTTACTTTTCTAACTGTAAAGGGATGCAGGAGAATTCAGAGTGACTGAAGATTGACGGCTGAGTTTATAGGATAGTCGGAAGCTTGTTAGAAAAACAAACTAGCCTAAGTAATCAAGGGTATTCGTTAGCGCATTGGGAATTGCGGAGTAAGAATCTACCATCATAAGGCTCAGTATTAGGGGTTCACCGTAATAGGGCATCAGGCGAAGCGTTTATGCTTCACCTAATGCCCCACCGCGAAGTATCTAAATCAAGTACCCCGCATCAATGCATTTTGCGGATCATAAAGCGCGTCCATTTCCACATGCGCTTCGCGACGACCAAGGCTGGTATCGACGCTCAGTTTCACATCCTGAGCGACTAATCCCTCCGGCACATAGGCAAACGCCAGACTCTTGCCCACGCGATGTCCATACGCACCACTGGTAATCACACCGACATGTTTGCCGTCGTGCATTACTGATTCATTACCAAAACATTCACACGGCACATCATCATCAAACGCCAGATAGGCCAATTTATATTTCAGTGGTTTGCTCTTAATCTCCCTTAGTTTATCCGCACCAAGGAAGTCTCGGCTCAGGTCAATAAAGCGGCCCATATCGGCTTCGATACCACTCATTTCTTCGGTGAACTCGTGACCGAATGCGCGGTAGGCTTTTTCCATGCGCATGCTGTTAAAGGCATAAGCACCGAAGTCACGCAGACCATAATCAGCACCAACACGCATTAGTGATTCATAGATAGAAATCAGCTGATAACTCGGCATGTGTAACTCAAAACCAAGCTCGCCGGCATAAGACACGCGCATCACTCTGACAGGGGCGCTATCCAGTGTGACCATTTTAGCGGCTAACCACGGGATGGATGCATTGGAGATATCATCCTGCGTCATTTCCTGAAGAATATTGCGCGACTCGGGGCCTGTGATCAGTACCGCCGCCATTGACTCCGTGACGTTTTTGATTTTTACGTCAAAATCACCAACATGTGACCCAAGCCAGTCCAGATCTTGTAGTTCTGCTGAGGTTGCACTATTGAGGTAGTAGTGCTGATTACTAATGCGCGTGACTGACATCTCCGCGCGAATGCCGCCGTTCTCACCGTGGAATAAAGTCAGTCCGATTCGTCCGTCTTTGCCCGGCAGTTTATTGGCAGATAACGAGTTTAAGAAAGCTTCGGCATCAGGGCCTTTGACATCAAATTTACTCGCACCAGACAGGTCGGTAATACCGGCTTTATCGCGTACGGCGAAGCACTCTTCAGCTACGGCAGCATGTGCTTCTGTGTGTGCCCAGCTCAGTGATTCACCACGGACTTCGTCAGTTTTAAACCAGTGTGGTTTCTCGTAGCCATTGACGACACCATGGACGCAGCCTTTGTCATTGAGCATGGCATAAAGCGGGCTGTGACGGGCAGGGCGGCCGTGTGGTCGGTTCTCATTGGGCGCGCCTGTGGCGTACATGTGCTCATAGGATTCGATGGCTTTGATGATGCCGTATTCTTTACCTGCCCATTTACCAAAGCGGCGGCTATCCAGCGGTGCCATATTGATTTCAGTTTGGCCGTAGACCATCCACTGCGCCATAAATTTACCGATACCCCCCCTGAGCAATACCGATACTAGCACCGCACAGATTCCAGAAATTGCGCAAGCCAGCTTGTGGGCCAACCAATGGATTATCATCCGGTGTGTGTGTGATTGGGCCGTTGATTACCGTCTTGATTCCGACTTCAGCAAAAGAAGGTGTCAGTTCCATACAGCGTTCAAGGAATGGCATCAGGCGCTCGACATCCGGCTCGAAGAGCTCGCGGTCAAACGACCAATCCATGCCATCCAGCGCCCAAGGCTTACAGCCGAAGGTTTCATAGGGGCCGACTAACAGACCTTTGCCTTCCTGTCGGATATAGCTCTCTGTATAGGAGTCGCGACACACTGGCAGTTCTTTGTCTAAGGTGCTGAGAACCGGCAGATCTTCGGTGACTAAGTATTGGTGTTCCAGATTGATAATGGGAACATCGACACCGACCATAGCGCCGACTTCACGGGAGAAGCAACCTGCTGCATTCACCACATGTTCTGCGATAATTGTGCCTTTGTCTGTGATCACTTCCCACTCGCCTGATGGCAATTGGTTGATGTCGGTGACTTGGGTGTAGCGATTGATTTCTGCCCCGTTTTTCTTAGCCAGTTGTGCCAGTGGCATGACTACAGAAGTTGGATCAACATGGCCGTCATCTGGGGTGTTCAAGATAATACGGGCTTTGCTGAAGTCCATTAGAGGATTAATTTTTTGTGCTTCTTCTTTGCTGACAAAGTCAAAGGCGCAGCCGATTTGTTTAGCGCGGCTGGCAAGGTTTTTAAACCATTGCTCTTCCAGTTCGGTAAAGCCGATGCGCAGACTACCAGTACGGTGGAAGGTTGACGCATCGCCGGTTTCTGCCGGAATAATTTTGTCGTACAGTTCCATGGTGTAGTGGTGGATCTGTGAGATCGTCATATTACCGTTGAAGCTGGGGCAAAGTCCTGCCGCGTGCCATGTTGAGCCGCTGGTTAACTCGCCTTTTTCGATGAGTGCGATATCGGTCCAGCCTTCTTTGGTCAGATGATAGAGGAGGTTTACGCCGAGTGATCCGCCGCCGATAATGACGACACGTGCATGTGATTTCAAAGTGGTTCCTCGCTGATAAGATGATGTTGAGGGAGTTTCCAACAATACCCAAATGATATTCTGTAATTCAGGGATTGTGTGCAAGCGATATCTATTGCTAGGATACATTAGAAAATGTAATGCATCATTCAGGACACGCATGTTATGAATCGACGAATTCCACCTTTGAATAGCCTACGCAGCTTTGAAGCGGCAGGCCGGCACTTGAGTTTTACCCGAGCGGCTGAGGAGTTGTGCGTGACTCAGGCAGCGATTAGTCATCAGGTGCGGGCGCTGGAGGAAAATTTGGGTGTTATTCTATTTAAGCGTTTGCCGCGTAAATTGGTGATGACGGCAGCGGGTTATGCCTTATTGCCAGAAATTACAGCGTCGCTGGATCGCATTGAAAGCGCTGTGCAGGAAGTTAAGCAGCGTGAGGGGATAAAGGAGCAAGGTTTAAGTATTCGGGTCGCACCATCGTTTGCCTCGACTTGGTTGTCTCCGCGACTCAAGGATTTTTGGCAAAAATATCCGGATATTAATTTACGTCTTTATCACTCTCATTTACCGGTGGAATTTGGCCAAACAGAGATTGATCTTGGCATCACCTATGGCGATGGTCGTTGGAAGGATGTGGAGGTTTACCCTTTACTAAAACTGGGCTTTTTTCCAGTTTGCTCGCCTGATTTATTGGAGGATGAGACGGTTGATTTACCTCGCTTATTATCCAGTTATAACTTGCTGCATGATGCGGATTATCGTTGTTGGAAAAGTTGGTTGGATGAAGCCGGTATTCAGGGCGTTAACGCCTACCGTGGTCAGGTTATCGATGACACCAATGTGTTGATACGTGCGGCTATCGATGGGCAGGGTATTGCCTTGGGTTCTGAGGTATTTGCCGCTGAATATCTGGAGTCCGGACAGTTGGTGCGTCTGTCAGATGAGACCTTGTGTAATGATGAGGCTTATTTCTTGGTGTGTCCTGAAGCGCATTTGCTGCGTGAGCCGGTGGCCACGTTTAAACAGTGGATATTATCACAGCTCTAGTAGGTCACTTGCGATGCGTCTTAGGTGTTAGTAAGCTTCCGAGGACTTGAGAAGCCGTCGGAAAGATAAATGAGTGTTGAGATCCAATATCGCAATTTACCAATGTTATTGCTGCAAACCCGTGAGCAGATTATCACGCATTTCCGACCCATTCTAAATCACTACGGTATCACGGAGCAGCAATGGCGCATTATTCGGGCTTTGCATGAGAAGCAGTCGATGGAGCCGCGTGAGTTGTGTCAGTTTTGCCAGATATTAAGCCCCAGTCTGACCGGAATTCTCAAGCGGATGGAAGAAATGGATCTGGTTGAGAAAAAAGGGATACCCGGTGATAAGCGGCGTCTAAAGATTAGTTTAACGGCGCAAGGTGAGCAGCTGATTGGGAAGATATCGCCGTTAATTAGTGAGCAATACCGTTACCTTGAAGAGGCGTATGGGCCGCAAGTGTTTGATCAGTTACAAAAAATCTTAGAACTATTTACTGAAAATGATCAAGTGACCGTCAATCAGGTTGATTTGATTTAAGTGCGTTGTCGCCTTTAGCGTCAAATTTACTACCTTTGTCTGAGTAGAGTTATCCCCTCTTATCAATGTTTGGGATACTTATGCGACCTATATGTAAAAGAGAATTTGTTTGTCGACACAAGTTCTTGTTTTTACAGAAATTAAGGAGTGAATATGACCCCCGTAAAACTATTTCTCGCAGCATTAGCTGTGGCCTTGATGCCCTCAATGACATCTGCCGACACTCAGCGAGAGCTTTCCCAAGAATTATTTGAGGCAGCCCATCTCGGCTATATGCCTATTGTGATTGATTTGGTTAGCCGTGGCGCTAATGTTAATTATATGAATGGCAGGCGTGAAACAGCGATGCATGGTGCGGCTTCTCGCGGTCATCTGCATGTTATTCAGTATTTAAGAGCACATCGCGCCTATCTTCATCCACGAACGGTTGAGAATTGGCTGCCACTGCATCATGCGGTTCGTTTTGGCCACGAAAATGTGGCTAACTACATGTTAGCAAATGGTGCACCGCTGTATTCACGTACCCGGACGGGGCAGACGGTATTTGATATTGCAGAAGCGACAGGAAATATTCGTATGCTGAATTTACTGGAGCGTTATCGTCGCCGTTAAAGACTAACAATTCAGTTCAATTCAATTATCACATTCGGTCGGTTTATTGCGCTAATAAGATGGATTGCGTTGATATCCGGCCTAGATAGTGGATGATGCTTGAATCAGCCCCGTCTACCTTGAATAGATGATATGTTTCTGTTTCAAAATAATATATCTGGATTGGTAGGAGAGAAATATGGGGTTTTTTCCCGACTTAGGCGTGTGGCAGCTAATTGGCCTTACGCTGGTTTTAACGCATATCACTATTGTTTCCGTCACGGTTTTTCTGCACCGTGCACAAGCACATGGCTCAGTTGAACTTGGGCCGGTTGCATCTCACTTTTTCCGCTTCTGGCTCTGGTTGACAACGGGTATTGTCACCATTGAGTGGGTCGCTATTCATCGTAAACATCATGCAAAATGTGAAACTGAAGATGATCCTCACAGCCCTCAGGTAAAGGGTTTGAACCGCGTTCTTTGGGGTGGTCTTGGTCTATATCGCGCTGAAGCGAGAAACCTTGAAACCTTAGAAAAATACGGACGCGGTACACCCAAAGATTGGCTGGAAGCGAATGTATACCGCAAATGGCCCAGTGCGGGTATCAGTTTGATGCTATTGATTGATGTGGCATGTTTTGGTTTGGCTGGGCTGGCCGTTTGGGCAGTTCAAATGTTGTGGATTCCATTTTGGGCAGCTGGTGTTATCAACGGTGTAGCGCACTTCTGGGGCTATCGTAATTGGAATACTCCGGATGCTGCCCGCAATATCTCACCGCTCGGTATCCTGATCGGTGGTGAAGAGTTGCACAATAATCATCATGCATTTGCTTCATCGGCGCGTCTTTCAAACAAGTGGTATGAGTTTGATATCGGGTGGTTTTATATTCGCCTGATGGAATTGCTGAAAATGGCAAAGGTTAAGAAAGTCGCACCTCGCCTTCGCATTAATCGCGAAAAACTGACGGTAGATCTGGAGACCATGAGTGCGGTGTTAGGTAATCGTTTACAGGTGATGTCTAACTTTGGCCGCCAAGTTGTACAGCCAGTGGTTAAGCAGGAGTTAGCGGCATTTAGCAAACTTGATCGTACTTTAGTAAAGCGTATGCTTAGTGGTGCTGTTGAATTTGATACTCAGACTAAAGAACGTTTGCAGGGTATTTTACGTGATAGCCCAGTGTTGCAGGCAGTGCATCATTCGCAGGAACAGCTGCATGAGTTGTGGGGACGAACGACTTCAAATCAGCAGGCGCGTTTGGAGTCACTTCAGCAGTGGATTCATGAAGCGGAAGAGACGGGGATTCAGGCTCTGCAAGAGTTTGCTCAGCGGATGCGTGGGTATTCTGTTGTTTCTTAATACGACCGCTTTTTGGCTCTGCATGTTTGTAGTGGGATAGTGATGAGATCCTTATCTACTGCGGAGTGTTGGCGTGAGTTACTCATCATCATTAGTGTGGCAGGCATTTTGTACGTTTCAATGGCGTTCTAAAGTGTTTCTGCCACTTTTTCGTTTTAGTATGACGGTTTTTAAAAAAATAAATTTCAAAACTTTTAAGCTTCAACCATTAAAAAATATTAGACCAATTCAGCACTTCGCTATACATTAGCCATTACCAACCTAACCACAATCAGCTCCAAGGAATGCCTTCACTATGGCACATCGCCTCCCAAATCTTAATTTATTACGTGCGTTTGAAGCCGCTGCGCGTCACAGGAGTTTCACCACTGCAGCAGAGGAGTTGTGTTTAACTCCGGCAGCTATTAGCCAGCAAGTCAGAGCGCTTGAGAATAACTTGGGCTTTTTATTGTTCGAGCGTTTGCCGCGGGGCGTTGCACTGACTCACATGGGTGCAGCCTATTTACCTCCCATTCGGCAAGCATTTGATGATATCTCTGCATCCACGGCGGGCTTGTTTGGTTTACGTGGAGAAAGCTCGGTCAAGCTGCGGGCGCCGATGTCTTTTAGTGTTTTAAATCTGGTGCCACGGCTGGCACGATTTAACGAAGAATATCCTGATATTGAGGTCAGACTAGGCTCATCGCTTTGGGCAGATGAAGTTGAAGCTGAAAGTTATGATATTGATATTCGGTTTGGCGATGGTAATTGGTCCGGGTATCACGCGGATCTGTTAGTAATGGAAGACTTTGTGCCTGTTTGTTCTCCGGATTTAGATCCTTTCCCAGAGGATCTAGCGGAGATGGCTGCAGGGAAATTGATCTCTGTTATGGGGAGTGAGGGAGCATGGTTAAGCGCTAAAGATGTTGCCGATATTGATGAGGTTAACCCTCGTCGTGTGCTGCGCGCAGATACCTATTTAGTGGCTGCTGAGCTAGCGGTTTCCGGGGCAGGTGCTTTAATGCTGCCAAGGAGTATGGCATTGCCCTTTATAGAAAGTGAGCGCTTGGTAATGCCGCTGGATATCAAGCTACCTATGAAAGGCTCCCACTATTTACTGCGAAAAGAAGATCATCGCAGAACAAAGCCTGAAGTTACTATTTTACAGCAATGGCTGCTAAATGATTATCAGCAAGATCAGGCAAATACTGAAGAGCTAGAGTAGTCTGAGTTAGTTAGCTGTTGCGCCTAACCTGTAATCAAAAAATAAACAGGCAGGACTTCTCCAAAATGATTCGGATGTCCTGCCTATAAACGAACGTTGAATTAGATGACCTTACTCAAGAATAACCAAAAACTTATTCTTCTTTCCTTTTTGTACCAGAATAAACTCGCCGTTTAGCAGATCCTTTTCGGTAATCTCACTGCCCTCAGCAACCTTCTCTTTATTAATGCTGATGCTATTGGCTTTCAGACTACGCATTGCCTCGCTTTTTGATGGCAGAATGCCGGTTTCAGTTGATAAGAAACTGACCATATCCAAAGAATCACCGTGAGAATCACGCTTCAGTGTATGTGTTGGTACACCTTCAAGGACTTCCAGTAGCTCTGACTTACTCAGTGCCATTAAGTCCTCTTTGCTGCCTTTAAATAATGCCTGTGACGCGCGAACGGCTTGATCATAAGCATCTCGGCTGTGAACCATGACCGTGATTTCTTCAGCGAGTTTTTGCTGGAGTGCTCTTAAGTGTGGCGCTTTTTCATGTTCAGCAATTAAGGCTTCAATCTCATCCATTGGCAACAAAGTGAAGCGCTTAATAAAGACGGCAGCATCCTCGTCTGTGGCATTCATCCAGAACTGGTAAAACTTATACGGACTGGTTTGATTAGGGTCTAGCCAGATATTGCCACCTTCACTTTTACCAAACTTAGAGCCATCCGCTTTAGTGATGAGCGGGCAGGTAAATGCAAATGCCTCGCCGCCATCCATACGACGGATCAACTCAGTACCAGCAGTAATATTACCCCACTGATCAGAACCACCCATCTGGATTTTGACGCCACCATTTTTGTACAGATGGTAAAAGTCATAGCCCTGAATAAGCTGGTATGAAAATTCAGTGAACGACAGGCCGGTTTCAACACGGCTTTTCACTGAATCCTTAGCCATCATGTAGTTAATGGTCAGGTGTTTACCGACATTGCGCAAGAAATCCAACGCGCCCATATCCTTAAACCAACTATAGTTGTTTTCCAAGCGGGCAGGGTTTGCTTCAGTATCGAAGTCCAGCAGCTTTTCCAGTTGTGCGCGTACGCCTTTCTGGTTGTGCAGTAAGGTTTCTTCATCCAGTAAATTACGCTCGGCACTTTTACCGGAAGGGTCACCGATCATACCGGTCGCACCACCAACCAAAGCAACAGGCGTGTGACCATACTTCTGCAGAAACACCAACAACATGATCGTGGCAAGGTTTCCAACGTGCATAGAATCAGCGGTTGGGTCCACACCAACATAAGCAGCCACTTTCTCTTTGGCCAGTAATTCTTCTGTACCAGGCATAATGTCCTGGATCATGCCGCGTTGTCTTAAGTCTTCGATCACATTCATGAGGTGTGCATACCTTGCGCTAATACCAATAACAGCGAACTTTGCCGCTATTTGGTCTGGCTTTCAAGCGTGGAATCAAATTCTTATGCTGAAACCCTCAAATAGTTGGTGATTAGGCTCCTACAAAGCTGTCGCTGCTGCTTTTTTATTGATGTCGACAATATTTGAAGGGCGTTTTCCTTTGTTTTTATAAAACATACAAACGCGGTCTCGTCCGGATGCTTTTGCGCGATATAGTGCACGATCAGCGCGGTCAACCACTTCCAGTGTACGAAGATTCTCTTTAACCTCGCAAATACCGATACTCACTGTTAAATCACCTGCCAATCCAAAGCTATGATTCCGTACTGCCATCCGGATCTCCTCGCCAATCTCTAAGGCTTTACCATTACCTGAATCAGGTAATAACACCATAAACTCTTCACCACCCCAGCGGCCCAATAAATCACGAGGTCTAATATTGTCACGTAGCACCTCAGCGATGCCTGATAAAACGGTGTCACCGACATTATGACCATAGTTATCATTGATGTGTTTGAAGTGATCAATATCGATAATCATCACAGAATACGTTTCCTGATAAACAGAATAACTGGCACGTTGTGCATGTAGCCCTTGGTCCAGTTTAACGCGGTTCCACAGTCCGGTGAGTTTGTCTGTAACCGAAAGTCTTCTGAGTTCTTTTCGCTCCAATAATATGCTCACTGCCGAGGAGCACATTTTGAGTAATCGGTCATGAAACGTAGAAGGTCTGCGTTGTTTAGCAGAAGATAATGCGAATGTACCTATAACGCGGCCATCACGATTATAAACGGGCATAGACCAGCAAGACTTAATCTCAAAACTATTTGCCAGATCACGTGCATTACGCCAACGATCATCGGTACTCGTGTCATTAACATAGGCTGGGCGGCCATGAGCAAAAGCCGTTGCGCAGGACCCATTACCTGAGTTTGGCAGTACGCCATACAGAAGATGGTGACTGTCTTCCGGAATACTGGGTGCACTGACCAGACTTAGAGATTCAGTGTTTGGATTGAGCAACATGATACTGGCAACCGAGCTTTCCAGCATGACCTCACTCAGTGTGCAAAGCTCGTCAAGGATATCGTTTTCCTTGCGGTCCTGAGCAATGAAGTTAAGGATTTTTTGTTGGATGTTAAGAATAGACTCGAACTGGTCGGTCGTTATTGCAGTCATCTCAACGCTGGGATCACCCGGCATAACGGGGTCTAAAAACTCATAGTTATTCATGACACTCACTCACTGTTGTCTCTATAGCCCAGTGGGGTACTGGGGAGGGTATTTTTATTATTATTGACGTTTGGGTGTCATTACCCTAGTAGACTATCCGGCATTTATCACCTTCTATCCGATGAGCGAGATACCGTTAATCGTTTTAATTTGTTTTTGTATAATAACAATACGCTCAGGATGTTTGTGTCGATGAATAATTTAGCTAAATAGATGGTAATTAAAAAAACTTCAATATAAATCAGTGAATTAAGTGACTTTTATTTAAAATATGTGGTCAGGAAATATGAGTAGTTGAAAATATCAGCACTCACTTTTCATTCAATAAAAGGAATTAGAGCTATGGTCAAGAGTA
>NZ_QGKM01000124.1:1751-20310 GCF_003172875.1 Leucothrix pacifica | reverse complement strand
CGGGGTGGTTTGATCGCTTACTTCTCCAAACTGTTAAGACTTTACAGAAGCAATCTTGTCAGAGTCCCAGTTGAAGATTTCATAACAGAGATATTTGCAGGAGTGCTGAGTTCAGATCAAGAACTTCTGGATGACTACATCAATAATTTTTTAGCTATCGATGGCAAGAGATTCACAGCTAAGACTCAGGTTAGTTATCCAAAGCATAATTCAATTATTGATATGGTATTTGAAAATGAGGATACAATTATCTTCATCGAAAATAAGGTTGGTTCCACAGAAGGCACTGGTCAGCTCGAAAAATACAGCCTAATTTTGGGGACACTAACCAAGCACTCCTATCTCGTTTATTGTACTAAGTATGTAGAAAAGAAGAATAAAGAGATATACGAAAAAAACTCTGGGGGTCTATTCATCCAATGCAGATGGGCGGAAATCCATGACTACCTTGCCAACAACACTGAGAGTCAAATATCCGATTTATTTATAAACTTCATGGAGCAAGAGAAGTTGAGCAACATAGATGACTTTGATATACAAGATATCCTTTCTATGCAAAACATTTATGGGACTATCCAGAAGATGGAAGAGTGTCTACAGCTTGTTTCACCTAAGTTGAGTGAAACATTCGGCGCGCCCTATACAAGAGACTTTGCATCATTAAAGCAGATTCAAAGGCATAGCAGGTATGCTATTTGGAAAGAAAAAATCTTAACAGGAAAAGGCTATTCAGAAATATTAATTTCATTTGAACTGAAAGAAGACTTACACCCTTCAATTGTTGTCGGCATTTGGTGTAACAAAGAAAACAAGCAACACCTTGAACTTCCAACTGCGCACAATGCGCATTGTTCTGATGCCTTGATAAAAGAATATGATTCAGGCACGAGTATTTGGTACGAGACTAACCTGCTAGCTTTTTTGGAAAGTAGTAGTCAGTTCACTGACATCAAAAAATGGATTGAAGATCATATTACAAAGTTTCATAAACTAAAAGAAATCACTCAAGTCAATGGATTGCTCGATTGGAGGTAATGATGAGAGATAAGCTCTATTGATAGAGTTTCGGTAGATCATCAAGAAAACAACTTCAACCCCACTATCCCCATGACAATCATCGCAATACAAATAATCCGCGAAAATTTGCCCGGCTCATACAAAAATGCGATGCAATAAATCGCGTAAATCAATGCGCGTTATGACTAACGATCACATCACCACCCCAATCTGCCAAGGGCAAAACTCATGATCCCCAAGCCCTAATATTTCACTTTTACTAGGCTTGCCAGATGCTGTTTCCAGAATCATATTCACAATCTCATCGGCTTTGTCCGCAATCGCTACGTCATGGCTAATCACATCGCCACAATTGATGTCCATGTCATCCGGCATCGCCTGAAATAATGTGTCGTTAGTCGCTAGCTTTAGGGTTGGTGCGGGTTTTGATCCAAAGGCTGAGCCGCGTCCGGTGGTGAACATTACGATCTGTGCACCACTGGCAATTTGCCCTGTCACCGATACTGGATCGTAGCCTGGTGAGTCCATAAACACAAAGCCTTTGCTCGTGACTCGCTCGGCGTAAGCAACCACATCCATTAGAGGGGTAGAGCCTGCTTTAGCGGCGGCACCCAGTGATTTTTCAAGAATAGTGGTCAGTCCACCGGCTTTATTGCCGGGTGATGGGTTGTTGTCCATGGAGGCGTTATTGATGGATGTGTAGTGTTCCCACCAGCTGATTTTGTCTAATAACTTTTGTGCGACTTCATCACTCACAGCCCGTTGTAATAACAGTTGTTCCGCGCCGTAAATCTCGGGTGTTTCTGACAGAATAACCGTGCCGCCCAAGCCAACGATTTGGTTTGCAGTAGCGCCCAATGAAGGATTTGCTGAGATGCCTGAAAAGCCATCGGAGCCACCGCACTGCAAGGCGACTGTTAGAGCTGAAGCAGGACAAGGTTGGCGCTTTGCCTTATTCACTTGTGGCAGTAGCTCGTGGACTTGTTGAACGATATTATCGACTGTTGCACTTGTGCCGCCACTTGCCTGAATCGTCAGACCATGAAAGCGCTCGGAACCGTCGCTTCCGTCACTCCCGAACATCTCCCGCATCCTGTCGATTTGCATGGTTTCGCAGCCAAGACCGACAAACATTGCCGCGCCCACGTTGGGGTGAGTGGCATATCCCCAGAGTACCCGTTGCAGGTTATCCCAGCCTGGGCCGTTGTCAGGCATGCCACAACCCGTGCCGTGAGAGAATGCAGCGATACCGTCGATATTGGGGTAATCATCAAGCACACCACTACGCATCAGTGTGTCAGCTGCTCGTTGTATCACAGTGGCTGAGCAATTTACGGTGGCACATAGGGCGATCATATTGCGTGTACCGACTCGACCATCGGGGCGCTGATAACCCATGAAAGTGCGATCTTCCAGTTTAGGTATAGTGGCTCGTGCATGCTCTAAATCAGCACCAACCTTGTAGTCACGCTCGTGAGCACCGAACTCACAATTGTGTGAGTGAACGTGAGTACCTGCTGGAATATCCTGAGTGGCATAGCCAATGATTTGACCAAACTTACGGATGGCATCACCCGTTTTCATATCGGTACGTGAGACTTTATGGCCTGCCGGAACAATGTTGGCCAGCGGTGTACCAAGCGCTAAAGGATCGGTTCCACCGAGTGCCATTTCGGTAAGAATGGCAACATTGTCCGCTGGGTTTAGAAGGAGTGATTTAGCCATCGTTCTAGTCTCGTTTGAAATGTCGTTATTAAAGTTTGCTTATGACTTATCGCTGCTGTGAACATATTCCCACACTTTGGAAATAACCACCGAGCCCTCAGCTTGCTGTATTGGATATTCACCGGCGGGTGATTCCATAGCTGATTCCTGTTGGAAGAGGGGAGTCTAGACAATACCTTAGGTGTGATTAGTGGACAAGGTGGGAAGCGGTGTGCCACGTGTTTTACTCACTCCAATAGATGGCACGCTCCTGTTACTGGCAAAAAGGCGGTTTACTTGGACTATAGTTATGACAATTGGAGACAGACTATAAAAGTGCCTTTTTAGGAGACAGACTATGCAAAATTCTACACAGCAAAGCCATGAAGTTGACTACGAAATCTTCGGTGATGATATGCAGATCGTCGAAGTCGAGCTAGACCCTGCCGAAACGGTAATCGCCGAAGCAGGGGCGATGAATTACATGGAAGATGGCATTCAATTTGAAACCAAAATGGGGGATGGTTCAAAGCCCAGCGGCGGCATGATGGATACCCTGTTTAATGTTGGCAAACGTGTGCTTACCGGAGAGTCGATTTTTATGACTCACTTCACCAATGAAGGGGTAGGTAAAAAGCGGGTCGCATTTGCTGCGCCTTATCCGGGAAAGATAATTCCTATTGATATGAAAGCATTAGGCGGCGAATTGATCTGCCAAAAAGATGCCTTCTTATGTGCCGCATTTGGAACGTCACTGGATATCGCATTCCAGAAGAAGTTGGGTACTGGCTTTTTTGGTGGCGAAGGATTTATTTTGCAACGGTTACGAGGGGATGGTAAAGCGTTTGTGCATATCGGTGGCACCGTTATCAAACGTGAACTCAAAGCCGGTGAAGTGTTGAGGGTTGATACGGGTTGTCTCGCTGCTTTCACCAGCGGAGTAGATTATGACATCGAGCGTGCGGGTAATTTGAAATCGATGGTGTTTGGTGGTGAAGGGTTGTTTTTAGCGACTTTGCGTGGCCCCGGTATTGTTTATTTACAGAGTTTACCGTTCTCGCGCTTGGCTAATCGCGTCATTCAGGCAAGTGGTTTCACGGGTGGAAGCAAAGGGGAAGGTTCAGTGATCGGTGGATTAGGTGATTTGTTTGGTGATCGTTGAATCACCTGAATATCGATAGAGTCCTTGAGTGTCGATTGAGTGCATGACTCAAGGCACCAGAACTTCAGTTTTCCAGTTTCCATCGATGAGCCTGTGAACGGTTCTATCGGGTAAACGGTCTACTTCTGATCCGATCCAAATCTCATAAAAGTTTGGGCTAAACTCCAGTGCAATCAGTGATTCTGGTATTGCATCTAAGTTAGCCGTTTCCGCCAGCGTAGAAATCTCGGACAACAATTGCGCTCTATTTTCGAGTATTGAGCTTTGCTCTCGAACTTCAGCTTGGTAGATATCCGCCAGACGGCTATGTGTGTTTTTCTTTTTCCAGCCCTCACGTAAAGAGTCCGGTCTACTACTGACAACAGAGCCTCTAATCCTGAACTGGACCATACGCACTGGCCAAAACCCTGACAGCTCCCATTTGTGGTTGCTCTTTAATTCATGCATTTTTGGGCTGTCGCTATTCACCCCAACCACGATTTGTGAGTCTTTCACTGATCTAACGGTTAGTGTTCTTGAGTGTGGTTTACCAGCTGCATCTACGGTCGTGAATGTGATGAAGTTGGCGCAAGGGTCGCCGAGATTAACCGCCTCAGCGTGTAGTGATTTAAACAGCTCATTTCCGTTTAGCATATGGCCTCTTAATAATTATTTAGTGCTCAGCTTTCCGCATAAACTTCAGCAGATGTTAGGGTAGCTTGATGAAACTCAATACTCATGAAAACTATCCGTAACATGAATTTCATCGGGATCATCAGGAGTTCGCGCATTATTCGTTGATGCGCTAATGAGGTGACCTCCATGCTCTCGTAAAATAGGAATGATTGTTGACTCGAAGGCTCTCAATCCTTCTAGTCCATTTTCTGACGCATAGAGTAGGGCGATGATTTGGATCATATTGTTTCCTGTTGGATTTGTAATAGTTTGGAGCATTCGTTACTATGATTGCTCACCTCAAAGACAGGGAGTTATTCATGATTGTTCTATTCGCTCATCGGGCAGCTCTAGCTTAACATTTCAAATCCTCTCTGGCCTCCCGCTAGATTGTGCAAAAAGATCTGCCTGACCTATTCCGTGTTGGTTCACTAACTGACGCACCGGTTATTTATGCTTATGGATCTTTACAATGACAAACAAAATCCCTTCAACTTACACTCAATCTGAACTAGGATTTTCCTCTTATTTTCTGTCACAGCTCAGTCTTGATGAGCTTGAAAATCTCAGCCCCATGAGGGTAATCGAAGTACACCGCAATAAACTAAATGCTTTGGGCGAAGCTGGCTTTGCTGAACTCAGCCTGGATCCATCCACATCATCCGGTGACTTTGCCGTTGGCGATTGGGTGTTGACTGATGAAACTCACCGAGTGAAGCGCCTGCTCACACCAAAAAGCTCAATGACTCGCCGGGCTGCAGGCACCAACTCTGCTATCCAATTCATCGCCAATAACGTGGACACACTGTTCATCGTCACATCGTGCAATGCAGACTTTAATGAAGCGCGTTTGGAGCGTTATCTGGCGTTATCAAAAGAGGCGGGAGTCGATGCAGTTATCTTGCTCACTAAGGCAGACTTGTCTGATCAGGTCGAAGAATTGCAGCGTAGGGCCGAGGCCTTAATGCATAACTTGATTGTAGTGCCATTAAACGCCACCGATGAAGATGTCAGCGATAAGCTAGCGCCGTGGTGTGGCTCCGGTCAAACGATTGCTTTGGTTGGCTCATCGGGCGTGGGTAAGACTACCTTGATGAATAGCTTGACCGGCGAATCATCCGCCACACAAGGCATTCGTGAGGATGATGCCAAAGGCAGGCACACAACAACCTATCGTTCGATGCGTCCCATCAGTGGTGGTGGCTGGGTGATTGATACTCCCGGAATGCGGGCATTGAGACTGCATGATAATGCAGATGGAATTACTGCGGTATTTGACGAAATTATTCAAGTAGCTAGTCAGTGCCGATACGCGGACTGTCAGCATGAGAATGAACCGGGTTGTGCTGTGCAGCACGCTATCGCCAATGGTGAATTAGATGCTGAGAGACTGAAACGCTGGCGTAAATTGCAGCGGGAGGATCTGCACAATTCTGAGTCGGTTGCAGAGTCCCGCAAGCGTGAGAAGCAGTTCAGTAAAACCGTTAACAATGTCGTAAGAGGCAAGCAGTCGCGTAAGGGACATTAAGTTTTTAATGCCACTTGGCGCTGCGCTATTTTTCAGGGGTATATTCGTGGATCACAGGCTAACTAGCCTTGTGACTCCACGTATCCCTTCAGGCCTTTGAGAGAATCAGGGATACTTTTATTAATTCCTTTTCCTATCAGCCGGCCAAAGACTGGCGCAAGTAAGCCTGTGAATACCACTTGATTGACAACATCAGTTCCCTCACCAGTCTCATTCAGTTCATGAATAAATAGCATCTTGCACAGCGGCAAATTACACTCCACGGTGAAGGATTTATCTGGAGTTACCTCGGTGAGTGTAATTTTAGAAACGGGTGCGCCTTTTGGTTTGACCTTTCCCTCTGAGCCAACGGCGAACTCACCATCCAAAGCGGCAGCCTCCGTCTCAGGATCCCAGATTGGCCAGTCAGAAACATTTTGGTAAACCGTATATATCGCGGCGGGATTGCTGTTAATGGAAATTGATTGTTCAAATTTCATAGTGCACCTCGTAAGTCGGTATTTGTAGGGTTTGACGTCGTGATTTATGCGACGCTATCCCTGTTAACTTAGCACACTCGCAATTGTACCTGTCGCGCCTTGCTCAACCAACAACAAATAAGCAGCAGTAACCGGCTCTCTAAACTCAGCCTTTGCCGACAATTCAGGATCAAACACTTCACTCATCGCCAGTAACGCATCAACCTTGTCAGTTGGTGTATCAGCAGAGTCAGACGCTGCCCGTAATTTATCAGCTAATGGGTCTCTAACATCAATGGCTTCATTTTTCTCATCGACGCCACTTACATAACGCATCCAGCCAGCTACCACCAGTGCCAGCCCCGTAATCTCGCGACCCGCAGCTAAGTTGTCATTGACGGTACCCAAGATTCGTTGAGGTAGTTTTTGTGAGCCGTCCATAGCGATTTGCCAAGTCCGGTGACGAATCGACGGATTCTGATAGCGCTCCTTTAAAGCTGCACAGTAAGCAACTAAGTCCTCACCCTCCGGTTGTGGAACGGTAGGCACGATTTCTTTCAGCCACAAGTGGTCGATTAGCTGCTCAAAAACAGGGTTGGCAACGGTTTCAGAGATGGTTTCGTGACCGGCTAAATAGCCAAGGTAGGCCAGTGATGAATGCGTGCCGTTGAGGCAGCGTAATTTCATGGTTTCAAAGGACGCGACATCCCGCACGAACTGGGCACCGGCAAGGTTCCAGTCAGGCCGTTCACCATTCAGAAAATCATCTTCTATGACCCATTGGCGAAAGGGTTCATGCATGACGCAGCCATTGTCCAGATAGCCTGTTGCCTCAGATACGGAGGCGACATCTGCGTCTGTCGTGGCAGTAGCCTTTTTCGGTAATGGTCAGACTCACAATGTGCGTGGCTTGGTTCGCCATAGCGGCTAACACCTTCTCGGGATCTTCTGGTGCGACCAGAATATCCTCAATAGAATCAATCACCTGATATTGCGCACCGTCTGAGGTTAAGGTGACTGAGGTATAAGCATAGTCCTGAGGTTCGAGCTTATCCCGAATGTCAGGATTACGCAGACTAACACCACGAATTCCCCAATGATGATCCATGGTGTCGGCTACGTCTGCGGTATAAACCGCATTAAACGCGCGAAAGAAAGCACCGGGGCCGATATGAACGATGCCGGTTCCTGTGCGATGGTCAGTGCTTTTTTTCAAAAGTGGGTAGTTAGACAATCTGGTACTCCATAAGTACTTAGGTGAGAGAGGCGTGATTAAAGTTTGTATGCTTGTTTGGCGAGGCGGTATGTCAGGTCATAAGCGATCGTGTGTGCATCGTTTAAGCCGAGGCGACCGGTTGCAACCAAATTGGCTAAATACGCACAGTCGGATCGTCTGGCGACATCGTGCCGTGCCGGAATAGAGCAGAAGGCGCGGGTGTCGTCATTAAATCCCACCGTATTGTAAAAGCCGCAGGTCTCAGTCGTTGCTTCGCGGAATCGTTTCATGCCTTCATTACTATCATGGAACCACGTTTGCTAATCATTCATAGCTTAAAACAACAAGGGGTTTGATAAATGAAGCACGAAGCATTAGCTAAACAGGCGGTGGCATTGGTTAAGCCGTCTATTGATGTATTGTTCGAACAAACGAACCGAAAAGAGCTACACATCGTCATTGTAGACCCTCGTCTCAAGCCATGGGAATGCGAGTTTGAGGATGCCATTTTGTATCAGGAGTCTATTTGTACTTCGGGCCACTGGGAGCATCCGTTTGATGACTTTGCGAGAAATAAGGCGGAACAGGCTTGGCGCGATGCGCAGGCAAACATAGTGGTGCAGACACGTCATCCGTCATCACTGCGCGAAGGGGATTTACCATTCTATGGCTCCTTCGTATACGGTAATATTGTGGTCGCCTGCAGCGGTGTTGAGCAGTGGTTTGACATGCTGATTAGCGGTTGGATAGCGTTGGCAATCGAGCAGCTAATGATTCATGAGCGCCAGACCGGCTAGCTCATTGATGAGTTTATCGCTAGTATGCTTGTGCTAATCGTATTGCGCTTCAGTCAGGATGGTGGCCTGAGGGGCTAATATTGAGTGACATGTTTCAATGGAGAGGGAATTAAATTTGAAAGGTGTTGGGAATCTGCCATCTAACGTAACTGGGTAATGAAATGGACTTAGACTTTCAAATTAGTAAACGTGAAAAACTTTCCGATCAGCTTTACGGTCAATTGTTAGAAAAAATTGTTTCCGGTGAGCTGAAAGAGGGTTACAAATTACCTTCGGAAAATGAAATTTCACGTGCGTTTAATGTATCACGTCCTGTTATTCGGGAGGCTTTATTGCGCTTGCAAGCCGATGGGTTGGTTTACTCCCGTCAGGGTGCAGGCTCGTTTGTCAAAGCGCGTCCACCGGAAAGTCTGATTAAGTTTACATCCCCCTCTGATATTTCAGGTCTGTTGCGTTGTTTTGAGGCGCGATTACCACTTGAAGGTGCCGCGGCGGCACTGGCAGCACAGCGAGCGACGGAAGAAGAAGTCGAGACGATTCGAAAAACCTTGGTTGCTATGGAAGAGGCGATGGAGAAAGGGGAAATTGCTGATAAAGCAGACTTCGACTTTCATATGGCAATTGCTAATGCTACGGGTAATGAATTTTATGTGTCGATTTTGGGCACACTTCACACGGCGATGCGTTCCGGCATGCGGGTTGCGCTGAATATCACTAAAGCTGGCTCGAAGCAGCGCATGAGAAAAGTGCAGGAAGAGCATCGCACAATTTACGATGCCATTTCACTGGGTGATGTCACGGCAGCCGACTTGGCGATGCGCTATCATATTCAGAGTGCCCGTACTCGTTTGATGAATCATCAGCGAGATATTTAAGTCTGACCCAGTATGTTTTTCCCTGGTGTTCCCGAAGCATTATGAATTCTTTGGCTTTTTTCCATACATACAGATTTTTGCGCGTGTTAAGGGGACGCTTGGTATGATGTTGGAAAAAATTTAGAAGAGTTTCTGATATGTCCACTATCTTAATTTCTGGTACCAACCGCGGCCTCGGTCTTGAGCTTACTCGTCAGTATGCTAATGATGGCTGGCGTGTCTATGCTTGCTGTCGAGAGCCAGCCAAAGCGCCGGAGTTAACGTCTATTGCAGCAGCTTCTGGTGGCTTAGTGACGGTTCACGCATTAGATACCAGCAACGCGGAACAACGGCAGGCTTTGGCGGCTGAAAACAATAGCGAATATGAGCAGTAAAATGGGTAGCATGCAGGACAATGGTTCTGGTGGAAGCTACATCTACCGCTCCAGTAAAGCGGCTCTGAATGCGGTGAGTGTCAGCGCTGCAAAAAATCTGGCAGAGCGAGGCATGAAAGTAGCCATATTACACCCCGGTTGGGTGCGGACAGATATGGGTGGGCCAAATGGTGACTTATCCGTACAAGAGTCTGCTAATGCCTTGCGCAACAATATCGCGTCAATGACTGATGAGGATAGTGGAAGGTTTACGGATATTGATGGGACTACCATTCCCTGGTAGCCCCGACGTATCGGATATTATTGGTCGGTGCGAATATCCTTTAGCAGTCGTTTGAATTCCGCGTTCGAGTTTAATAAGTCACTACCCGTTTTAATCAATAAATCCACTTGTTCATTGCTCAGGTTAAAGCTGGTTGGGATCTCATTTAGCTTATTTCTCGTGTCTGCGTTTTTAACATCTTTAAAGTTAAGTCGAATAAAATAAGGCTTAACTTTTTGTTGCGGTGTAGAGAGTTGTTTTGCCCAGCTCGCCATGCTCTTTTTCATCGCGTCAATGGTCGCAACATTGTAACGCTGAAGTTGCACGTCACTCATGGCGTTGGCTGCATCGATGAGGGTTGGATGACGGCGCGTTTGGTCCATGCGGTTTTGTGGCGTAGTGGATGCATCGACCGAAATAATTACAAAATGCTTAACGGGTTTAAGCTTCAGTGTCTCCGCCATATTTTTGGCTCCACCACCTAATTCCAGTACATCATAAATGGCGCGTAGACCTAAGTTATCAGTGATGCCACCGTCTACGAAATGTGCATATTTGCGACCCTTTTTATCGCTGTAACTGTCGAGGCCGCTAATGGTTAGACGCAATTGAGACTGGTCTTGTGAGCGCGTGATGGCGTCTTTTAACCAAGGTGGTAACTCTGCATCACAGTTGCCATGGTTCTGAATGACCACAGGATCAAACACCACAGGAACAGCTGAAGATGCTGCCACCGCGCGTGCCACCGGAAAGCTGCGAAGGTCTGAGCAAAGCAGATCAAAATATTCTTGTACAAAAGAGAAGCGCACGCCACGGCTTAAGTCGGACGCGTTGATCATAATGAGTGGTGCGTCCGGGCGTAACATGTCGGCAAAGGTTGCGCCCTTGAAGACTTGTTGTTGGTAAAGGTCAATGGCTAACTCGGTATGGCCGCGCTTATCCAGCCAGTTGCGTGGATTGAGCAGTGTTTTCTTTAAACCACCCTGGATATTGCGACGTAAAAAAGCGGACTCAAAATTGTCAAAGGTACGATCCCCATGTAATCCGTAGTAAGCAGCGGTGAAGCTCCCGCCGGATACTGAGCTGATATTGGCGACCTCATCCAACAAGCGGATCGACCTGTTGCCTGATGTGATGGGGGTATCTCTGAGTGCTTTTAATACGCCGTAAGACAACGCTGCAGCGCGCGTGCCACCGCCGGAGAACGCTAACATGATTGAGGTATCTGTCTCGCGACCTTTAAAGAACTTAGTGATTGAGTAACCATCAGCGGCAGCCGTCTTGTCTATCGCACGATTCTCAATCACACCAAAGGTTGTGCAGCCGGTGAGGAGTATGGTTAATGCGCCTACAAGAAAATAATGCATGGTGTGATCCTAATTCAGTGGTCGTCATTCGTTACTGTGTTTATAGAACAAATCGAGTTTAATTACTGAGCTTTCTGATTGCAATACCTCGCGATTAAATCTAGATTGTAACTATCAGGTAAAACTAAGGTTGATAAGTTGACGCTTACGTAAACGTAATATAATCTTAGTTGATTATCCCATCGTACCGCCAGAGGAGGATTGCATCATGAGCAAACCAGATACGAAACAGAGCCTTAGCAACACGCAAAGCAGTCGCAAAATTCGCTTTGTTACTGCGGCCAGTTTATTTGATGGCCATGATGCCGCGATCAATATTATGCGACGTATCCTGCAATCCAGCGGTGCAGAAGTGATTCATCTCGGTCATAACCGATCAGTTGCGGAAATTGTGGATGCTGCCATTCAGGAAGATGCGCACGCCATTGCGATTAGCTCTTATCAGGGCGGACACGTCGAATACCTGAAATACATGGTGGATATGCTCAAGGAAAAGGGTGGCGAGCATATCCGTATTTTCGGTGGCGGTGGCGGTGTGATTATTCCGGCGGAGATTGAGGAGTTGCACGAGTATGGTGTGACTAAGTTGTACTCACCGGAAGACGGTCAAAAAATGGGTCTGCAAGGCATGATTCAGGACATGATCGATAAGAGTGATTTTGATCCTGGTGAATACGCACCTGACAGTATTGATCCTCTATTAGCGGGTGACTTACGGGCTTTGTCTCGCATTATCACTGCAATGGAAAATGACACCATTAGTGATGATTTAAGACAACAGATTGCGGATGCCAGTGCTGATCAGATACATGCAGTACCTGTGCTGGGAATCACCGGAACAGGTGGCTCGGGTAAGTCTTCCCTGACCGATGAGCTGATTCGTCGTTTCCGTCTGGGGCAACAAGATCAGTTAAAAATAGCCATTATTGCAGTCGATCCGACCCGTCGTAAAACCGGTGGCGCATTGCTGGGTGATCGTATTCGTATGAATGCCAATCAGCATGAAAATATCTATATGCGTTCCATTGCGACGCGTGAGTCTGTCGGTGAAATTCCGGAAGTGATTGGTGAAGTCGTCAACACCTGTAAGCTGTGCGGCTTTGATTTCATTATTGTTGAAACACCGGGAATCGGGCAGGGGGATGCGGCAATTGTGCCGCTGGTAGATACCTCTTTGTATGTCATGACGCCTGAGTTTGGTGCACAAAGTCAGCTTGAGAAAATCGATATGCTGGACTTCGCGGATGCGGTTGCGATTAACAAGTTTGACCGTAAAGGTGCGGAAGATGCATATCGCGATGTCTGCAAACAAATGCAGCGTAACCGTGAGGCCTTCATGGAAGCGCCGGAAGCGATGCCGGTATTTGGAACCATTGCCGCGCGTTTTAATGATGATGGTGTAACGGCGTTGTACAAGGAGTTATTGGCTCAGCTGGCCGATAAGGGAATGGAAGTTCAGGAAGACGCATTGCCTGCGTCGGCTATTCGCAAATCTACCGGTAATTCCGTGATTATTCCTGCGGATCGTGCGCGTTATTTGGCAGAAATTGCAGAGACTGTGCGTGGGTATAAGCAAGAGGTTGCTAAGCAGGCGACGATTGCACGGGAGCGTCAACAACTCAGTGCCAGTAAGCAAATGCTGGCGGATGCGGGTGATGAAATTAGCAATCTGGATAGCCTGATTGAAGCGCGTCATGATGCCTTAAATCTGGAGTCTAAGAAGTTGCTGGATAGCTGGCCAGCCATTCGTGAAAGCTACAGTGGTGACGAATACGTGGTGAAAATCCGCGATAAAGAAATACGTACCGCTCTGACGTATAAAACCATGTCTGGCAATACCGTACCGAAGGTTTCATTGCCAAAATACGAAGATCACGGTGAGTTGCTGAAATGGCTGATGTTGGAGAGTTTACCCGGCACTTTTCCTTACACAGCCGGCGTGTTTCCGTTTAAGCGCGAGGGTGAAGATCCAACCCGAATGTTTGCAGGGGAAGGAGATTCTTTCCGCACCAATCGCCGCTTCAAGAAATTATCCGAGCATTCCGCAGCGAAGCGTCTTTCTACCGCGTTTGACTCCGTAACGCTGTATGGTCGTGACCCTGCGGTTCGCCCGGATATTTATGGAAAAGTTGGTAATTCCGGTGTGTCGGTGGCGACGCTGGATGATATGAAAGTGCTGTATGACGGCTTCGATTTATGTGATCCGACGACTTCGGTGTCCATGACCATTAATGGCCCTGCACCGATGATTCTTGCGATGTTTTTAAACACAGCGATTGACCAACAGGTTGATAAATTCAAAGCAGAAAATGGCCGTAATCCTCATGATGAGGAGTATGCGGAGATTCGTGCTTATGCACTGAAAAATGTGCGTGGAACGGTGCAGGCAGATATTCTCAAAGAAGATCAGGGGCAGAATACCTGTATCTTCTCAACCGAATTTGCGCTGAAGATGATGGGTGATATCCAGCAGTATTTTGTGGATCAAGAAGTGCGGAATTTCTACTCGGTGTCGATTTCTGGTTACCATATCGCAGAGGCGGGCGCGAACCCGATTTCACAATTGGCCTTTACCTTGTCCAATGGTTTCACCTATGTGGAGACCTATCTGGCAAGGGGCATGAATATTGATGATTTCGCACCGAACTTATCCTTCTTCTTCAGTAACGGTATGGACCCTGAATATTCGGTGATGGGTCGGGTGGCGCGGCGCATTTGGGCGGTTGCCATGCGCGAAAAATATGGTGCGAACTCACGCAGTCAAAAGTTGAAATATCATATTCAAACATCGGGCCGTTCATTACACGCGCAGGAGATGGATTTCAATGATATCCGTACTACCTTGCAGGCGCTGATTGCGATTTATGATAACTGTAACAGTCTGCACACCAATGCCTTTGATGAGGCGATTACGACGCCGACGGAAAACTCAGTACGTCGTGCCTTGGCCATCCAATTGATCATCAATAATGAGTGGGGCTTAACCAAAAATGAGAACCCGCTGCAGGGTGCGTTCATTATTGAAGAGCTGACGGAGTTGGTGGAAGAGGCAGTGCTGTTTGAGTTTGAGCGTATCTCTGAGCGCGGTGGCGTGTTGGGTGCGATGGAAACCGGTTATCAGCGCGGCAAGATTCAGGACGAGTCGATGTACTACGAGCACAAAAAGCATGATGGTAGTTTGCCGATTATTGGGGTGAATACTTTCCTTAATCCGAATGGGCCTGAGACTTTTGATATTGAGTTGGCGCGTTCGACGGATGAGGAAAAGCAAAGCCAGATTCATCGTTTGAAGGAATTCCAGAGTGAGCATCAAGGGGATGCTGATGCGGCATTGGAGCGAGTGCGTAATGCGGCGATCAATAATGAGAATATTTTTGAGGAGTTGGTCGAGGCGGTGCGTCATTGCTCGCTTGGGCAGATTTCGGATGAGTTGTTTAATGTTGGTGGGCAGTATCGTCGCAACATGTAGTTTGGTTTGGCACCGCAGCTTGAGTTCATGTTCATTATTTCTGCTTGTATTCATGTGGTGTGTTTGAGGCTGAGTGAATACAGAAATTCGTTGATTAAGGTTTATAGGTTTAGGCAAGTATGGAAATTAAAACAGTCGGCGTGATCGGCGCTGGGACAATGGGTAATGGCATCGCTCAGGTGTTTGCAGCGTCTGGTTTTCAGGTGGTGATGCAGGATATCGCGGATGAGTCGTTGCAGCGTGGTGTGGCGACGATTTCAGGTAGTCTTGATCGTTTGCTGAAGAAAGAAAAAATCACGGATGCGGATAAGCAATCGACGCTGGGTAATATCACGACAACGACTGATTTAACCGCGTTGGCGGATGTTGATTTGGTGGTTGAGGCAGCTAGTGAGAACCTTGATATTAAAGCGAAGATTTTTCAGCAGTTGGATCAGGTGTGTCAGCCGGAGACGATTCTGGCATCGAATACATCATCGATTTCAATGACGCGGATTGCACGAGAGACTCAGCGTCCGGATAAGGTGATTGGTATGCACTTTATGAATCCGGTGCCTCTAATGAAGTTGGTGGAGGTGATTCGTGCTTTGCAAACCAGTGATGAGGTGTGCGAGACGATTCATGAGTTATCGAAGCAAATTGGCAAGGTGCCGGTTGAGGTTAACGATAGTCCCGGATTTGTTTCGAACCGCATTTTGATGCCGATGATCAATGAGGCGATTTTCACTTTATATGAAGGTGTGGCGACGGCGGAAGCGATTGATGAGATCATGAAGTTGGGAATGGCGCATCCAATGGGGCCGCTTACGCTGGCGGATTTGATTGGTTTGGACACCTGTTTGTCGATTATGGAAGTGCTGCATGATGGCATGGGGGATAGCAAATATCGTCCTTGTCCGTTATTACGCAAGATGGTGGATGCGGGGTATTTAGGGCGTAAAACGGGTCGTGGTTTCTATGACTATAGCGCTTAGTCTCGTTATCATTCGGATGCGTTGAGCAATGATTCGAACCTTGCTCTATTGATCAAGAGGGCAGGGATTTTGGTTATATACCACTGGATTAAGAAGGACTCATTATGAGCTTTGAGAATATATTATTAGAAGTTGTGGAGCAGGGTGTTTACCTGCTGACAGTGAATCGCCCGAAGAGTTATAACGCCTTAAACGCGGCTACTTTGGAGGATATTCACAGTGCTTCTCAGGTGGTAGCCGCAGATCCTGAAGCACGTGCGGTTATTCTGACCGGTGCGGGTGATAAGGCATTTGTCGCTGGTGCTGATATCAAAGAAATGCAGAATTTCAAAGGCATCGAAGCGCAGCGTTTCAGTGAAAAAGGCATGCGCGCGTTTCGTGCTCTGGAGTTGCTGGATGTGCCAGTGATTGCTGCGGTGAATGGTTTTTGCTTAGGTGGCGGTTGTGAATTAGCCATGAGTTGCGATTGGATCATTGCCTCTGAAAATGCTTTATTTGGTCAACCGGAAGTGAATCTTGGTGTCACGCCGGGTTTTGGTGGATCACAGCGTTTAACGCGACTAATTGGTCGCGCCAGAGCGATGGAGTTGTTGGTGACGGGTAATAATATTAAGGCTGAACAGGCGGAGCGCTGGGGGTTGGCGAATCATGTTTATTCTGCAGAAACGCTGATGGATGAAGCATTAAAACTGGCTACAACTATTGCTGCTAAGGGCCCGCAGGCTGTTCGAATGACTAAACAGTTGGTTCAGCGTGGTCAGGATATGGAGCTGGATGTGGCCTGTGTTATGGAAAGTCAGGCGTTTGGATTGGCGTTTTCAACGGATGATCAGAGTGAAGGCATGGGGGCGTTTGTTGAGAAGCGGACGGCGGAGTTTTCTGGAAAGTAGCGGTGTAAGTATTCGGTTGAACTCCTGTCGCCGAATACTTGCGCTCAAGCTGAATTTTCTGTCAGCTTGACTGACTGACTGACTGACTGACTGACTGACTGATCTGGATCACTGCTGGCGGCGCTCCAGACCATGGAATAATAAAGTCTGACTTTGAAATTGTCTGGTCTAAAGTTCGACTTTAGCGCCGTTCGGCAAGCCTTTTACTTTTTTACCCAGCTCACCAGATGTGCGAATAATCTCCTCAATCGGTGCAATTTTCATATTGTCGGCCGTGTAGTCGCCGTCCAAAATGCCGGAAACGATCAGGCTATATTTGTGTCCTTCGTCAGGCTCACCCAACGCGGCTTTGGCTTCAGCAACGATCGGGTCCATAAACCAGTCATTCACAAACTCCTGGTTGGTAATAAGTGTGTTGTAAGCTTCAATGGAATCAGCGACAACCTCGCAATACACATCCTCGGGGCACAAGCGCCAAAATTTATCGTTCTTATCTTTAAGGATGAGGTTGGCGAAATCGTTTTCGGTGACGATCTCGACTGGGATGATGCCTGTCCAGCCCCATGAGTTTTTTACTGTCTGAAGAATGTCCATTGTGTTTCCTTAGCTAGTTGCAAAGCTGCTAGTGCTGAATTTTATGCGGATTATATGCTTAGTTAGTACATGTCTTGACTACTGTCTTCAGGTTTTTACTTTCAGGTAGTTTTGGTTGGACAGGTCTGGGTGACCTATGTTGGTAGCTTTGTATGAATATGAATCCAATATTCATTGATGTAGATTAGTTGAAAAGTACTCTATGCAAAAAAATAATCGAGTGTGTTTGAAGAAGAACGAAGCCCTATGTTAATTTCATAATATACCGTCCGTCGAGTGTAATATAAAAACTAGATGAGCGTGTGTGACTATGAGTTGGGGACACTGGTTCAAGAAGCAAATAATAACAATATATAAAACTCTGATGGCTTTCCGTACACACAAACCTTTCATTAATTTGATATCCAAAGTGGTTTTACTATTCACTTTGTTAGGCAGTGTTGTGCTCGCAAAATATTCGCCAATTGAGGAGCTTAGAGAGGATGGGTTTTATGGAAGAATTCATGCTTGGGGTGGTATATCTCGTAAGTTTCATAAGACTGAGGTTAAAGTTCCTGCCAATGCTCCTGTTATAATTTCTGACTATCTTAGTACTGTAGGGTCAAATGGCTTAGGACGAGGTGGAAAGCATCGCGGTATAGATATCTTTGAAGAAATAGGTAGCCCTATTATTGCAGCAGCAGATGGCAGGGTTATTCGTGCAAAGGTAGATAAGTGCTGGGGGCCTACGATGCTTATTAGGCATGGAAGAGATAAAAATGGTCGTCGCTTGTATGCTTTATACGGGCATATGAAAAATTTTGCTGTCAAAGTAGGGGATAAAGTTAAGCGTGGCCAAAAAATTGCTGAGATGGGCAATGATATTTACACATCCTGTGGAGCTGGTTTTCATCACTTGCATTTTCAGCTGTCTTATAATCCACGAAAAGTACCAATTCTTGGCTGGGGGTGGGCAAATTTTGTTATGGATGGCTTTAATTCACCCAATCCCCATGATTATTGGGAGGACGGTAAAGGGAGAATTACTTGCTTTGAGGAGGGTAAAAAATACTCTGCTTCTGGCTTAACTTACCCGGTTCCATGTAAAAATAAACCCCATAAGAAAGAAAATAACGAAGCAATGATTGCGGAAAAAGCACCTGATGATGACGTTATGCTTACTTTAGAGGAGGTTTATAGTTCACTACTGATGGAAGAAGCAGCCGAAGCTCAAGCAGC
>NZ_QGKM01000124.1:0-1636 GCF_003172875.1 Leucothrix pacifica | reverse complement strand
AGCTCAAGCAGCAGCCGAAGCCCAGGCAGCTGCTGATACTCAAGCCATCAAGGGTTTGAAAAACCTAGAACAGGAGTGGGAGGAACAAGAGAGGGGAGTGAATACTGAAGACAGCTTGGGCCCGGATGTTACAGAAGAGTCGTTGGAGCTAGAGCGTGAATATATGTCTTCAGGGCTAAGGTACTTAGACAGGAACTCCAGTCATGCTGCAGCTGATTTTTTAGATGATTTCTTTAAGGATCAAGAATGAGACTCCTCACTGTTTGACTCAAATGAATGGCTAATTGCCTTGCTCAACACCGAGTACCGATTGGATACCTAATAAAAAAACCCTAGCGGATATCATGCTAGGGTTTTTATTCACCATTCAGAGTCGTGAAAGTATCAAACTATATAGGACGTACTTTAAGGACTTGTTTAGGTTTGACCATAGGCCGCACTTTGAGTACTTGCTTAGGCTTAACCATTGGGCGATAAGTTTGCATTGGCTTAACGGGTTCGACAGGAACGACCTTAGGAGGAATTTGGGCATCCATTACTTGCTGATCAGCTGCTTGTTGTGCTCCTGTACTCATTGATCCTGATTGTGTTTGTTGTTGACTGCATGCTGCCGTAAATACACCAGCAATCAGTAGAGTAGACAGTGTTGAATAATTGATCGTTTTCATGTTTATTGCATCCTTTCAAATGTAGTAATCGGAAGTGACACTCTCTTGATAGACTATTTCTGGCCGAAAAGTTTTGATATCTGCCTAAACGGTTCTATTTTCCCTATAAAGCCTCATCCAAAAAGCTAATTAGTCGACCCTGAATAATATTTAACGCATTGATATTGTTTGATAAAATAATCACTCAGTGCGGTCAATCTCTCACTATTTGCTGCGCTCAGCCTAATAAGTTGCAGAATGAGTGTGTTTTATGAAGCCTAAACCCACTGTCAATGATCCTCAGGACGATCTCTTTAAGACCCGGCTCAGTGATTTGATCAACCCAAATCATGCGCTGTGTCGTCTGGCTCATCAAATAGATTGGGCACTGTTGGAGAGGCATATTGCTCCCCGCTTTAGTGACTCCGGTGCCGCCGCTTTACCGGTGCGATTGGTGGCCGGTCTGTTGTATCTGGAGCATGCGTTTAAGGTCTCCGATGAGCGTGTGGTTGAACAATGGTTAGAGTCACCTTACTGGCAGTATTTCTGCGGCGAAACGTTTTTCCAGCATGAGTTCCCTTGTAACCCCAGTTCCCTAACCCGTTGGCGACAACGCCTGGGCGAAGAAGGCTGTGAGTGGTTATTGACAGCCACCATTGATGCGGGGCTCAAAAGCAAACTGGTTAAACCCTCCAGTCTGAAGCGGGTAGTGATCGACACCACACGTTCAGGAGAAAAACATCCGCTTCCCAACTGATAACCAGCTACAAAATCAGTCACGCAAGCAGTTAGTGACATTGGCCCATGAACTCGGCATATTCTTACGTCAAACTTATGAGAAACAAGCCCGCTTTTTGTTGCCAAAGATTGGGCGTTACGCGCATGCCAGACAGTTTAAACGGATGCAAAAGGCACTGAAGAAGATCAAAAATGCGCTGGGTTGTGTCTACCGTGATTTACTGCGGAAAATAACGTCCGATATGAACCTC
>NZ_QGKM01000123.1:1306-1468 GCF_003172875.1 Leucothrix pacifica | reverse complement strand
TGGGCTAGTTGGTGTCCGCCAATCTGGAAAAACAACAACGCTCGCTCAGCTTGATAATAACTGGAAGGTTTATGATCTTGAAAATGCCAGTGATTATGAAGTTGTAGCACGTGATCCGGATTTGTTTTTACGCTTAAACTCTGGTTTTGTCGCTTTGGATGA
>NZ_QGKM01000123.1:0-1181 GCF_003172875.1 Leucothrix pacifica | reverse complement strand
TACTGTTCGGGAAGCGTATCAAAAGCCGTTGTCTTTGTTTTATACGCTGCTTCAGGAAAGACGATTACTGACAGACTTTGCAGAAATTAGCCCCAGTGGTTCAGATCTTCAGGAGCAACACGATTATTGGTTAAGAGGTGGCTACCCGGAACCATGGATCAAAAATAGTCCTCGTTTCCAAAAATTATGGACACAAGGCTATATTAAAACCTATCTTGAACGCGATATTCTGAGGCTGTTTCCAAATTTACAGCGTGAGAAATATCAGCTGTTTCTTCAAATGTTGGCACAACTTTCCGGCACTATTATCAACTATTCTGATGTTGCCAGAACGCTTGGAGTTTCTGCGCCCACTGCTCGTGAGTATTTCAAAATTGCAGATGGCACATTTATCTGGCGACACCTCCCTCCCTACGAAAAAAATGCAACTAAGCGCATCGTAAAGCATCCCAAAGGCTATTTACGTGATTCTGGCTTACTGCATCATTTCTTGCATTTACATAATCTTGATGACTTGCTCGCTCACCCTCAGATGGGGCACTCCTGGGAGTCTATGGTGATTGAAAATATTATTCGCGAGTTAAATGCCAAAGGAGTTATTTTCGATTATTTCCATTACCGAACTAGCGCTGGCGCTGAGGTCGATCTGGTATTGGAAGGTGAGTTTGGTTTGTTACCGATTGAGGTAAAGTATAAGCAAAAGGTCACACTTCGAGAGCTGAAAGGTATTCGTGACTTTGTTGAGCAGTACAGTTGCCCCTATGGAATTGTGATTAGTAATAATGAAAGGCTTGGACTGGTTGACGATAAGCTTTTGAATGTGCCGTTTTCTTATTTGTAACTGATGTTACGCAGCCCGCAGGATCTGCAATTCATCAAACGCGGTTCTGATCGCCTTGACGTACAGTTTTGACTTCAGGGCAAAATGATTAAGCTTCGTGCTCATTTTTAGTTTCTCCATCTTGAACACGGCAACAATCGAAGCAAACAAGTGATTTGATTGAGTTTTGGGTGCCCGGGCAGGCGATTTGGCAAACGCGGCATTAGACTTCAGCGATTTATGAAACACCTCGACATTCCACCGTTTTTGATAGACCGTCGTGATCGTGTCCCACGATGCGTCAAGCTGGCTACAGACCAAATACAGGATGCCAGTACTACCGTCTTTGTTTGTAAAGACC
>NZ_QGKM01000122.1 GCF_003172875.1 Leucothrix pacifica | reverse complement strand
TATCCTGACATAGGGGGAAGGCATCCTTATGCTGGATTAGGAGGACCGGAGTCCCTTGAGGATGCAATAAAGCAAAATTGCTTCGCTTATTCTGTAATACGTCAACGTGATACTAGAACCTTACCTCCACCAGGAATGTTCACATTAAAGGACTTTCCTTTAGAGGTATTGAATGCTTTTGAGCGCGCATTTGGTACAACTTCTGAGAACAGACCGACAGCTCAAGTTTGGGTAGACATTTTAGCAAGATTAGAGAGCTCATTAATAAAATGCCAAGTCATGCCTTCGCATTTTTACCCAAAGAAATCTGGCGAGTGCTTATGGTGTAGTTTTACCTCTAAATTTAGGTTGGATATGTTTCCTCATTATGAGGCTTCAACGCCTAAGGGGAACCAGTGGTTAAATGATCAAATAGCCGCCGTCTTGAAAAGACTTCAACAAATTGAAATATCAGACTTTCAGGGCATTTTGCCTGAGTTAGAAAACTCTTTACCCACTCCTGCCGCTAGCTCCCTCCCAAGCGATGAGTCCAGTGACAGCTTACTTCAAACCATTGGAATCATGGGTGGGATTTTAGGATTAGCATGGATGATTGACTCTCCAAATTATGGAGCACTATTCATCCTCGGGCTGGCATATTATATTTACAAAAAAGGAGACAAGTCAGAACTTACTCAGCAACGGTTTGCTACTATAAAAAATGAATATACTGCGGCCGATAATCAGCTCAAACTAAAATTTGATAGCTTTCTCGGCAGATCAGTTTATGGTGAATTGCAAGCTGTGGCCAAATCCTTAGAAAGAACTGTTGCTCTCTGTATGAAAATTGATACTGAACTTCAAGAAGAGCTTGATAAGCAGTTGGCAGACAGTAAAAACAACCTACTTAATAGTTATCTAGATAAATTTTCAATACATAATGCAAAAATCAGTGGTATTGGACCCTCAAAGAAAGCAAAGCTTAGATCATTTGGCATTGAAACGGCTGCCGATATAAATAGCAGACGAGTTAGTGCAGTTCCTGGATTCGGCCAAGTATTTACCTCTAAGCTAGTTGACTGGCGTAAGAGTAAAGAGGCTGGTTTCGTTTACAAAAAAGCTCAAGTTTTTGATGATAATGAGGAAAAGAAAATAAGAGATACTTATAACCGTAGGAAAAATACATATCTAAATGATTTGAAGTCTGGCTTGAAAGCGCTTGAAAGCTACAACCGAGACAAACTAATTCAGGATGCAATGTCAGACACCAACCTTATTCAAGCTGTAAAGGACAGATTTCAGGCCAGAATTAACCTAAAGTCACTAGGCTTAGTTTCTCCACCGGAAACGCCAAAAACAATCAAAATAATTAAAATTGGTTTTCCTACAAAAGCTAATACTGTGGTTTCCAGACACGCAAAAACCTCTTCTACTACTAAGTCCTCTTCTACTACTAAGTCCTCTTCTACTTCCACCTCTAATAAGTCTTCACCTCCTAAGTGTCCTAAATGTGGATCATTGATGGTCAAAAGAACACCTAGAGGAGTAGGTAGAGGTCAACACTTTTTTTGGGGATGCAGGAAATTCCCCAGCTGTAACGGAACTCGAAGCTACTGAGTTAAAAAATAAGCGTCAGGTCAACCACATCTTCCACCCGCTCAGCTATTCGGTCATTTTGTTAACCGGAGACAAGTATGAACAACACAATGACTGAAAAACAACAATTCTGGGAGACTCACCTAGGTGCCGCACCGCGCTCCGGACTGAGTATTTCTGACTACTAAAAAGCCAATCAGCTTAATATAAATACATAAAATCAAAATGAAGCACACTCAAAGGCCGGCCTTTCACTACCTCGACACAGACACAGTTTACGCAGGTGGTGTCATCCGAAACCGCAAGCATGGCGGGAAAACAGGCGTTGTCTCGTCATTGATTCCACAGTAGACCGTACAGCTTGCCCGACATTATCCATAGAAGTTTAAAACTATGGCCATTTCTTAGTAAACAACGTTGTGTAATAACGCCCAAGGCCATTCTCAGGGTAATCTACTTTCATGAGATCACCGGTTGGTGTTATGAAATCTATTCCTAAAACAGTCAACGCGTTACCGTGGGTTATTGTCTTCTGGTGCGGACCCACCCCACCATTTTCAATATACCCTGCTAACTGTAGCACCTGAGTGAGCTGGGCAAGCGTAAAGAACACCTCCCCTGTCTTTGGGTCATTTGGCATAACATCTGTCGTACAACCATCTTTTTCTGCTGAAACTGCAAAACTTATTTCATCAACCATAAGCTCAAAGACATCCTTATAACCGGTAAGGGGCTTTAACCGGGCATCCTGTTCGAGTGCATCTTTCAACTCTTTTGGTGAGCTATAGTCCTTTTCACAATACTCTTCGTGTATACCAATCAACAGATACAGCATCTTAGGAATCTGAGCCTGCTCTTCCGATTGACTAAAAGCTTCTTGGGGCGTTACTTCTTCACTGGCAGTCTGAGAATGAGAGGTAACTGAAGCTGTTGCAAGCACAGTAGCGAGCGTTAGTAACATTAAGACTTTCATTCGACCACCATTGAATTTGATTATTAACAAACCGACGATAACACTTGTTAAGTAACCAACTATAAATT
>NZ_QGKM01000121.1 GCF_003172875.1 Leucothrix pacifica | reverse complement strand
TACTTTCAATCATAACTCTCTGTAAAGGGCTAGGAGAAAAGGAGACTGATTATCTGAAACACCATCATGACAAAAGGGTATGGGGTGGGATATCACTCAAGCCGTCAGTTTCTGGCCGCTTGGGTGTTTTAAAATGACTCCCACGGATTAAGTAACTCAACCCCTGTGTCCATAAAGTCATTAATATTACGAGTGACAACCGTCATATTGTGAGTTGCTGCGGTGGCCGCAATCATGGCGTCACGCTCAGAGCGTCTGTCTGGTACGTGCATGGCAGCACAGCGACGCGCAACAGGTGTATCTAACACCAGTGTTCGCTCACTAAAGGCGGGGATGACGTTATTTTCTAGCCAGTGCCTTAGCACTTCGCCTTGCTGCTTATCTTTGCGCTCAATGCTTAAAACCCCCATTTCCAGCTCTAGGAGCGTAATCACGGAAACGTAGAGCTGACTACTAGGGATACGGGCAGCCCATGCGACGACGTTTTGGTTGGCTTTTCCCGAGCCTGCTTTGCGCAGCTCAGAAATGACATTGGTATCCAATAAATACATTACGACAGATCCGCAGGTTTCAATAATCCACCTGACAGCGTTGGTGGTTCAAATTCAATATCATCTGCTTTTGGCATGGCCAATAAATCCACGATATTTTGAGTATTTCCAATCAGGCGTTGGTATTCGTCGATGCTGAGTAAGACATGTGCAGGCTTGCCTCTGTCGGTGATAATGACAGGGCCTTTATTCGCTGCTTTTTTTGCTCCGCTAGCGTCTTGGTTAAACTCTCGACTCGTTAGGTTAGTGATCATAGTGCACTCCTATTAGTGTTTGTAGATATGTTACTACTTTTTATTGTTGAGGGTCAACGTGAGAAAACCAATGGCTCAAGAGTTCGACTATTTGAAAGTTTTCATCCGTCCAATTGAAAATGAAACCCTGACTAATTGTAAATTTTAGGCTTTCACTATTTTCATCAGCAGGCTTGCCGATGTAGTTGAAGCCTAAGAAGAAAGCGCGGGCTAAGAAGGTTAAGGGATAATAGGAAAGCTGTATTACAAAAAGCGAAAAACCTCAATGAATGCACTGAGGTTTTGACGCCGACCGAGATTGCTCGATCCATTTTCTCACGTTTTCTAAGCCGTGATGTGGTGGTCTGGGTTATGCCGAAGCAAAATCAACGATTCGTTCTTGCTCGTCATGAGTCACTACATTAACACCTTTCGCTTTTAATCGGCCGACGACGTGTTCAAAAGCCTTATGACGTTGTTCATTGGCAGAGTTCGGTGGCCCTTCAACAGTAAACAGGGCTTTATTGGGTAACTTACCATTGCTCTTTAAAACGTCGAGCGCAAACAGCCATGAGCCACCGTGGTCGATAATTTTGCTAGGCTCCTTGTGTCCCAAGTTTAATGGCTTGATGATCTTAACGGGTTCTTTATCAAGTTGTTCAACGAATGGGAACGTCCGGTGATAAGTGTCATCACCTACAGCTGTTCGTTGAAAACGGTTGGCAATATTGGCCTGCTTGAGTAGCTTTTGAACGCCTCTTTCCAGAACTGTTTCTCTGTATTCCTTGGTCACAAAATTGCGCTCAACATAGTAGGCAAATAACTCGTCCAACTTGAGTTTAGGGTCGGTAGTGAGCGTCACTCTGGGCTCACTGAATCGAACAATACTCTCTCGCTCACGAACAGCTTCATAAAATAGCTGCTGACCAAATTCAATGCTTTGGTGGCCGTGATTTGTGAACGTGTGGTTTTTGAGCATTCCTTGGAAGCGGCTCAATTCTAAATTCATGGCTTTCATAGACTCGGTGTAAAGCTTCGAATCCATTTCTTCAAAGAAGCGGGTAATGCGTGCATATCGACGCGTTTCTAATTTGAAGATAAAGTTGTTTTGCTTCGGAGCTATCATAACGATACCCACGTTAGCAAACTCACCCGTCTCTACATAAGGGGCGAAGCGTACAATCGCATATTGGCAGGCAGTCTTATTCATAGTGTCCAGAAGTCGTCTGTTTCGTATTGTTTGAGTAATTGATAAATCAAGTCTAGTTCGAAATCAACAGGGATGGTCATTTCTGGGTCGATGTAAAACCATTCTTCTGGTATCGCATCGCATATTTTATCCCAGTCAGCCAATGCTGCCTCGAAGCGTTCATTGTATTGTTGCGGTTTGAGTAAGTCACCAAAAATGCTACTCCATTGCCTGGAAAAAACATGAAGATCTGCAAAGTTCGTTTCATCAAAGTCAGAATCAAAGGCTTGATTTTGATCGATAACTACCAGTTCTTTCGATTCGGGTTGCCATAATAAGTTCGGATTGCCGCCTTGTTGTGTGAGCATTCGGTCTTTGTTTTTCACCCACCAGTCGAATACTAATACGTCTTGTTGTATCGCTGCGGGTACGTCAGAAATATTGGATACTGTGAGTTCAATGGCATCCGCTTTGAGCTGTGAGCCAAATGCATACCCCGAGCCGAGATCTGATAATTTTAATGAGCTTCCTGAAATGATCAGCTCTTCAGGAATCTCGACGATTTCAAATGGCGCAATGGGTAGTCCGAGTGCCAAGCCAAGGTTTCCAGCTATCCACTCTGATAATTGGCTCCGCCTTGTAGTGGCAATACCTTTAACGAAGTAAGTCTGCTTGTCATCACCGCGACAGATAAAGGGTTCAGTCATGCCTTGGTCAGAACGGCGAATGACTTCTTCTATAGTTACCGTCATTAAAAGTGATGCCTCATTCGATACCCAATCAATTGTCTAGATATTGTAAATTATACATTACAAGAGTGTACTACAACCGTTATGCGTTGTTTGAATCGTCCAGTGCCACTGTTGATGAATTTATATGTAATGTCGGAGGTTCAAACTCAATAACTTCCCGATGCGGCATGGCGAGTAAGTTAGCCAAAGTAGCGGCAGCTAATGAAGCAATAAACTCTGGCTAAAGTCCATAATACTAGATGTATTGCACCGGTATCTGAACAACCCGTTCACTCAAAAATTCCACCCGCTTGCCACGATTGATCACAATTCCGTAAGGGCATTTCACATCGCTGATAAAGCCTTCCAAGCCTCTGAGTGCCTGACGTTTGACGACGGTATTCAGCTTCACTTCGATAGGGATCACGCCAAAGGTGCCTTCGATCACAAAATCCACTTCGGACTTATCAACCGTTCGGTAGTAGCTGTATTCAAGTTGTGTCGCCATAGTGGATTGAAAGCCGCGAATCAGCTCTTCGGTGACAAAGCTTTCAAACGAAAAGCCTGCGACCGGATGTACCAATAAAGCATCCAGCTGATTGATCTTCAGTAAGTGGTGCAATACGCCTGTGTCCCGGAAAAAGCCTTTATTACTTTTCTGTACCTTTTTCAGCGGGTTGTTACTGAAGGGTTGCACGTTTCGCCATAAAAACGTCTGGTGAATAATATCCAGATACTCTTTGATGGTTGGCACCGTGGTTTCCAGCGCACGCGCCATACTACTCATATTCAGCTGGTGTCCGGAGTGGTGCGCCAGTAATGACAAAAAGCGGCGGTAGACGTGGATATTTAACTTGGGAAACAGCCCGCGAATATCCCGGTTTATGTAGTTTGCAATGTAATTATCCATCCATTGCGCTTGATAGAGGTCGTTGCTTTCCGACTCCAACACGGGCTCAGGAAAACCGCCTTGTAGTAAGGCCTGCATGCTGTGTGCCAGCGTCATCGAGGTAGATAGATCGCTGAACGCTTCAATCCCATCCGCGCCAGATAAAATGCGCTCATATAGGTCCGGCAGGGGCTGGTCAAAGCGCTCGGTTTGTTTAAACGGCCACATTTCGACAGTTGCAATGCGACCCGCCAAGCTTTCTGTAATGCCTTTTACAATCTCGGGAGAGCTTGATCCGGTCAGCAGAAACCGACCTTTGAGTTTACGGTTTTCATCAATCACGCTTCTGAGTACGCGAAATAAATCCGGGTACTGCTGGGCTTCATCGATAATGACTTTGTCGGTGTTGAGTGTAAAGAAAGCAATGGGGTCGTCAGTGATTAGCTGATAGTCATCGGGGCTTTCGAGGTCGTAGTATTTCCAGTCAGGTCGAAGCTGTTTGACTAAGGTCGATTTGCCACATTGGCGAGGACCGATCACAGCAACGGCAGGGAACATGTGGAGTAGCTGGTCGACTTTTCCGGCTATATGGCGTATTTTATCCATGATATTTAAATGTTAGATTTAAATTTAATGGATTAATAGTAACTTTGATGGGTAGTGTTGGCAAGTTATACGGAAGACTGATCTGGTGTTGCCATGCCTAAGGCGCTATGTGTTTCTATGACTGGTGTTTGTCCTAGTGAGTAATAGTGTGCAGGCACAGTATGGTAGCTAAAACGCCCAGCTGGACTTTCAACGTGTTTTGAACGATTAATGCACATGGGAAGTGACTTCAATAACACGTTCGGATGGGGGAGTAGTCATTTAAAAAAGGTTAGAAGTGTAGAGTGAGGAATGACTTGGTGTTGTAGTGAGGATAAGTGGCTTATAGCGTCAGCTTAGTAAATTTTGTATGGATAATTCAATAGAAAGTGATTATCTATACAAAATCTACTACAAAGCTAGCACCACAAACCCCTTCAAAGCGATGCGTACGCGCCCTTACTTACGCTTCTTAATCGTCGTCTGCGACGCCTTATTCTTACGCATCGGGCGCTTATGGCTGGCAATTTTCTTAACCAGTTCATCACGATAATTCACTTCAAAACCATCACGGTGAATGCGTTTTATTTTCTGCCCGATCAAGCGCTGGATGCTGTCCAGACTGCGTTCTTCTTCACGACTGACAAAGGAGATGGCGTGGCCTTGTTGTCCGGCACGACCAGCACGACCAATGCGGTGTACATAGTCTTCCGCGAGATACGGCAGGTTGAAATTAATCACGTATTCCAGTCCCTGAATGTCGAGTCCACGCGCGGCAACTTCGGTGGCAATCAGAATCTGTACTTTGCCGGATTTAAAGTCGGCAATCGCGCGGCGGCGTGAGCCTTGGCTTTTATCACCATGACAGACGGCAACCGGGTGTTTTTTCAGTTTTAAGCGCAGTTGGTCTGCTTGTTCTTTGGTGCTGGTAAATACCAATACCTGAAACCAGTTGTATTCTTCGAGTAGCTCCATAAACAGGTCTATCTTGCGGCGTTCCTCTACCGGATATAGCACGTGCTGTACGGTTTCAGCGGTGGCATTGACTTTGTTGGCGCGAATCGTCAGGTGATTTTTTAACAGCTTATGGGATAACTCATTCACACCGGGTGTGAGTGTGGCGGAGAATAATAAGGTCTGACGCTTTTTAGCGGTGAGTTTCAGAATCGCCTGAACATCACTGATAAATCCCATGTCCAGCATGCGATCGGCTTCATCCAGTACGGCGTATTGAACGGAGGATAATTCAACGTTGCATTTTTCGATATGCTCTAGTAAACGGCCCGGTGTGGCGATGAGTACATCAACACCGGCTTTTAGTGCAGTTTCCTGAGTGACTATTTTAGCGCCACCGTAAACCGCTTTAACGGTGATGGGTAGAAATTGTGCGTAAGCGCCAATGGTTTCCGCGAGTTGTTCGGCTAGTTCGCGAGTCGGTGTGAGGATCAGGGCTTGCGGGCCTGTCGCTTCGCTTGACTGCGACTTTTCTGCCAGCTTCTGCAGAATCGGCAATGAGAATGCCGCGGTTTTTCCTGTGCCGGTTTGGGCGGTTGCAAGGATGTCTTTGCCACGGCGTGCCGGAATAATCGCTTGTTCCTGAATGGCGGTCATCTCGCGGTAGCCGCAAGCGTCGATCGCTTTCTGAAGATCTGGGGCGAGGTCAAGCGATGAAAAAATCATGGGTATTCCTTGTTTAGCATGCTGCAGTGTCGTTAAAGGGTGAAGCGTGGATGCGCATGGTGTGGAGTATATAGGAGAATGTCTGTGGTGCTATCAGGTTTTTATTACTTCACAGTAACTCAACGTATCATTGTGCCTCAGCTTTTTGTAAAATCTCCTTTTGACCGATAGGTAGACTCATGGCGAACATCACACATATCGAGCCGCTTCAGACTGCAGCGATGCCCTCTGCTGCGCGTGTTCGCAATAATGTCGTGATTCCTCTGCATAAGCTTGAGGGTACTGACGCGACGTTCTTTACGTTTGATGGCTTGGTGGATGGCAAAGAGCATATTGCGATTGGCTTAGGCGACTTTGACAAGGTTGAGGTGCCGCTGGTGCGTCTTCATTCTGAGTGCCTGACGGGTGATGTGTTTGAGTCGCAGCGTTGTGACTGTGGTGCGCAGTTAGAAGAAGCGATCAAAAAGGTCAAAGAGCAGGGCGGTTATATTCTGTATTTACGTCAGGAAGGTCGCGGTATCGGGCTTTATAATAAGATCGATGCCTATGCTTTGCAGTTGGAGGGTTATGACACCTTCGAGGCGAATCAAAAGCTGGGCTTTGCTGATGACTTACGTGATTTTGAAGTGGCTGCGCAAATGCTGCATACACTTAAAGCCGATCGCATCCGCTTGCTAACCAATAACCCCAATAAAGTGCAGCAGCTTGAGCAGTACAAGATTGATGTGACTGAGACTGTGACCACCGGTGCATTTATTAGCGCGGGCAACCATTCTTATCTAAAGGCGAAGGTGCTAAAGGCGAATCATCAGATTGATGTTACATCTGACGACGCTTCGTAGTTTCGAGGTCATACCCCGCTAGCTATTTAATCGGCGGTAACGCGCTAACATGCTTTCATTGCCACTAATGCCGCCATTGTGCAGATATAGCACGGGCGTGTCAAAAGCTTGATCTTGCAGCACCAACCAAGTTTTGGCGTCATACATGAGTTCAAACTCGACGCCTGTGCTGTTTAATAAGTCTTGATAGATTGCCAGTAATTCCGGGTGTAATTCACCGAAATGGTAGCGTTTTTTGCTGTCCAGAATGAGGGGATAGCGCTCTGTATCGGGCAGTAGTTGCCTGAATAGTTTCTCAAGGGTGTCTCTGTCACCAACACAAGGCACCGTATAAACGGGGTGTGTGAGGTGTTTTTGCAGATATAACGCAGTTGCGCCAGTTCCGGAAGGTGTCACAACCGATAGCTTATCGATGCGCTTGTCTTGGCAGAATTCCTCAATTTCCTCAGCCAATCGTTGCAATCCTGACTGTGCTTCTGGCATAGAAATACCTTGCGGAATCATCAAGCTTTCTGGTTCAGTCTGTTGTGCCGGTAAACCGTTGTCGGTGATATGCCATTGCATTCCAGCGTCTAAGGCGGTGCGTAAATTTCCAAGTGGGTTTTGCCGTAGCCATTTGGGTACGGGACGACTGTAGTAATGAAATGGCAGGCCAATCATTTGGCATAACTGAGCCAGTGCCAGCATCGCGTTGGACTGAGCACCACCGTGACTGATGAGCCGTTGGTAGCCAGAGAAACCAGTGTTTAGCAGGCCGTATAATTTGCGAGCCTTATTTCCCGAAATGGGTGTCAGTAAATCATCGCGCTTCAGGAAGTAATCCCGGTTTTTAAAACGGATGGTTTGAATGACAGAGTCTTGCCAGTTAATTTGCAGTGCTTGTGTCAAAAGGGTGGGATTATGCCAGTGCTCCGCAGAACACTGGCAATAATTATTTTATGATTTTGGTGTATGGTTGTCTTTTGCCTGTGCGATTTTGTCTTTAGCTGCATCAACCAGCTCTTCAGCGTCTTCCTTCAGCTCACTAAGCTTTTCTTTTGCTTCCTGAGCCAGTTCGCCACTTTTCAAGTCGTCAACAACGTCTTCTGCTTTGTCTTTTAGCTCGCTGAGTTTCTCTTTAGCATCTTCAGCGAACTCACCGCTTTTGATGTCTTCAACCACTTCGTCTGCTTTCTCTTTCAGTTCGCCAGCTGTTTCAACAGCTTCTTCTTTGAAGTCTTCCAGGTTTTCAACAGCACGATCTGATAGGTCCGGGCTTGCAGTGGCTGTTTCGGCAACCGTTGCAGTGCTCATACCAAGGACTTTGTACAAACCACAAAAACTAGTCACACCCGTTGCCAAGGCAATAGCACCGATCAAAGTGATCAAAAAGTTTTTTGCAAAGAATAGACCAATGATCAAAAGGACAATTCCTACTGCGATTCTAATGTTTTTGTCGTTTCTACCAACGTTACGTTCTAAGTTCATGCTGTTAACTCCATTTGGGTAAGAAATCAGGTTTTATAGTTGTCATTTTCAGCGCCCATCATGCGCTAAAACAATACCTTAGTCGCCTGTTATCTGGTCAAAGTTCTATTTCATCATAGTAATAATTGGGATTACACGATCTTTTTCAACCTGTAACCAGAATACCGCAATCTCAACGCTTGTGAATTGTCCTGAGTCAGACTTTATTTATTATTCATTAATGATGCCCGTGAATATTGTATTCAATGCGAGTTGTTTAGCGTGAGGGATGCCAGTGTAACGGGATGTTTCGGGAGACCCATTCATAAGTCACAGCAGGCGTTTGATTGCTGGCACAACTGCCGCAGCTACCACTGTTACAGCCGGTATCCGCAGCATTGCGTTGTTGGATTTTGCCTTTACGTTGCCAGTATTGAATGGCGAACTGTACCGAGTCAGGTGTGATGTCAAAGTGCAAAGCGATGTCATTGAGCGAGACGCTGCCTCGTTGTTTCACGTAATCACGAATCTCACCCAGTAACATATCAACTGACCTTAACAGAGAAAGTCGGGTCAGGCGCCTGATTGCCCACACGATAAAAGGCCAGTACTGCCGCGGCGAATACACCCAATATTATCGCTGAGCACACCATTGATTGCGTGGGGTGCTGGCTAAAGGTAGCGAGTTGGTAGAATAAAACCGCAGCCCCATAGCCTAAGCCGGTGCTCCAGGCGACCCCTAGGAGTGTCCATTTGGTGCCGATTTCCCGATGCATCGCAGCGGTGGCGGCCACGCAGGGGAAATACATTAGGATAAACAGCAGGTAAGCGAATGCGCCGACTGCTCCATCAAAGCGGTGTTGCATGGCGGTAAAGGTGGATTTCTCAACGTCCTGATCATCACTGATACTGGCAATACCCAATGGGTCGAGCAGGGTGTCACTGAGCCCTTTGAGGTTGTCAGGAACGGTGGCGAAAGCTTGTTGCAATCCTTCCAGCATGCTTGGTGCGGTGTCTGTTTGCGCGTTGTCTTCGGGGGCTTTATCAAGGCTGCTGTAAAGCGCATCCAGAGTACCGACAACCACTTCTTTGGCTAATAGGCCGCTGAGAATGCCCACGGTTGCAGGCCAGTTGTCTTCTTCAATACCCATTGGTGAGAAGAGCGGTGTGATCACTTTTGCACTGGCGCTGAGTACGGATTTTTCACTGTCCTGATTGCCGTAGCTGCCATCTGTGCCCAAGCTATTCATGACGTTGATCACAGCGACCATTATGATGATAATTTTACCGGCGTCCTGTACAAAGCCTTTGAGTTTGTTCCAGGTGTTTAGCCAGACATTGCGCATTTGTGGGAGTTGGTAGGTCGGCATTTCCATTACAAAGTGACCGGCTCCGCCTTTTAGTAGGGTCTTGCGCATAATCAGTGCGGTGAGAACCGCAAAGGCAATGCCCACCAGATACAATAAAAATACGATGTTGTGGCCTGCCGTTTTAAAGAAGGCAGCAGCGAAGAGGGCGTATACCGCGAGTCTGGCACCGCATGACATAAAGGGAGCCATGAGGACGGTCATAATGCGTTCACGAGGGGTGTCCAGAGTCCGCGTTGACATAATCGATGGCACATTACAGCCAAAGCCAACAATCAACGGCACGATGGCTTTACCAGAGACGCCGAGGTTGCGCATTAAGCGATCCATGACAAAGGCGGCGCGTGACATATAGCCTGATTCTTCGAGCAAGGTCAGGAATAAATACAGCGCGCCAATCACCGGAATAAAGGTCGCGACTACTTGCAGGCCGCCTCCAATACCATCTGACAAGAATGCGATTAACCACTGTGGCAGATGGATTGCTTCAAATAATTGACGACTGCCATCAACCTAAAATCCTCAGTTG
>NZ_QGKM01000120.1 GCF_003172875.1 Leucothrix pacifica | reverse complement strand
TACTCTTGACCATAGCTCGTTATAACTCGCAATGTTTAAACCCGAGGATATTGTCGTTACGTTCAATTATTTTTAGTTAATATATAGCACTTTGCGATATTCTGCAAATTACGGCTTAATAAGAGGAATTGGTATGTGCGATTATTTTCCTATTTAAAAGTGGTTTTCAGCTTTCTCATCAGCATCAAGCAGCAAATTCTGCAACCGCTCCTGATATTCCCCGGGGTCCTTCCACAACCCCCGCTGCGCCGCCTCCAACAACCGCTCCGCCATCTCCTCCAACGCCGCAGGATTATGCTCCTCCAAAAACGCCCGATTCTCCTCATCAAACACCAGCGCATCACTGACCGCCTCATACTGATAATCCGCAATCAAGTTAGTCGTCGCATCATAAGCAAACAGATAGTCCACACTCGCCGCCATCTCAAACGCGCCCTTATACCCATGCTCACGCATCCCCTCGATCCATTTAGGGTTGAGCAGTCGCGAGCGAATCACCCGATTCAGTTCTTCTTTTAGCGTGCGTACTTTCGGTCGTTCAGGGTCAGAGTGGTCGTTGTGATACACCGCTGGCGCTTGTCCGCTGAGGCTGGTGACGGCGTTGGTCATGCCGCCTTGGAATTGGTAGTAGTCGTCCGAGTCCAGCAAGTCATGTTCACGGTTGTCTTGGTTTTGCACCACGGCTTCGAGTTGTCCGAGGCGGTTGGCAAAGGCATCGCGCGCTTCCACGCCATCGCCTGCCGTATTGCCGTAGGCGTAGCCGCCCCAGTTGAGGTAGGCTTCGGCCAAGTCGTCGCGGGTTTCCCAGCAGCGTTCGTCGATCAGGCCTTGCAGTCCCGCGCCATAGGCTCCGGGTTTGCTGCCAAACACGCGGTAGCTTGCTTGGCGATTGGCTTCCTCTGCGCTCATGCCATCGGCGATTAGCGACTCGGTTTGTTGTTCGATGTGCGCGCGTATGCTGTTGATTTCAGGCGCTTCGTCATAGTTCGCTAAGGCCTGAATCGCTGCATCATACAGTTTCATCACATTGGGGAATGCGTCACGGAAGAAGCCCGATACTCGCAAAGTCACGTCAACGCGGGGTCGGCCTAATAGCTGGTTAGACAGTATTTCAAAGTCGATCACGCGATGTGAGCCTTCTGCCCAAACGGGTTTGATGCCCATGAGTGCAAAGGCTTGTGCGATGTCGTCGCCGCCCGTGCGCATGGTGTCGGTTCCCCAGACGGATAGCCCCAGTTGGCGCGGGTAGTCGCCGTGGTCTTCTAAGTGTCTCAATTGGTATTGCTGTAGGACTTAAACTTTACATTGAATTTTTTATTGGTCATAATTAATTTGTAACAAGTCAAAAGAAACTGATGTGTCGAACCAACTTTTTGAGCCAGAAATTTATGAATGTAAATCTGTTTGAGTTAATTAAGCACCCAGTAATGATACTCATTTTGACATTGTTGGGTGCGATTGGTGATATTACAACCATCGAGGGAAAACCCGTAGTCTTATACTTGTTCTTAGCTTCTGCGTTTGCTTTTTTCTTTATATTTTTTGTAGCGAAGCAAAAAAAAGGTAAGTTATTGCGGTTTTCTATCATCGGAATGGTTGTTTTTATATTGATTTTTTCTCTACAGAAGATATTTGCCCAAAGCGAAAATGGCCTACTAGCTGAAAAATTTCCTGCGGCATCAAAAATTCAATTAAAATTATATAAAACACTATACAGCACGTATGAGAATACTGAGATAATAATTGACGGAAATAGAGAAATAAAAAGCACATTAGATAGTAACCAAGAAAAGCTAAATGTTCTGATTTCAAATAATCCGATTTCTGTATCTGTCGTTTCACCATATTCTAAGAAAAAGATTACAGGTGAAGTAGATACTGAGCTACAGAATAAATGCTACTCATTTGTAGATTATGGAAATTCAGAGTTGTTGTTTTTAAATCATAAGGCTGCAGCTGAAAACCTTTCAAGATACCTTGAGAAAAATGAAGCCAATCTAAGCTTTGAAGAATCAGGAGAGAAAAATTGTATATTAGGCCTTCGTTTGCTGGGCGTTAATATGAACGAAGCAATTAAACACTTTAAAACAGCATTAAGTTTAAATCCAAATAATATTGGTGCAATGCTTGGCATGGCAAAATCGCAGCTTCCAGAGGAAGCATATAAAAATTATATAATTAGGGCTTATGAAATTGTAGAAGAAAAAAATAATGTTTCTGCACTACCTTTTATCATTGAAGCTGATATGCAATTAAAGCAACATAGCGATGATTATGCCGCTAGAGATGAGCTAATAGAATCAGCTATCCAAATATCAGATTCATTACGGCTTGGTGTTAACTCTGAACGACTCAAGGAGTTTAGACTGAGTAGTAAAATTAATACAATGAATGATGAACAGTTATCTGGTCTACTTAAAAAACAATTTTCAAAATGTAACATTCAATCATTTTATATTCGTGAAATAGCATGCTTTGTGACTCGCGCAAGAATTTTTAATCAACTTAAACAGTATGATGATGTTAGCATTGAATTAAAAAGAGCAATTGATGTAGCAATACAACAACATGACATACCTACTGAGATCCTCCTAATTAACTTGTTGGTGACAGAAGGCAACCCCCCCTTTTCATGGAGAGAACGAGAAAAAATCTTGCTTTGTTTGCTTCCGCGAGCTGAAAAATTTGCTCATTGGTCATTACTATTGGAAACCTATTCAAACTTGGCACACATAGCATCTTTTTCCGAGCTATGGTCAAGAGTAG
>NZ_QGKM01000012.1 GCF_003172875.1 Leucothrix pacifica | reverse complement strand
GTGAAACGGCAACAGGCCCTAACTGTGTAAATGCCATTTAGGGTTTACTGGTAATTCATTAGTTGTAAAACTCCAGACCTGATCTGACAGTTACCGATTTTCAGAAGGTGTCTGTCAGGTTCGGTTTAGTTCACAAACTTTTCCTTCCAGATCGATTTCCCATCGACAAGTGTCTGCATGGGAGTTCTACCACAACAACGTTTCCCCTGATGGGTGCGTTCATTATTGTAGTAATTCAGCCAGTCGTCCAGATCCTTTTGCAGCTCCTCAACAGGCTGGTAAATCTTTCTTCGTAATGCCGGACGATAAAACTCATCCAGGATAGTGCGGTGGAAGCGCTCACAGATACCATTGGTTTGCGGATGCCTCGCCTTAGTACGGGTGTGCTCAATATTGTCAATGCCATATAGAGCTGATAATCGTGATGGTCTGCTCTTCCACAATACTCGGTTCCCCGATCTGTCAGAATGCGTAATACAGGTAAGTCTTCCTCACTGTAAAAAGGCAGTACTCTGTCATTTAGCAGGTCAGCTGCAGTAATCGGCGTTTTCGTTGTGTAGAGTTTGCACTGGGCCATGCTTGAGTAGGTGTCTACATAAGTTTGCTGGTAAACACGTCCCACACCTTTAAAGGTGCCAACATAAAAGGTGTCTTGTGACCCCAGATAGCCCGGATGAGCCGTCTCAATCTCTCCACAAGCCTCATCATCATGCTTTTTGCGCTCCAGCGCCTGTACTTGTGATTCGGTTAAAATAATACCATCTTCAGCGACTTTGGCTTCCAGTGCTTTCAGGCGTTGTTTAAAGTTGCCCAGATCATGCCGCAACCAAATACTACGCACACCGTTGGCTGATACAAACACGCCTTATTTACGCAGTTCATTAGAGACACGTGCCTGACCATGAGACGGCTCCGCGATAGCATAATCCAGAACGGCTGACTCAACGTTTGGATCAACACGATTTTCAGATTAGGAATACGACGGGGTTTGTCGAGTAATGCTTCAACACCACCGTCTTCCACCGCTTCTTTGTAACGGTAAAAAGTATCATGGGATAGCCCCATCATCTTGCAGGCTTTCGATACATTCCCTAATTCTTCAGCCAAATTCAGAAGACCGACTTTGTGTTTGATGATTCGTTCGTTACTATTCAACATGAGGGTTACCTCTTAGGTTTGATTTCAGGTTTCGTCACCTTCCATCAAATACGGTAACCCTCCTTGTTTCAAGAGGATGTGTCAGATTAGATCGGGGTTTATACATATGATTTTACCTAGCTAGTACCTTTATCTGTATCTTTGTATAGGCTCACATCCTTGGCAGTTATCCAATAATAGGATGTCATGGGCTGTTATCTTTCATTATTCATAATTCTAAGCGCCGGCTCTTCGTCTTTTGGGAAACTTATATTCGATTAGTCCTGTACTTATTAAGGGTCGCTACTTTCAATTATAGAATGCTTATGATGCGTACCCTTGAAATACGCTTAACTTGTAATCTCCTCAGAAAACAAATCCCAAAACGCAATAACCTCAACCCCATCAGCCACACCCTCAGACTGATTATAGGTCACTAACAACTTCCGACCAGTTTTCAACTTCAGCTTCTCAAGCCCACTAAACTCCCTCGGACGATTCTGCGGCGTAAGCTCATAACAAACCTGTACAGCAAGCAACTGCTCGCCTTTCTTACAGATAAAATCACACTCAAAGTCTTTATTATGAAAGTAGACCTCATAACCACGCTTGTTAAACTCGGTATAAACCAAGTTTTCAAAGGTCTGCCCATAGTTCTGTGAAAACTTAAACGATGTCTGCGACAAGAAGCCATTATCGTTAATGTAGACTTTTTTCTTAGAGCGAATTTGCTCTTTCAGTGAAAATGCGTATTGCTTAATTTCCTGACAGATATAACTATCTTCAAGCACATGAATATACTCCTTCACAGTACCATCATTGACGCCCAGCGCCTTTGAAACCGAGGTGTAAGAATACAAGCTCGCGCTGTTAGTAATCATGAAGTGGGCAACTTCTTTAAAGGTCTTGGCATCTCGTAAATTGTTATTCGCAATGCAGTCCTTAAATACGATCGTATCGTAGTAGCTTAGGATAATGTCACGCTTATGCTCTTGTGCGTCCAGTACTTCAAAGAAAGAACCAAACTCCATCATTTCATCAACAAGTCGAAGTGCTTCCGCTTTACGATCTATCAGCTCGAAACGACTCTTAATGCCACGTACATTCAACACTTCTGAAAATGTTGGAGCATGAATTTCAGTTTCGATATAGCGCCCGCTGAGTAGCTTTGCGTACTCACCTTCAAGAAGTGATGAGTTAGAGCCTGTCACGAAAATCTTTTTCACAACCTCATTGTCGTAGATCGCTTTGACAAACTTCTCCCAAGCGTCGACGTTTTGTACTTCATCCAGAAACAAATACTGGACTGGTATACCCGTCACTTTTTCGCTGAGTTCCAACAAGGAGTAGAGGCTTTTACTACTGTTGTAAAGGTCAGAGAAGTAAGGGTCATCCAAATTCACATACAGAATACTCCTAGGATCAACTGTTTCCGATAAGTGATTTATCAACAGCCTAAATAATGTTGTTTTACCAGAACGACGAATCCCCTTGAGCACCTGAATTTGCTTCAAGGAAATTAAATCAATTAACTTTAAGTACACACTACGCTGGTACAGCCCGTCATATGGTTTCTTCCAGTGTTTGTTATGGGTAATTAATGCTTTTTCCATAGTATGATTCTGAAAATATTGTAATTACCCCAGTGTACTGGCCATTATTACACTAAGCAAATAAGTAATGTCACCTGTACAGGCTACACTTTTAGTTGGCCTTCCATCGGCCAATCACCAACTCACCTGCCTGAGCATAATAATGTGGTGGGATTTTCAAAGTTCGGCTACCACCAATTTGTCTTCCGGTAAGATCAAAGCGATTGCCACTACAAGTATCTTTGAAACTATCACCATCGAAAAATAGTGGGCAATGCCCCGAGTCGCCTTTGTCCATATATACAAAGTAACTCACATCAATGGATCGCCAGGGATGTTGTTCAACGGAGTTAGCACTCGCTGAAGGAGATTTGCTGGTCGCCTGAATCAGCTGCATTTGCTGAGCGCCATCACGCTTAATCACAGCAACTCGTTGGTTATTCCACACCACATTCGTCGGCTCAGTACTCGTCACCATCGCCAATTTCAGACTGATTATTTCATCAGGCATGACTTCCACCTCTTCAGTTTCCAAGCCACTATTAAACGTTGCATTTAAAAACACGAATAGTAGTGCAATAATGCCTGAAACCGCCATCAGCTTTATGATGACGCGGTACAACAATCGTTTATCCGTCATGAGGGTTCTTTGTGCCTGAATTTAAAAAGTTTTTGATATTTGGTGCCGCACTGGCCGCACTGAGTGTCATATTCGGTGCATTTGGTGCGCACAGTCTTGAGAAGCATCTGCAGGATGTAAAACTGCTTGCAACCTTCGAAACCGCCGCACGCTACCAATTCTACCACGCACTCGGGCTAATCTCGGTGTTCCTGCTATCCAAATATGGTTTATCGCTTAAATGGTTAACTATAAGTGGTTGGTCAATGCTACTGGGGACTCTGTTATTTTCCGGCAGTCTGTATTGCTATGTGCTCACAAACATTAAGACCTTCGCAATGATCACCCCCGTGGGTGGTCTATTTATGATATTAGCATGGCTGGCAATGCTAATCGCAGCGGTAAAACAATCATGAAAACAGCCCCTCTGTTTCCCCTTAAGACGACTATTAGTCTATTCGTATTATTGCTTGTCATGTGGCTGTCAGGCGTCAATGAGCCATTGTTTACATTTCTAAACAAAACGCTACAACTACTACCGCAAGGTTTTTGGCAATTTATAACCACACTTGCTGATCCATGGGTAGTACCATTGTTAACGTTTGTTATTTTGTTTAGGCAGGTGAATTTTGTTCGTGCACTGTTAATTTGCTCGGTCATTGCCGTTATTGCTAACTACAGTTTAAAACATGGTTTTGATATCCCACGACCCAATAATGTCCTGCCACCAAAGGATTTCTTTCTGATAGGACCTGATGTTCAATCCCCTAGCTTTCCTTCTGGTCACACCATCACGATTTTTGCCATGATGGGGGTCATTAGTTTTTGGAACCAAGTGAACTTAACCAGCCGTTTGTTATTTACGCTGGCCGCATTCATTGCACTCAGCCGCATTGCTGTGGGTGTGCATTGGCCTATGGATCTCGTGTTTGGTGCGCTAATAGGATGGCTAGTGGCGTGGTTGGCAGTCTCACTCAACAGTCGTCTTGAGTCAAATATGCAGCCGTACGTACAAATGGCACTGTATGGCATCGTTCTGCTCGGTGCCATATGGGCAGTCATCAACAAAACACCCTACCCACAAGCGCAATGGTTGAGCACGGCAATCTCCCTGTTTGCAATCGCCTACAGCTTGAGAAGTTTGACAGAGTTAATGCACCGTCAGAAAGGTTGACGAGGTTTAAGTCTTATTGCCAGAGCGTTTTGCCCGACTGCTTAACAATTGCTTCCATACGCTCATTATGTGCTTGCAGCTCATCTGCATTAGCACTGATGACTCGTAGCGCATCGGTTGGTAATGAAATACTTCCAACCACTTCTGATTCTTCAGTCTCAGTTGTTTTCGCAGCTTTAGTATCCAGGCTCAGCGTGACCTGTCCACCTGTCATCGCCAGATAAACATCACCGAGTATCTCAGAGTCAAGGAGTGCGCCATGCAACTCACGGTGCGAGTTATTAATGTCAAAACGCTTACACAGTGCATCCAGACTATTTCGCTGACTAGGGAACATATCGCGCGCCATCACCAAAGAATCAATTATGGTACAAATATCTTCAATCTTCCCCCAGGAAGCATCCACTAAACTCAGCTCATGATTCAAAAAACCAATATCAAATGGGGCGTTGTGAATAATGAGTTCAGCACCTTTGATGTAGTCAATAAAGTCAGCAACCACCTCATGAAAGCGTGGCTTGTCCGCTAAGAATTCCGTCGTAATTCCGTGGACTTTTAATGCGCCCTCTTCACTGTCACGATCTGCATTGAGATATTGGTGATAGTTATGTCCGGTAAATTTACGATCAATCATCTCAACACAACCGATTTCAATGATCTTATTGCCTGCTTTTATTTCGATACCAGTTGTTTCAGTATCCATAATGATCTGTCTAGCCATGCTCTTTGTCCTTACCGCTTCTCTAAAGAATACCGATTACTCAGCAATTTCCTGACTTTTCGTCCATGGCCTTATTCGCCAACTCATCGACACGCTCATTTTCCGCATGTCCACTGTGCCCCTTCACCCAGTGCCATTCCACGGTGTGTTTTTCGCAGGCGGCATCCAGCCTCTGCCAAAGGTCTTTATTTTTCACCGGCTTCTTTGCCGCTGTTTTCCAACCCTTAGCTTTCCAATTAGTGATCCAGCTGGTAATTCCTTGTCGTACATACTGGGAGTCGGTTGTCAGGCTGACTTTACACGGCGTGTTAAGCGTTTCAAGCCCTGCTATTGCCGCCATTAACTCCATACGATTGTTAGTTGTTTCAGGCTCATAGCCATAGAGCTCTTTTTCGTGCTCACCGAATCGCAGTAGAGCACCCCAGCCGCCCGGACCAGGATTTCCACGGCAGCCGCCGTCCGTAAACAGTTCAACTGTTTTCATTGTTGTCATAGTATTTGAGTGTTCCGTGGGTGTATTAACCCGAGAAGTTTTCTTTCCGTACCCGCTGTGCTGTACGGTTTAATGCGACTTTACCACCTGATAACAGCACCGGCGCTTTCCACACTTTCTTGTAAGGCCTTCTGGCTATCACTTGCTTCTTCGCATGAATAACATATAAGTTACTAAATAAAGGCATCGCAACTTTACCGAAGGACTCCATCCAGGACAATCGCTGGTAGAGTTTTTCATTTTGCAATGCCGGACGAAACCCCAGATATTGAACATCCATCATTTCAAAACCAAGTAAGGCAAACCAGTCACGAACGCGCGACATGACGGGTAAATCACCTTTCTTACGTAACTGTCTACCAGACCTCATGAGAGACCATGGGTTAAAACCAATCAGTATCAGTTGCCCTTCCGGAACCAGAATCCGGTCGATTTCACGAAGCACCTGATGTGGATCATAACTAGACTCCAACACATGACTAGCAAGTACCAAATCAATATTATCCGTTTCGATAGGCAGTTGTTCCGGCGTTGCAATCACATCATTGGTCGCGGGATCCATGCCTAAGGAGGTACTAAAAGCAACACGTGAATGTTCTGCAAAATGGGTGTGGCCACTGAGCGCTCCCATTTCAAGTGCGTAGTAGCCAAAGATTTCTGACATATAACTTGCACAGAGTGCATCCAGCTCCGATAAAGCCTGTTTACCCGCTAAAGACTCGTACCAGTTTTTACATAAGGCCAGATTGGCGTCACTTGTTTGCATAATATTGCTCTCCACACTTTTAAATCCTACTAGAATCCCATCCAAGTGTGTAGGGATTATTTGACCACCTCATCAATGAATAATACCAGACCAAGTGTAATTGTCTGGCTGTTAAGCTTATGCTAAGTCAACCCCACTTAAGATCAGCTCAGAATATCAAAACACAAACCGCAAGAATAATAATAATCCGCCCGGATCAAAGGGGGTGGAAAGGGTATAAAAATGGGCCAGCAAAGAAATTTAGCGTTTGCTATCGCAGCGACTATCTCCATGTCCGCTATCACGGGGTGTAGTGTCGGAACAAACAGAATCAAGTCTATTCCCACTCAGGCTGCAGCGAGTTCACCGACGATTGTACAAGAGGAAGTTGCCTTTCTTAGTGGCACACGGACTCGTAATTATCAGTATCAAAACAGACAACTGACAAGACAAGTCGCTCGTCCGGTCGCTCAAGCTCAAGCACTTAACTTTCCTGCGCCACGTTCAGTGCCACGCCCTGCACCTAAACACAATGATAATGATCTGATTTATGCAGCAAGTATCCTGCTAAACAACTCTGATTACAGCCAGCCACAACAGCCTAGGCAAACAATCGCAGCAAAGCGCTCAGTGTATGTTTCACCTAAATCAGCAGCATCACGCGTTGTTGCACCCAGAGCTGTTCAGAAACAATACCAGCCGGCTCGCGCTAACAGATCACAAGCTTACAAAGTTAGCCATCAGCCTGATTCCATACTGAATAACCCTGCATATGAGCAAGTCCTGCTTGAGTTAGCAGGTATGGCACCTAAAAAACAGCGCGCACCTGCAGTTCAAAGAACTGCAGCTTTCAGACAAGTTTCTGCTCCACCACGTTTTGTACCCGCTGCTGCCGCAAGCAAAAGTAAGGTAGCCAGACAACTACCTCATGCACCGCATGAAGACATGTGGAATCACATTAAAGCGGGTTACCAAATGCCTCACTATGCAAACCATAGTCAGGTAAAAAAGTTTATCCGTGACTACGGTAAGAATCCGGAGCGTTTACAGCGTATTGCAAACCGCGCTAGCGACTATCTGCATATCGTTGTTAATGAGCTAAAACGCCGTCGGATGCCAACTGAGCTTGCACTACTTCCATTTGTTGAGAGTGCCTACGTCAATACTGCTCATTCACATGCTGGTGCAGCGGGTATGTGGCAGTTCATTCCTTCTACCGGAAAACTGTACGGACTGAAGCAGAACCGTGGATTTGATGGTCGAATGGACGCATTAGAATCAACACGAGCTGCACTGGATTACCTACAAAAACTACATCGTCAGTTTAAAGGTGATTGGTTCCTTGCATTGGCAGCATATAACGCCGGTGAAGGTCGCGTTAGCAGAGCGATTCGTTACAACCGTGCTCGTGGTCGTAAAACAGACTACTGGAGTATAAGACTGCCTCGTGAGACGCGTGAGTACGTGCCACGTCTCCTAGCATACAAGCAAATTATTTCGCGTCCTCATGTATTCGGATTCCGCTTACCAAGAACACCAAATATGCCGAAGCTGGTTGAGATTAATGTAAATAAGCCGGTTAACCTTCGCAAAGCTGCAATGCATGCGGGCTTGCCGTCAGACACTTTAACGAGTCTGAATCCGAACTTCCTAAAGGGTGTAACTACCCCAAGAGTCAGCGGACGCATTCTGCTACCAAGAAGTCAGGCAGGTCGCCTGGCGCATGTTATCCACCAACTTCCTGCGGAGCGTCCGGTCAGTATTCGGGCGACTAGTACTCGCTATAAAAAGAAGTACAAGAAAAGCACCAAAAGGAAGTCACGTTACCGCACACATCGCGTGAAGCGTGGTGAGACTTTATATCGCATCGCAATGCGCCACGGCCTTACCGTGAATAAACTGAAGCGTCTTAACCGGATGCGCTCTAATACAATTAGAGTTGGAACACGCCTTCGCTTAATTTAGTCAGTGTCTTGAATAATGAATCACAATTAGTCTCATGGCCTCATTCCGGTTTTGGAATAGAGGCCATTTTTATAGGTGGTATTGTTTTATATCCTGTCGCAAGATAGCGAAAACAAGAGGTAAGCCACCTATGAGTCATCAGTCTGAAATCAGAAAACGTATTCAAACCAAGCGTCAATCACTAACAAAGCAACAACAAACCAATTACTCCGCACAAATCTGTCAGCAAATTGTGAACAGTGGTGTACTCGACAACGCAGGTCACATAGCGTTTTACTTGCCTGTCAGGGGTGAGGCTGACCCTACCCCATTACAACTAATCGATGCATATCAGGACAAGCATTTCTATCTGCCAATTCTATCTGAACATAAAGAAAATCATTTAGCTTTCGCCCGCTATGATGAGAACACACAGATGGTTTTAAACCGGTTTCGGATTCCTGAGCCTGATGTCGCGACAGCATCGCTTCTACATGACCCCAGTCAACTAGATGTCGTTATTGCACCATTAGTTGGTGTCGACTCTCGGGGGAACCGTATAGGCATGGGCGGTGGATTTTATGACAGAACCTTTGCTTTCAAAAAAGATGAAAACAGCTCACCATTACTGATAGGATTTGCTTACGATTTTCAATTAATTGAACCACAAACACCCCAAGACTGGGATGTTGCGGTCGATCAGATTGCCTTACAAAGTCAGTACCTGAGCACAGACGATCTATAAACAATTATTGACTAAATCCGTTGCCCTTCCGGCACTTGCTGAGGTGTAGGCGTTATATCATTAAAAGGAGATTTTTCTAACTCTTTGCGGAGTTCTTCAGTACCCTTTTCCAGCGCCTTGCCAACCTCTTCCATCGTGTCGGAGAGCTGCTTGTCAAAGCCTTTCATTGATTCAGACAACTGCTTATCCAGCCCTTTCAGTCCATCCTGCATTAAATTATTGAGCTGATCAAAAACAGTGCCAACAGTTTCTTTGACCGTACTTCCAATGGTCTCTTTAAGATCAACCCGCCAGCCATGCTCCGTACTAAGCAAGACAGTACGACCCGGTATTTTTACGCTTGCCTGACCTTGTGGCTGGGAATAAAGCATTGTTTCGATGGTAGCGGTGCGATCACCTTTCAACACTTCACCCAATTCATAACGCTCAGGTTTCAGCTGCCCTGAACGAATATATTTTAGGTAATCGACACTATCCCAGCTTGCCAGTGACTTGGCTTGCTCCATGTCTTGATCAATTACTGCCTGCCAAAATTCAGCTGCCACAGATTCCGGCGTTTGAGTTTTGGCGTTACAGCCTGTTAAGAACATCACCATCAAAAATAAACTTAAAAAGGTGAAGCTTCTTTTTGTCATCATTCTACTATTCCTGTCAGAGACTGGTTCTCGGCATTGTATGCACTCAGCCGAGTATCTACGATGCGGTTCTCTAATAAGACCGTATTACTGACAGAAGTTTCAACTTTCATGAAGTTAGGCGTGTAACCAGAATACTTTGCCTTACCGCCTTCTATGCGTTGGCGCTCCCATAAGACAGGTACAGATTGCCCTAGCTGACTGCTAGCAAAGTCCTGCTTCAAACGCTCAGCCAACTGATGCATTTCAAGACTGCGCATTTTTTTGACTGCCTCTTCAACCGAATTACTGAGGCGAGCTGCTTTAGTGCCTTCTCTCGCGGAGTAAGAGAAAATATGCAGATGACCAAAACCTACTGACTCCACATACTCCATGGTTTGTCGCCATTCTTCCTCCGTTTCACCCGGAAATCCAACAATAATGTCACTAGTCACATTAAAACCGGGCACGCTTTGTCTGGCCTGCTCCACGAGGTGCCGGAAGGAGTCTGTTTTACAGCGACGTGACATTCTTCTGAGTACTGTGTCCGACCCACTTTGTAATGGCAGATGCATATGAGGCAGTAAACGATTGTTTTCGAATAATGCAAAAAACTCATCCGGAAGATCCCAAGGCTCAACAGAGGCAAACCGAATGCGTGGGATATCTGTTTCACTTAGAATAGCCTTAACCAGTTCGTATAGTGATGTATCCAAATCACTACCGTAACCACCAACATGCACTCCTGTGAGTACAATCTCTTGAATACCCTGCTCCTGCAGACGCTGCACTTCAGCAATAATATCAGCCAATGTACGGCTTTTCTCTTCGCCGCGTGCCACTGTGACAATGCAAAAAGTACAACGATAACGACAACCATCCTGAATCTTTATAAATGCTCGCTGGCGTCCTCGTGCAAATAAACTGCTCTCACCTGGCTCCATCGCTACTAATGGCATTACATTGCCAGCGAATTTATCCATAACAAGTTCGGGAAGTTTATCTTTTTGCGGGTTTGGCACCACCAAATCGACACCCATGTGTTCAGCGACCTTGTCTGCCTCAAGTGTTGCATAGCAACCACTGACAACAAGTTTTGATTCTGGATTCTCACGATATAAGCGATTCATCAGCTTACGTGATTTTTTACCCGCATCAGCTGTTACTGCACAGGTATTCAGCACCACAATATCAGCATCCTCGTGGTCAGGAACCATCGCGTGTCCCTTTGCACGAAAATCATGCGACCACTGCTCTAATTCTGCTTCATTCAGGCGACAGCCCAAGGCTTTTAGATGAACTTTCATTACTACTCACTTGATACAAAAAAGCCTCCTTAATGCATCGCACTAAAGAGGCCTGATAAGTTTACTTATTAAATCATTCCAATGCAGAAGGATTGATCTCAACCTCTGCTTGTTCACGCATTGCTTTTAACAACGCATCCTGCTCACGACGTGAAATCTCAGACTGGAAACTCGCTAAGCTACCCTTGCTAACCTCAGTATCGCCATCGACTACTTTACTCAGTCCGACGATCACATAGTCTCCGTTTGGCAGTATAGTATTAGAAAAACTAACTTTTCCTTCCTCAGCCGCCTGCATTTTAAAGACTTCCTGAACCACCTGTGGGGTGGTTTTACGGTCGTTTCGCTTCAGCTTATCAAATTGCACAACGTCTTCGGGCACTAACTCAGCAACTGTCTCTAATGCTGACCAATCGTTAGTCTCGTTCATTTTAGCCAGTAAAGCCTCACCAGCTGCAACGGTCAATTTACGAGACTCAGAATCGATATAAGCGTCTGTTACTTCTTTTTCAACTTCTGCAAAAGGTTTAACTGCAGCCTCTTCATGCGTATTTAGTCTAACTACAATTGCACGTGTTGGTGTAATTTCCAGCATATCCGAGTTAAAGCGGTTATTTAAAACTGCCTCAGAAAATGCAGCTTCACGTACTTTTGACGACTCACCGATGCCTTCACCACTAGTACGAGTGATCCAGTCGCTCGTTACGATTTCCGCGCCTAATGCTTCAGCAGCCGGATCAAGACTACCGTCATTCTCAAACGCTTGTGTACGAAGTTGGTCGACCTGTGAGAAGAATACATCTGCAGCTGAAGCATCTCTGTATGCAGAATCAACCCGATCCTTTACAGCATCAAACGTTTCTAACTCTTCTGCTTTGATATCAGTCACTTTGACAATTTCGTAGCCGGATGAGGTCAATACCGGAGCAGAAACTTCACCCACCTTCAAGGCTGAAGCCGCTTTAGCAAATTCAGGATCCATGTCGTTAACATTTAAGTAACCCATGTCACCCGCCTGTTCAGCAGCAAATGTGTCATCAGAAGCGGTCTTAGCAAGCGTCTCAAAGTCACTAGTGCCAGATGTAATCTGTTCATACAATTCGTTGGCACGCTTTTCAGCTGCTTCTTTGTCCTGCTTAGCGAGTGATACCAGAATGTGTGAGACTTTGCGCTGCTCTGGCTTACGGTACATATCCGCGTTTTCGTCGAAATATGCTTTCAACTGCTCTTCATTAACGTCCAAACCCTTAGCGATCTCAGCTTGGTCAACAACCAGGTAATCCAGCTTTACACGTTCATCACTCATGAAACGCGAAGTGTTTGATTCGTAAAATGCTTTCACGCTATCTGCATCTGGTGTCACCTTCGCTTTGTATGCGTCAGCACGAAGTGTGTAAGTCTGGCCGGAACGCTCTTGATTAACCAATGACTGATACAAGGCGGCTTGCTGTTTAGGTACAAACCCCGTGGATGATACGGCAGAAGTAAGCTGCTGTAAGGTGATGTCATCACGAGTCTGTTGTTCAAACGTGCCTCTGGTGAGACGGTTTGCAGTCAGTAGTTGCTCATAGGTAGTCTCATCAAACTGACCATCTTTTTGGAATGTTGGCATTCCACGAATAGCGTCACCGACTTCCTGATCACTGGCGCGATATCCATACTCTGCAACAGATTGCTTTAAAAGCTCTCTGGTCACTAAGTCATCAAGAACTTGTTCTTTGATTGTTTTATCGTCTAACTGAGGTGGCAATGTGCCGTAAATAGACGTCAGACGCTGCTTCTGTTGAAGAGTCGCAGTCGTAACAGCCGAAATATCAATATCTTCACCATTTACAGTTGCTGCAACAACCTTTTCACCACCATCCAGGTATGAACCAATACCGAACAGCATAAAAGGAATACTGATGAAAATAACGATTGCGTATGCAATCCACCCTTTCGCTTTATCATTAATTGTTTGAAGCATGATATCTCTATTTTCGTTGATGTTTTTATCGCTGCTGATGATACCTGATTGCACTAAGGCATACCAATAAAATCAGTACTCTGACGCAAGGTAGCATCAAATTTTAAGCAAAAAAAAAGGATACCTATTAGGTATCCTTTTTCTCTAAAACTGGCGGAGCGGACGGGATTCGAACCCGCGACCCCCTGCGTGACAGGCAGGTATTCTAACCAGCTGAACTACCGCTCCGTGGTGGGTGATAAGAGACTTGAACTCCTGACATCTGCCTTGTAAGGGCAGCGCTCTACCAACTGAGCTAATCACCCGATGTCGAAGAAGGCGTATTATGCCGACTTTTTTTTCTACTGCAAGTGTTTTTTTACACTTTTTTTACTGGCGGAGCGGACGGGATTCGAACCCGCGACCCCCTGCGTGACAGGCAGGTATTCTAACCAGCTGAACTACCGCTCCGAAGTAAAAAATTGGTGGGTGATAAGAGACTTGAACTCCTGACATCTGCCTTGTAAGGGCAGCGCTCTACCAACTGAGCTAATCACCCTCAAGTAGAAAGCGCGCTAGTTTACTGCATCTTTGATAGCTTTACCAGCTTTAAATACAGGATTTTTTGAAGCTTTAATTTGGATCTCTTCGCCAGTGCGTGGGTTGCGTCCAGTACGTGCTGCGCGCTCGCGAACAGTGAATGTACCAAAACCAATTAGAGTAACAGTTTCTTCTTTTTTCAGTGCGCCAGTCACTGTATCTACGAATGCCTGATATGCAGCATCTGCATCAGTTTTACTCAGCCCAGATGCTTCCGCCATTGCTGCGACTAATTCAGTTTTATTCATGATTGTTATCCTTTATTAAATGGTGTGATGATGGTTGTACCCATTTGTTGTATCCCAGCCTGCCCCAAAACTAACAGCCTTATTGGAGATACGCTGATTACGCCGCACAGTTATACCAGTCACTTCACAATTGTTCAACAAAATTAAGGACGCAGAACAACGACACCATTAAATTTGTCATTATTCATGCATCCAATGTAATGAAGCCTGATATTTTGAGGTATTTAGTGGGCGCGAACCTCTCCCTCTGATGAAGAATCTGAAACGCCTGATGAGTCTATTGAATCATCATTATCTTCATACTCTTCTTCACTTAACGCGGTAGGCGCTGACTCTAGTGCAATCTCCAGCACTTCATCAATCCACTTGACCGGCTTAATCGTTAGTCCCTTAGTGACATTCTCAGGCACTTCAGCAAGATCCTTTTCATTATCCTTAGGTATAACAACCGTCGTGATGCCACCTCGATGTGCCGCTAGTAGCTTCTCTTTAAGCCCACCGATCGGTAACACTTCACCACGAAGTGTGATCTCACCTGTCATTGCCACCTCGGCTTTGACCGGAATACCCGTCATTGAAGACACAATTGCGGTGACCATCCCGATACCGGCACTTGGTCCATCTTTTGGTGTAGCACCTTCCGGTACATGAATATGCACATTGTGCGATTTCATAAACTTCTGAGAAATACCCAGCACGCGTGCCCTACTCTTCACGACAGTCTCAGCAGCCTGAATAGACTCCTGCATAACCTTACCCAGGCTACCAGTACTCTTAATGCTACCATTTCCGCTCAACTTCACGCTTTCTATGGTCAGTAATACTCCTCCAACCGATGTCCAAGCAAGCCCCGTAACCTGACCAATTTGATTCTCTTTATCCGCTCTACCGAAGTCAAAACGCTGGACACCGAGATATTTTTCAAGATTTCGCTGGCTAACTGAGGTCTTCGCTTTGTTTTCAAGCAGGTGATCACGCACCACTTTTCTACAAACTTTTGAGATCTCACGTTCAAGATTACGAACACCTGCTTCACGCGTGTAATGACGAACGATGGCTAGTAAAGCAGAGTCACTAAAAGTGATCTCTCCTTTCTTCAATCCATTCGCCTTGATTTGCTTAGGCGCCAGATAGTTTTTTGCGATATTCAGCTTTTCATCTTCGGTGTAACCAGGAATACGTATAATTTCCATACGATCCAATAAAGGACCCGGAATATTCATACTGTTAGAGGTTGCAACGAACATGACATCTGACAAATCAAAATCTACTTCAAGATAATGATCGGCAAATGTGTGATTCTGCTCCGGATCAAGCACCTCAAGCATTGCCGAGGCAGGATCACCTCGGAAATCTGTCGCCATCTTGTCAATTTCATCCAACAAGAACAATGGGTTTCTGGTACCTACACGACTCAGATTCTGCACGATCTTACCCGGCAAAGCACCGATGTAAGTCCGACGATGGCCTCGAATCTCAGCCTCATCTCGCACACCACCCAGCGCCATGCGTGTATACTTACGCCCGGTAGCTCGTGCAATTGAACGTCCTAAAGACGTTTTACCCACACCCGGAGGACCAACTAGGCACATGATCGGTCCTTTTAGCTTTTTAACACGCTGCTGAACCGCCAGATATTCAACGATTCGCTCTTTGACTTTATCAAGACCATAGTGATCTTCGTCCAATGTTGCCTGAGCTTTTGCAAGGTTAGAGACAATGCGAGACTTCTTCTTCCAGGGAAGACCAACCAACCAGTCGATATAGTTACGAACAACGGTCGCTTCGGCTGACATCGGAGACATCATCTTAAGCTTGTTCATTTCAGCAGTGGCTTTCTCCAATGCTTCTTTAGGCATTCCTGCCTTCTCAATCTTTTGCGCCAGCTCGTCATTTTCGTTAGGTGCTTCATCCATATCACCTAACTCTTTTTGAATCGCCTTCATCTGCTCATTCAAATAGTATTCGCGCTGGCTACGCTCCATCTGATGCTTGACGCGACCACGGATACGTTTCTCAACCTGAAGCAGATCAATCTCGCCTTCAACCAATTCAACCAGCTGCTCTAAACGATCTTTAACGCCAACAACTTCTAATATCTCTTGCTTAGCGGCGACTTTTAGTCCTAAGTGAGCTGCAACGGTGTCAGCTAATCGTGCAGGATCATCAATTCCGCTTAGTGAAGACAGTATTTCTGGTGGAATCTTTTTATTGAGTTTGACGTATTTATCAAACAAATTGAGCAACATGCGAGAGAGTAAGTCGACTTTACGCTCATCATAATCATCTGATACCGGAATAACCGTGATATCAGCTGAGAAGTGATTATCGTCTTCGTTGATCTTTTTAATTAACGCACGCTCACCACCTTCAACCAAAACCTTTAAGGTTCCATCAGGGAGTTTCAGTAGTTGCAGAATAGTTGCTAATGTTCCGATTTCGTAAACATCTTCAGCACTTGGGTCATCAACTTCGGCACTGCGCTGTGCGACCAGCAATACCTGCTTGTCACTTTCCATTGCTTCATCAAGTGCAAGAATAGACTTCTCACGACCAACAAATAATGGAATAACCATGTGTGGATAAACGACTACGTCGCGTAGCGTTAGGACAGGTACATTTTTTATCGTTTTAGCTCTTGCCATTTTAACCTCTTTAGCCTAATTGCTTTAGCTGTTAGCATCACATGGATATTGGGATAGTTTTCCGCAATCTCAACGGCTGCTTCTTATTATTGAAAATAAAAAAGCCCCGTGCAGTTAAGCATGGGGCTTGGTTATCTAGCTTAATCCGCTGAAGAAACTTTTCGCTCCGGCTCTGCGTCCTGACTTTCATAAATCAGATAAGGCTTACTGTCACCAATAACCACAGACTCATCCACAACCACTTTTGTGACATCGTCTTCCGATGGTAAGTCATACATTGTATCGAGCAATATTCGCTCTAAGATACTTCTCAAGCCACGTGCGCCGGTCTTACGCTCCATCGCTTTGCGTGCAATTGCGTGCAAGGCGTCATCACGGATATCCAGCTCACTTCCTTCCATATCAAACAATTTGGTGTATTGTTTAGTGAGTGCGTTCTTCGGCTCAGTCAGAATTCGAACCAGCGACTCCTCTTCCAACTCCTGAAGCGTCGCCACAACGGGTAAGCGACCTACGAATTCAGGAATCAAACCATATCGAACCAAATCTTCTGCTTCGATACCCTGAATAACATCACCAAACGTCTTCTTGCCGTCAGCTTCTTTGACCTGTGCCGAGAAACCGATACTGCCTTTTTCGGTACGATCCAGAATGACCTTATCCAATCCGGCGAAAGCACCACCACAGATGAATAGAATATTTTTTGTATCAACCTGAAGGAATTCTTGCTGAGGATGCTTACGTCCACCTTGAGGTGGTACAGAAGCAATTGTACCTTCAATCAATTTCAATAACGCTTGCTGAACACCTTCACCAGACACATCACGAGTGATTGACGGGTTGTCAGACTTACGAGAAATCTTGTCAATCTCATCAATATAGACAATACCCGTTTGAGCCTTCTCTACATCATAATCACATTTTTGCAGCAACTTCTGAATGATATTCTCAACGTCTTCACCCACATAGCCGGCTTCAGTCAACGTTGTTGCATCAGCCATGGTAAATGGCACATTCAACGTACGAGCCAGAGTTTCTGCTAATAATGTTTTACCACTACCAGTCGGACCAACTAACAAAATATTACTTTTCGACAGCTCAATACCGTCATCACCGGCCGAATACTCCATACGCTTGTAATGGTTATAAACGGCAACAGACAGCACTTTTTTCGCAGCATCCTGACCGATTACATAATCGTCCAGGAATTTATTTATTTCGCGAGGAGTAGGCAATGAATCCTGAGTCTCTTCCTCTTTGTCCTGCATTTCTTCACGGATGATGTCATTACACAAATCAACACATTCATCACAAACAAAAACAGACGGCCCGGCGATCAGTTTTCTAACTTCATGCTGGCTCTTGCCGCAAAACGAGCAATACAGCAATTTACCATTATCCTGATCGTCTTTTTTGTCTTTACTCATTACAGAGAATTCCTCATTTCTATATTGAAGCCCATGCCCCAACTTAATCAACTTCTTGATGAAAGTACAGTAATAACAGATAGGCCTAGGGGCTTTCCCCAGCTTTTTGTGCTATCGAGATACTTACACTATGGAGACGCCACTGCTTATATCCAAGCCAAAACATCCACAACAATTATTCGTTTAGACTAAGCATAATCCTCTGAAGCCAAAATCACAAAAGGCCCGTCATTTGACAGGCCCTTAATCTTCAGAAGAATTATAGCAATTAGCGCTCGCTTAATACTTCATCCACCAATCCGTACTTCACTGCTGTTTCAGCATCCATGAAGTTATCACGGTCAGTGTCTTTAGCAATCTGATCTAAACTCTGACCAGTATGGTGAGCCAATACACGATTCAGTTCATCACGAATTTTCAGAATCTCGCGAGCATGAATATCAATATCCGTCGCTTGACCTTGGAAACCACCCAGCGGCTGGTGAATCATCACACGTGAATGAGGTAAAGCGTAACGCTTACCTTTAGCACCACCGGCTAACAATACCGCGCCCATGCTTGCCGCCTGACCAATACAAATTGTACTAACCTCTGGCTTGATGAACTGCATAGTATCGTAGATACCCATGCCTGCGGTCACAACACCACCCGGAGAGTTGATATATAGATGTATATCTTTTTCCGGATTTTCTGACTCAAGAAACAGTAACTGAGCAACGATTAGGTTTGCCATGTGATCTTCAACCGGACCAACCACAAAAATAACGCGCTCCTTCAACAAACGTGAGTAGATGTCGTAAGAACGCTCACCCCGTGAAGTTTGCTCTACTACCATTGGGATTAAACCCAATGCTTTCGTGTCTAATGCATTACTCATCAGCATTGACTCCTTTTATAATTATGCTGCGGCTTGCTGTTGCTGAGGATTCATCAAGTCAGAGAAAGCAACCTCTTCATCAACTACCTTAGCCTGACCCATAACCCACTCAACAATCATCTCTTCCATGACAGCTGCCTGGATAGTTTGCATTGCCTGTGGATTGCCTTTGTAGTATTCGATTAACTGCTGTGGCTCTTCATAAGTAGAGGCCAATGTATTCAGCATTTCATCAACTTTTTCAGGGTCGCTTTGTAGTTCGTTCTTAGTAACAATTTCACCAACAATCAAACCTAACTTAACGCGACGTGATGCTTGCTCAGAAAACAGCTCATCAGGTAGTGAAGACATATCTGCCCCACCTGCATTTTCTGCCATCTCGTTACGAACGTAACCAATTTCCTGAGTCACAAGCGCCTTAGGCAAATCGATTTCGTGTAAGTCTGATAGACCATCCATGACTGACTGCTTAACGCGGTTCTTGATAGCTTGCTCAAGTTCACGCTGCATGTTCTGGCGAATCTCTGCACGGAAAGAATCCATATCACCCGCGTCAACACCAAACTTTTCGATGAATGCTGCATCAACTTCCGGCAATGTCGCTTCCTGTACCTTGTTCACAGTTAATTTAAACTGAGCAGCTTTACCTTTCAGGTTTTCAGCCGGGTAGTCTTCCGGGAAGTTAACCGTAATTTCTTTCTCTTCGCCTTTTGACATGCCCACCAGACCTTCTTCAAAGTCTTTAAGCATTCTGCCAGCGCCTAGCTCTACATTGAAGTCCTGAGCTGATCCACCTTCAAACAATTCACCATCAACAGAACCTTCAAAGTCGATATTAACTGTATCGCCATCAGCACAAGCACGCTCAATATCAGTCCACTCTTTTTGTTGAGTGCGAAGATTCTCGATCATCTTGTCGATATCATCTTCGTTGATTTCAGCAACTGGGCGTTTGATCTCTAAACCTTCCATTGAAGCGATTTCAAATTCAGGATAGATATCAACAGTCGCAACGTAAGTCAGATCTTTACCACGCTCAAGCGCTTCCGGCTCGATCTCTGGCTGACCAGCAACGCGCAAACTTTCTTGTGCAACTGCTTCTGTAAATGTTTTTTGGAATGTTTCGCCAAGAACTTCCTGGTAGACAGAGTCGCCATATTGCTGACTAACTACACTTAATGGCACTTTACCCGGACGGAAACCATCTAGCTTTACACGTCCACGCATGGACTTCAAACGCGATTCAACTTCGCCATCAATATGGTCAGCGGGAACGGTAATCGTCAGTTTGCGTTCGATATTACCAGTGGATTCAACTGAAACTTGCATGCACAAAACCTCATGTACCACCGCTAGCAAGCGGTGAGATGATATATAATCTATAGATCGTAAAATTCCCCAGGACAGGGTTGGATTAAGTCAAATTGGTGCGAGAGGAGAGACTCGAACTCTCACGCCCTAGGACACTGGTACCTAAAACCAGCGCGTCTACCAATTCCGCCACTCTCGCACTTTGACTTACACCACTCTGCCTTGTGAGCTAAGAGCGGGGATTATACATTGCTAATTAGCACTTGTGTATAACCTCTTTAGATAAATTTTGATAAAATCATGATTATGACCTCATCGTGCACTAAGTAATTGGGGTGGATGATGGGGCTCGAACCCACGACCACCGGAATCACAATCCGGGGCTCTACCAACTGAGCTACACCCACCATCATACTTAATGGCTTCCAACCGAACAAATGGCGCGTCCGGCAGGACTCGAACCTGCTACCCTCGGCTTAGAAGGCCGATGCTCTATCCAGATGAGCTACGGACGCATGCTCGAAAAACGTGGTCGGGGTAGAGAGATTCGAACTCCCGACATCCTGCACCCAAAGCAGGCGCGCTACCAGACTGCGCTATACCCCGTTTCCAAGTTACTTCAGATCAGCTAAGTAACGCTGCTGCCCCGAAGAAGCGCGAATAATACGCGCGATATTTAATAGCGTCAAGCATATTTATTCAATTTTCTGCGACTAATTTTCAAGAGCTTTAGCGCAGGTGATATAGCCTTTTGAATTTTAAAGCATTGCCTGTAATATGCCACGATTCAAATAGTTTACGAAGTTGTTTTTATGTCACATTTACAGTTCGATCTACTTAAAAGCAAAGACCAAAGTCGACGTGGTCGACTCACATTTCCTCGCGGCACAATTGAAACGCCCGCATTCATGCCTGTAGGGACTTATGGCACTGTAAAGGCGATGACACCGGAACAGCTCGAAGGCATCGGTGCTGAAATTATTCTGGGCAACACCTTTCACTTAATGTTACGCCCGGGCACCGAAGTTATTAAGACACATGGTGACCTGCATGACTTTATGAACTGGCAAAAACCTATTCTGACTGACTCTGGTGGCTTCCAGGTATTCTCATTGGCACAAATGAGGAAGATCACAGAAGAAGGTGCTCACTTCCAGTCACCAGTCAATGGAGACAAAGTTCTGCTAACACCGGAATATTCCATGCAGATTCAGCGCGACCTTGGCTCGGACATCGTCATGATTTTCGATGAATGCACCCCCTACCCTGCAACAATCGACCAAGCCAGAGACTCTATGTCCCTGTCGCTAAGATGGGCTAAACGAAGCAAGAAGGCCCACGAAGAGAACCCGTCAGCACTCTTCGGAATCGTCCAGGGCGGCATGTATGGTGACCTGAGAAAGACCTCAGCAGAAGGACTAAAAGAAATCGGCTTTGACGGCTATGCAATTGGCGGATTATCCGTTGGCGAGCCCATGGACGAACGCAATGAAGTATTAGAGGCCACCACTCCACATCTGCCTACAGATAAACCACGCTATTTAATGGGTGTTGGTAAACCTGAAGACATTGTGGAGTCAGTAAAACGTGGCGTGGATATGTTTGACTGCGTCATCCCTACCCGTAACGCTCGCAACGGTTTCTTATTTACCCGCTATGGCACTTTGAAGATTCGCAACCAAAAGCATCAGTTCGATACCAGCCCCATCGATGACAAATGCGGCTGCTATACCTGCCAGAACTACTCGCGCTCTTACCTACGCCATCTTGATAAGTGTAAAGAGATTCTGGGCGCACACCTAAACACCATTCACAACCTGTACTACTATCAGGAATTAATGCGTGGCATACGTGAAGCATTGGATGATGATCGCTTTGATGAGTTTTATACTGAGTTTTATGCGCTAAGAGAACAAGGCGACAATCTTTAATCCCGCGGCGTCGTTATACCTCTCCGGCCCCTTTAACAGACCAGCCTTAATTTATTCACACTCTATATCAATATTTTAATCACTGACTCATTAAGATCCATCAGACACAAAAAAGGCCACTCAATGAGTGACCTTTTCGTATCAGATTAAGCAATCAGCTTACATGATACCCATCTTCTCTAGCATCTGAATAGTCAGACCACCTGTTGGCAAGTCATTGTCTTTCTGATACTTCTCAACTGATGCCAATGTACCACGACCGATACTTCCGTCGATTGGACCATTGTAGTAACCAGCATCCTTCAATACTTGCTGAATCTTCTTGTTAGTGTCACGAGTCATGTTTGTTTCACACAAAACACGTCTCCACTCCAAACGCTCACTAGACTTCTTCTCTTCTCTCTCAACAGTATCGAATACTGCAGGAATGATCGTACGCTTTTCTTCAGCTTCTGCAGAAACATTCTTCACCTGAACAGTTTTGTACTCAGCTGGAACCTTCTCTTCTCTTACTGTCGCTGGTGTATCGATCACTTGCTTCTTCACGCTTGTGAATACCGCAGGAATCTCTTTTAGACAGATAGTGTTACCAGTCGCAGTACCTTCACCAGCAACTTCAGCATTTCTCCAGATGAACGCAGCATCAGCAACTTTGTTAGTTACTTCAACTTTACTGAACTCAGCAGGAAGCGTTGTGCGGTCCGCAGTAGAATCACTGACTAAGCGACTAACAGGAACAACAATTGACTCAGCAGGCACTTCAACTTCCTGAATCGCTGCAGCTGATTTCAGAACAGTTTTCTTGATGGTCTTGTATTTAGCAGGAATCTGAACCAAACACATGATATCGCCAGTACTGTTATCGATACGTGTGATCGGACCAGTACCCTTCTTCCAGACTGCCTTAGCAGGCTCTACCATAACCTGCTCTTCGATGACTTCATACTCAGCTTCTGTCAGAACTTTATCCTTAGTAGAAGCTTTAACCATGACAGTTTCTTCTGTCTGTTCATACTGAGCTTCTGCTACAGTGATCTGCTCAGCTTCTTCTTTAACGAGTACTTCTTTCTCAGTAGTCTCGAACTTTGCAGGAATGTAAAACTCACTGAAACATTGATTTGGCTGTGCAACGTCAAGATCAACACCGTTGGTCTTCGCTGCTGCTAATAGCGCAGGACTTGCCGGAATACCGCGGCGATCCAGACGGGTCACCCACTCGTTACGAGCTGGTGATACTTCAACTTCTTCTGTTTCTGTACGGTAAACCGCAGGTACAGCAACTAATTTTGTGTATGCTTCTTTAACAAGTACTTCTTTTTCCTGAACATCGAACGTTGCAGGAATGATTTCAACAGTACTTGTCTCAGGCTTAACCAGAACTTCTTCCGTTACTGTCTCAAACACTGCAGGTACGATTACTTTTGAGTAGCACTCACCCGGCTTAGCATCTGGTAATGTGTCAGTAGCGTCAACACGATCAGTATCTGCTGCTTGCGACACAGGTATTAGCAAAGAAAGAATGGCGGCTGAGGCATAGCTCTTGTTCAGCATTTGGAACTCCTAAAATAGACTACTTAATTTTGATTTGTAGTGACTGAGTGGGCACTTCTATGGAGCAAGGCTCCTGTGATTATTTTCTGTATTCACGACCGTCTTGGTCGCGACACCCCTTTATATATTTGCCGATAAAGCATAATCGATACCCATCCAATGGGCAACCTTCTTTACAAGGCAAAATATAAGCGAATAAGCATAATTAATTATTGTTTAGGCCTATCACTCATTAAAATCGGCTTTTAAATGAAATAAAGCATTTTTGAGACAAAACAAAGCCCGGAGAACCGGGCGTCGTTAATATGGTGCCGATGGCCGGAGTCGAACCGGCACAGCCTAGGGCCACCACCCCCTCAAGATGGCGTGTCTACCAATTCCACCACATCGGCAAAATTCATTCTTACTGCTGAGGTGCAGCTGGAACGTCAGACTGATCATTCTGTGGCGTAGTGCCGACAGGGACCGGTACATCTGAGGGCGCAGATGGTACCGCTTTCTCGTCAGTTTGACTAGTACTAGTCACAACTGATTCAACAACACTTCTTGACTCACCTTCAGGATGAGCAACCAGCCAAGCCAAAACCAGAGAGTTGACAAAAAATATAGTTGCCAGTATCGCAGTCGTACGACTCAAAAAGTTACCAGAACCTTTAGATCCAAATACTGAGCCTGAAGCACCGCCACCAAAAGCAGCGCCTGCATCCGCACCTTTACCGTGCTGCATTAGCACAAGACCAATGATTCCCAGAGATGCGATTAATTGTACAATCAATAAAATGTTATAAAGCATAGTAATATTTTTTTAAGTTAAGCGGCCTGACAAATTGCCAGGAAGTCATCTGCTTTTAATGAGGCGCCACCAATCAGACCACCATCAATATCCGGCATTGCAAGCAATGCAGAAGCGTTTGCCGGATTCATACTACCACCGTAGAGAATTTGAGTTGTCTCCGCGATAGTCTTGTCAAAACTTTCAAGCAATACCCTAATAGACGCATGAACCTCTTGTGCCTGATCCGGTGTCGCCGTTCTTCCGGTACCAATTGCCCATACTGGCTCGTAGGCAATCACTGCATTTTCTAACGCACTGATACCGTGGGCATCTATCACAGCCAGAATCTGCTGCTTAACAACATCTTCTGTAACACCTTGGTCGCGCTCTTCAAGACTTTCACCTACGCATAATACAGGTGTGATACCTTGATCTTTCAGCATCTTAAATTTAGTTGCTACCTCTGCATCAGTCTCGATGTGCAAACTACGACGCTCAGAATGACCGACCAAGCAGTACTCACAAGAGAACTCAGCCAGCATTGAAGCACTAACCTCGCCCGTGTATGCGCCTGATGTGTGAGCAGATACATCCTGCGCGCCCAAACTGATATCGCTATCCTTAAGAGCGGTCTCAACCAGCGGTACGTATATATAAGGTGCGCAAACCGCAACTGACGCATTCATACTATTATTGAGACCCGCAGAAATACCGGCCAGCAACTCTATAATAGATTGCTTCGTACCATTAAGCTTCCAGTTGCCCGCTATCAGTGTTTGACGCATTTAGCTTCTCCGTTCAATGCCACGTTTCATACAATCGCGGAAGATTAAACCGACTGACTCGATAAATCAAACTATAATGACTTATTGGCGTCAAAAAAAAATTACGAATAAAATTGAAAAAAACACTTTACCTCCAAGGGCAATATGAGTAATCTACCGCCCTTCACGAAATCTAGCACGGAGAAGTGGCCGAGTGGCTGAAGGCGCTCCCCTGCTAAGGGAGTATACGGTTTATCCCGTATCGAGGGTTCGAATCCCTCTTTCTCCGCCATCGTTAGAGTCGTGTCTAGTAGGATTTAAGAAGTGCGCTGGTAGCTCAGTTGGATAGAGTATCTGGCTACGAACCAGAGGGTCGGGAGTTCGAATCTTCCCCAGCGCGCCACTTCCTTAATATCATTCCTACATCTTCATAAGTTAGTAAAATACGCGCTGGTAGCTCAGTTGGATAGAGTATCTGGCTACGAACCAGAGGGTCGGGAGTTCGAATCTTCCCCAGCGCGCCATTTTATTTACACTTATCGGTTCTAATCTTTACAGATCAAACAGACTAAACGGTATGAACTCTAGTTCATCACCTTTTGACAGCTTCACTCCTTCGCGCACTACCGCCAGCCCATCCGCCCAACTCGCAGACGTCAACACACCTGAGCTTTGATTGGGATAAGACTCAAGAACTGCTTTTCCATTTTCTGCAACAACCAAGCGCACCCGCAGATACTCCTGTCGACGCACGGTGTACGCTAAATCAAAATTCGCCGTTACATTAAACCCTTTGACCGACTCAAACTCACCACCTTGCATTGCCAATATAAACGGTCTGGCTAACACGCAAGTGGTAGCAAACACTGAGACAGGATTGCCCGGTAAGCCCAGAAACGGAACACCATTAACTTCACCAAAGGCTAGTGGCTTACCAGGCTTAATACTGATTCGCCACAGGTCCAGCGTTCCAAGTGAGTCAACCGCTGATTTGACATGATCCTCTTCACCAACCGATACCCCCCCGCTAGTCATCACCAAATCAGCTTGTGATGATGCATCGTTCAGTGCATCAATTGTTGAGGCCAAATCATCCTGAATGATACCTAGGTTAACCACCTCACATCCCATTCTCTGCAGCATGCCAACTAAGGTGTATCGATTGGAGTTATAGATTTGCCCTTCTGCGAGCACCTCCCCTGGTTCGCGCAACTCATCACCTGTAAAAAAGACCGCGACACGCAGCCTCTTATAGACACGAATGCGACAAACTCCTACTGACGCCAATAAACCAAGATCTTGCGCACGTAGTTTGTGATGAGCAGACAATACCAATTCACCTTGTTTGATATCCTCACCTGCAGCACGAATATTTTCACCTTTATCAATAGAGGCGGAGATAGTGACGCCATCTGCACCCACCTCGCATAACTCTTGCATCACGACCGCATCAGCACCTTCCGGAACAGGTGCGCCAGTAAAGATTCTGGCAATTGTGCCTTCAAGCAACGTTGAGCCTACTGAACCTGCCGGAATACGTTGGCTGACTGGTAATTGAATACCCTCATGTATCTCATCTGCCCTAACCGCATACCCGTCCATAGAGCTATTCGCTAGTGGAGGAACATTTAGCGGCGATGTGATCGCTTCAGCCAACACACGCCCCAAGCCATCACTTAAAGCAATCTCTTCAGTCTCACTAACAGGCACTACGCATTTACTCAATCGCTGCAAGGCTTCATCAACCGGCATCAGTTTTACACCTAATATTGGACTATCACAGCTTACTTGAGCCATTGCTTACCTCGTAAAATGTAGTATTTTGATACCCCGTATACTACACCAGTCCAGACTCACGCCGCACTCACCAGCAGAAATTAATGCATGATGGATTGATTCCTGTAAACTTGCTCGCTTTGTGATTTCGATAGCCATAAGTAATGAGTAAAGCAACCATAACCGAACTTGCCCCAGCTGCCAGTAAGAGTATGCAAACACTGGATGACTTGCTGATACGATCAAAAAATCCATCCTCAATTACCCATCTTAGGCCGCTCGCACGCTCATTACTATTTGCAGAGCTATCCATGATTGCCTATCTGCCAGAACCAGAGGTTATCAAAGCAGCTCACATATTAGGCTTTGACAATGTCATTTATTATGACCGTGATGGTTCACAGGCCTACTCCTTTATTAACGAAACAGACCACGTGATTGCTTGTCGCGGCACAGAACCGAATGAATGGAATGATGTCAGAGCTGACTTAGATGCTGCCACTGCAGTTGCTGAAACCATCGGGCGGGTTCACCGCGGATTTAAACGTGAAGTGGATGATATATGGCCTATTTTAGAACAAAGCCTTAAGAGTAATGACAAAACACTGTGGTTTACCGGACACTCTTTAGGTGGTGCAATGGCGACTATATGTGCGGGGCGCTGTATGTTGTCCCACATCAAATCCAACCCAACTCAGATCTATACCTTTGGTAGCCCCCGTGTTGGTGATAAGCGTTATATCAACTTTGTTAAAGTCGACCATGTTCGCTGGGTGCATAACAATGACATTGTCCCCAAAGTACCTCCCGCATGGCTAGGTTATCGTCATACCGGTGATGAGCATTATCTGGATTCTGAAGGAAAACTCCGCAAGCTCAACCTTATCCAACGTCGAAAGGATGCCTGGAAGGGGTTTGTGAGTGGTATCAAAAACCGCAGCATTGATCACTTTGAAGATCATATTATTGATCGTTATGTTGACCACATTTATTTCGAAGCGTTGAGTTCTGGCGATTTAGACCCAAAATAAGCTGATGGACTCACTTAATCAAAACGATCAGACATCACCCCACGACTATCTGAAAAATAATAAAAAACCCTTACTAATGGCTCATCGTGGGAGCCGGATTTTAGGTCCGGAAAACACCTTTGATGCATTTGATATTGCCCACCAGTCACAGGCAGACGTGTTGGAGGTCGACATTCGGTTAAGTCGGGACAAAGCAATTCTGGTCTTTCATGATGAAACACTTGAACGCGTCACTAACGGCTTTGGCAAGATCACGAACCACACCCTTATCCAACTTAAACACTTTGATGCTGCTTATCATTTTAAAACGGAGGATGGTGAGGCATTCAGAGGCCGATACATAAGACTCCCAACCCTTGGAGAGTTGTTTGAAGCGTATCCGGATATTCGCATCAATATCGACATCAAAGATAAAAACCCAGTTGCCGCAGAGCTGCTGGTGGACTCGATAAGCAAGGCAAGTGCCGAAAACCGGGTATTAGTTGGTAGCTTTCATCAAACGGTAATCGATCATTTCAGAAACATTGCTCCGGAAATCCCGACCGCCGCCTCACCAAAGGAAGTGAGTCAGTTTTATGCACTCAGCAAGATACCCATTAAGGCCAGTGATGCAAAATGTGCTGCCCTACAAATACCACCTCAGTTTGGTTGGCTAAACCTTAGCTCAAAGCGTTTTGTTAATTTCGCAGCAAGATCCAGCTTACCTATCCACTACTGGACGATCAATACATCTGATGACATTAAACGACTACTTGAGGCCGGTGCCGATGGCATCGTGACGGATCGCGTAGACATTGCATTGACCGTGTTTCAGGAAATGGGCTTCAAATAAGTCCTGCCAACTCAATACACCAACTGTGAGCCATTTGCACTAATATCTATGACGCACTGCAACATTTAATAAAACTTAACTATGTTTTTAGCAAAACTCAACTGCGATCCTAGCGTAAGAATAAATAATAAAACTAATAACCCTATATTAACGAATTATAACTTGAAATTGATTATTTTTTTCGAATTAATCGTTGCCGGATTAGGTAAAGGGAACTAGAATTTACACCACTGTAGAGATATACGCTCTGCAAACCGAATCATGAGGAGATGAGGAAGCGCCAAAGTAGATGCCTAACTAAGTGGCTTGGTTTTGTATCTTACGGTTGAGGATTAGGAAACTATCTTACGCGCAAAAAGATAACCCAATTATTGTTTCGCAGTAGTTGGGTTTTCTGTTTCTGGCCCACTACACTATAACTACTCAATCCCTACCGCTACCCATTTCAGCTCAATACCTCCCTCTACCAGCACAAGAAAAAACCAGAGGGGGCTTGTAGACTAACATACCGTCTACATACCCCATGGTCGAGGAGGAGGAGAAATCACTTACATGAGATCGAGAGTAGCAATCTTAGACTGGTCAGACTTACAGAGCTGTACTGCTAGTTAACTCTATCTGAATGTCCGCACAAGGCTTGTCTTTGACTGATACTCTGTGGCTAATAATACAGGATCATGATTAATGCCCACTTAATAGACAATATTATTTTGTGAAAATATTCAGAAAGGGCGTATTCGGGTGATATACTCAGAAAATAGTAAGAAGTCCAAGAGCAGTGCCTGACTCTAACTGGTAGGTCTTGCACCACTCTTGGTAAAGGAGGAGGAAATCATCTTACGACTCTAAGATAGCCCCCAGACCTTACAGACTCAATAGACAAAAACTCAATGCCAGTACCATAAATCGTTAACATCACGCTAAATCATATATTATTCAGTTACTTAGAATAGATTAGCACCACAACATCTTACACGTCTTCAGATTGTTAACAGACGCAAAAAACATAATAGTTGTCTCTTTATGACTTACAAAAGTAAAGCACCACTACCACCGCTAAACGCATTAAAAGCATTCGAAGTTGCTGCACGCCACTTAAATCTTACCAAAGCAGCCGCTGAATTATTTGTTACCCCCGCCGCAGTAAGTCGGCATATCAAAGTACTGGAAGAGTACTTAGACGTGACCCTATTCATTAGGGGAAACCAAGGGCTGGAACTGACAGAAGTCGCCTTACACTGCTACCCGAAGTTAAGTCAGGGATTCTCAACACTGGCGGATGCTGTTGCAGAAATACGCCAACGTACCAACCGTCGCCAATTAACGGTCGGCATGGCTCCCTCATTTGCATCTAAGTGGTTTATTCCCAGAATGAATCAGTTTACCGAGATGTTTCCGGACATAGACCTTCGCATTCTGGCAAGTTCGGATTATCTGGAATCCTACAAGGGAGCTAAACACGGACGTGATGGTACAGATGTGTCTATCCGTTTTGGTAAAGGGAATTACCCGGATTGTGATGCCACCAAACTATTCGATGTTGGTGTCAAACCGCTGTGTAGCCCAACACTGTTAAATGGTGAATTTCCTTTAAACAATCCGGACAATCTGCGTCATTACACATTGATTCATGATGACACCTTACACGGCGGTCAGCAGGACTGGGATTCCTGGTTATCGGCTGCAGGGGTGACTGAAGTAGATACAACACGTGGCTCTCGGTTTAATCATGTGTCACTAGCATTAGAGGCAGCAGTTGCCGGGCACGGTGTTGTACTAACCATCGACCAACTGGCATCTAAAGACATTGATGATGGACGATTAATCGCACCCTTTGACTTAGAGCTTCCACTGGATTACAGCTACCATCTAGTGATGGATAAGCATAAGCACGGGCACAACATTGAAACCACCGAAACGTTTGTGGAATGGATTATGGGTGAAGCAGGACACTAATCGCCTCACCCACAACTAATAACTGACCATGCCGCTGCAAATCTGAAAGCACTGACAGCGGCATATCTTTTAAGATTAAATCTGACTCGTTCTAGCGGCCCCCTCAATAGACAGCCATTACCTCATTCACCTTCAGGAATGATTTTCCTGCACAGTTGATTTGCACAGAACTTCCTACTGACCCCGGAAAATCATCCAGCTTGATGTTCACATCTGTCTCGGTAATCACTTGAGCAACAATCCCATCGGGTCTGCTAACGATAAGATCCAACACAACCTGCTCAGGAAAACTCTCCTTCACCTGATCAACCTCTAGAGCGAATTGGTAACCCGGTGTCGGCGTCGTAACCGTAAACGTTACCCGTAAAGGGGCACGACCCGATGAATCCGGACTTGGCATCGAGTTAATCCACATATGAGCATTCTTAGGCTGGCTAGCCAAGCATTGCTTAGCTGAGGCTCCAGAGTCTTGCGCACCCTTATCATTTATAGACGTACCAGCACAGCCATAAGCCGACATCAGCATCACTGACATGAGTAAGTTTCTAATCATCATTTCAGTATCTCCCAAACAAAATTACTATAGAGCGCACATTATCGCGCAATCCACCCGCCATCAATCGACTGCATGGACCCGGTAACGCCACTTGCGTCATCTGTACAAAGAAATGTGGTAAACGCGGCAACTTGCTCAATGGATACAAACTGCTTCGTGGGCTGACCGGCTAGCATCACATCATTAATCACCTGCTCTTCCGTCATGCCACGTGCCTTAGCGGTATCAGGGATTTGCTTTTCAACCAGTGGCGTCCACACATAGCCCGGACAAATAGCATTAACCGTTACACCCTCTTCTGCCGCTTCCAGCGCAACTGTTTTAGTCAGGCCCGCTATACCATGTTTGGCCGCGACATAGGCTGATTTATAAGGAGAGGCTACCAAGGCGTGTGCCGAGGCAATATTCACAATACGGCCCCACTTATTTTTCTTCATCGCAGGAAGGGCTAACCGAATAGTGTGGAATGAAGCGGTAAGATTCAGCGCAATAATCATATCCCAGCGCGCTACGGGAAAATCTTCAATGGGAGAGACAAACTGCATACCAGCATTATTGACCAGAATGTCAATCGGACCAGTTTCATCAGGGATAGACGACATCATTGCTTCAATTTGAGCAACATCGGTAAGGTCAGCACCATAATATTTAACGGTTACACCATGCTCAGACTCCAACGCACTGCGTTGTGCCTCAATCTGTTCTGCATCACCAAAACCATTCAAGGCGATATTCGCGCCCTGTGATGCTAGCTCTTTAGCAATACCCAGACCGATACCACTCGTCGAGCCGGTGACTAGTGCTGTTTTTCCTGAAAATTTACTCATGATTATGCTTCCGTTAACCGTTGAATGATCGTCGTATGACAAGGAATATTATTTGTCACAGAGTCTACCAACAGCACTCAATAAAGCAAAAGCAAATAAACGGAAAGCTTAGACACAACAATCTCCGTAAACGAATAATGAGAATGTCGTGCCTGAGCGTTACTTAGGGCAAATTTCAGTTAAGCGGTGCAATCGACAACAACACGACCACGCACTTTCCCCGCTAATAAGTCTGTCGCCACTTCCACACAGTCATTCAGTGTGATTTCACGTGTGTTTTCTGCCAGTTTATCCATATCCAGTAAGTTAGCTAACTGAGTCCAGGCTTCAATACGCTTTTCCAGCGGTGCATTAACACTGTCGATGCCAATCAGGCGCACACCACGTAAAATAAATGGAGCAACCGTTGCTGGGAAATCCATGCCCTGCGCCAGACCACAAGCAGTGACTACGCCACCATAACGGGTTGAAGCACACACATTCGCGAGCGTGTGACTACCAACACTATCAACAGCACCTGCCCAACGCTCACGAGCCAGAGGCTTACCAGGTGATGAGAACTCATCACGATGAATCACCTCAGTCGCACCTAAAGACTTCAGGTAATCAGTCTCCTCCAGGCGACCAGTTGAGGCCACCACGGTATAGCCTAACTTGGACAACAACAACGTGGCGATACTGCCCACCCCACCGTTAGCACCAGTAACAATAATCTCTCCGTCTTCTGGCTTCACACCTTGGTCTTGTAGACCCATCACACACAACATTGCAGTATATCCGGCAGTACCGATAGACATGGCTTGCTTTGCTGACACAGACTCAGGCAAGGCGACTAACCAATCACCATTGACTCTGGCCTGCTCTGCCAAACCACCCCAATGAGACTCACCAACACCCCAACCATTCAAAATTACTTTATCGCCAACAGACCAAGCCTGGTGATTACTCTCAACAACCTCAGCCGCAAAATCAATTCCCGGCACCATCGGAAACTTTCGCACTACCGGTGCTTTACCGGTAATTGCCAGGCCATCTTTGTAGTTCAGCGTGGAGTACAGTACTTTAACCCGTACATCACCTTCTGGTAGTTGAGACTCTTCAATTTCATTAAGTCCAACCTGTAATCCATCATCATTTTTGTCGATCAGTAACGCTTTAAACATGGGAAACCCTCTCATTGTGTATCAATAATTTAGACCAATCGTCTATAAATAAACGCGTGTTTTGGTCGCATTGAATGTGTTGCTTAGCGACAAAGTCGCATGAAATACTGGATAAATAATCGTATCGGTTGCTCTGAAATTTCCAGCTTTGATTTCAGAATAGCTCCTTCCCAACCGATCCAGAAAAAAGCGGACAACGCTTTCGTGTCTTCGTCTTTTGATAACTCACCTGCTTCCTGAGCGGCTTGCAGGAGCAGCCCTAAACGCATTTGCCAATTCAGAAAAACAGAGTCCAGCTGCACACGATATGCAGGCGGTAATGAACCTAGCTCTTGGCCAAGATTACCAATCAGACAGCCACGTTTAAATTTATGTTTTTGCATACCGTGGCATGCTTCGTCAACAAAGGACTGTAGTCGCTGCATTGGGGACAGCTGTTCGTTATTGAAATTTCGATCGAGTTTATTCGCAAAATACTGGGCATATTCAGTAATGACAGCTTCTCCGAATGCTTCTTTACTTTGGAAGTAATGATAGAAAGAGCCTTTCGGCACTTTCTCCTGACGCAAAATCTCATCCAAGCCTGAACTGCTAAACCCCTTCTCCGTAAACACTTCGATACCCTGACGTATCAAACGTTGCCGTGTTTCTTCCGGTGAATAACCGTTTTTCGGAGGTCGCCCCCTGCGTACTGGATTAGTCTGTTTCTGAGTCATCTTTTATTTATAGACCGATCGTCTACAATTGTCAACCTATCATTACTTTACGTCTGTGTATGACAGGACTACACTGCCAATTTAAACCAACCCGAGCGTAGTCTTCTGTGACTCTCAATATACTTCCTTCAACACATTGGCGTTCAACGTTGGGCGGTTGGTTGATCCTGCTGTTTGCGATAATCGCACTAACGCTAATTACTCATCATCAAGCCTTGTCATACACCGGACTCATGGCAGCCGTTGCTGTTATTTTGTTACCAACAACACTCAGTAAAACGCTACTCTGGCAGTGCGGGCTCATGCTAGGTATTGGGTTTTCACTGCTGATCTGGATGCATTTTTTAGGTGACGATGTGCCCTGGTTAGACGCCTTAAATAGCAATATTCCGTTGCTAATACTCTTTACCTCCGTCAGCTTTCTAAGAGTACTCCCGGTCACACCTGCAGCACAAAAACAACGCACTGGCCCAGCCGCTTTTGTTCAAACACTGCTCGGCACACACCTGTTAGCGGCGATCATCAATATGAGTGCCAGTATTGTAGTAGCAGACTACTTAAATAAAGACAGCAGCCTAAGTAAAACACTGGCGATTTTAACCATGCGAGCCGTTTGTATCGCCGCATACTGGTCACCATTCTTTGGCGCTATGGCAACCGTCCTGCACTACCTGCCAGACATCGATATTTTGTCATTATGGATTTACAGCATACCGCTGACTCTCATTGCCTTGACCATCAGTTTCTTTGAAGCCAAACATACCGACCCGGAGCATCTGACAACGTTTAAAGGCTACCCCATTGGAATCGGACCACTGCTGCTTCCTCTGAGTCTCTTAATCAGCGCATTAGTAGCTCGCCTAATCTGGCCAGATGTGGCGATGGTTTTACTGGTCTCTATCTCTGCCTTACTCATTCCTTGCCTGTTTCTGATTAAGCGACAGGGAGTAATTCAAAGCACCAGAAGTATTACCAGACACGTCAGTGTTGGTTTAGGGAATTTACGGGGGGAGTTTTTATTGTTTATCAGTGCGGGCGTACTGGGTTACGGAGGCACCGCACTCCTTAAGCATTACCCGCCGCTATTGCCTTTCGAAACATTTGATGCCGGAGTTGCCAGCTTATTATTGCTACTGCTATTGGCCGTAGCGATGCTGGGGGCGCATGTTTTGGTGGGGATTTCCGTGACCGCGCCGGTTATTTTAAGTACTGATCCTGACACGACGTTATTAGCACTTTGTTATCTGTCAGCGTGGTCTATTGCCGCCGTCATGAGTCCATTTTCCGGATTGTCATTATTTTTCAAAGGGCATTACCAGTTAAGTCTGGCGAAGATGTTTAGCTATCACTGGCGCTTTGGACTTATTATGACTCTGGCAGCAATGATAGCGTTTTACATGGTGTAACCGTTTAATGAACCATGGAGTAGCAGCGCCTTAACCGCGCTACTCCACTGAATATTGACGTTCTGTCATCGCTCAACGAAGGCCCGCTCAATCACGTAGTCACCCTGCACACCGATTTTTGGACTAATCTCAAAACCAAGCTCATTCAACATATCGCAGGTATCCTGAAGCATGGCAGGACTTCCGCAGACCATGGCGCGATCTGTTTCCGGATTCAGCTGTGGCAGGCCTAAGTCTTTACACAACTTTCCGGACTTCACCAAATCAGTCAAACGACCCTGATTACGGAATGGCTCTCTGGTCACCGCGGGGTAATAGCACAGTTTATCGCTGATCAGCTCGCCCAGATATTCATGGTTTTTCAGGCCTTCCGACAACCAGTCATAATAACCAAGCTCACTTAAGAATCGCACACCGTGAAATACCACGACCTTCTCAAATCGCTCATACACTTCCGGGTCTTTGATAATACTGAGAAACGGCGCCAAACCGGTTCCCGTGGCAAACAGGAATAAATGCTTACCCGGCCTTAAGTCATCAGGCACTAGCGTACCGGTCGGTTTAGAGCCTATTAAAACATCATCACCTATTTTTAAGTGTTGTAAACGGGATGTCAGCGCACCATTCGGCGCTTTGATGCTGTAAAACTCCAGATACTCATCAAAATTGGAACTGGCAATACTGTACGCACGCATCAACGGACGCGGCTCGTCTTCCAGACCAATCATGATGAACTCACCATTGCGGAAGCGCAAACCGTCATCTCTGGTGGTCTTAAAACTAAACAGCGTGTCATTCCAATGCTTTACTTCGGTTACCGTTTCCGTGGCGTACTTAGCCATTCTTATTCCTAGTGTGTGATTGTGTGTGTGCAGTGACTATGGCGACAAAAGCGCGCTATTTCAAGAATCCATAGCTAACCGTAGACTATTCGCAGACCTTACGTCTGGCCTGGCTAAACATTGATTTAAACGCAGCGGAGCGTTCAGCATCATTGGCATATTGATCTGGCAGTGGTTTTAGTAAGTAGACGTAATCACCTTTATCATAGGGAATGTTCTTGGACTTATCTGCATTCAATCTCACTGGGCTAATCACCTTGATCTTTATATCCGGCAAACGCTGCTTTAGTAAGGCTACCGTACCTAAATGATTATCGCTGTGAAAAGCGCCATTCATATGAATAAGCTGATGATCCGGGTTCTGTTTTAGCGCCTTCACAATGGATTCTGCCATCGTATTATCACGACTCAACTGCGCTAAATAACTATTACTCAAGGCAGACTGGGCTTTACTGGTCGCGCCTGAGGGTGCATGCATTACTTTTTGAAACGCAGCCTGATAATCCACATCATTTAAAAAAGCCTGCTTTGCTAACTGCTGGCGACGCTCCAGCTTAATCTTGCTTAGGTAAGACTCCCCTTGCCTGCCAATGCAGCGAACAATGTCAGCAGGTGCATTCGCAGCAATCACGGGAGAGTTATGTTGCTTGGCAAACTCAACCAGAGGACGATAAGACGCCTTGTAATTCGGCCAGGCACTGGCAGTCTTTATCAATGCAACCTCACCAATCTCTCCCTTCAGATACTGATTCAATTCAGCTTGCTTATCCGTGCTAAATTGCTCAAGCGACAGTATTTGTTTTGGCTGCGAGGTATGTAGTGCCGCCTGTAACTGAGCCTGCAACCAGTGAGACGCATGGTTACCGTGATATTCACCAATAAAAACAACATCCGCATCACGTAAAGCTTTTGCTGTTTGCTGCAGAGAAACCCGCTTCTTTGAGGAACTCTCGTAAATCGCCACATCATACAACGTGGCAAGCCTTACTGAATTCATTGGCTGCGTAGCGCTCTTTTTAGTGGCAGGCATCAGTGTACAAGCAGTCATAAAGGCACTACTCAGGATTAATAAAAGCCGTACTTTCATCATAAGGAAAGGTCCAATTTCGCAAGATTTCAGAGTACTATAACCCTCTATGTTCTTGCATGCATCACGCTGCCACAACAACAAAATTTTATGAGGAAGTCATGAGCGATAAAAACGTTACCATTTTTGAGATGGGGCCACGAGATGGTTTGCAAAATGAAAAAGTAATGATCCCGACGGCTCAAAAAATCGAATTGATCAATCGCTTGTCAGAAACAGGCCTAACAAAAATTGAAGCAGCCAGCTTTGTATCTCCCAAATGGGTACCGCAAATGGCAGATGGAGCCGATGTTCTGGCGGGCATTCATCGCAATAGCAAGATCACTTACTCAGCACTAACCCCTAACCTTAAAGGCTATGAGCGAGCCAAGGCAGCTAACGCTGATGAAATCGCGATCTTTGCCTCTGCCTCAGAAGGCTTCAGCCAACACAACATAAACTGTAGCATCGAAGAGAGTATTCAACGCTTTGAGCCGATTATGGAGCTGGCTAAACAAGACGGAATACCCGTTCGCGGCTATGTGTCTTGCATCGTAGAGTGTCCTTACGACGGCGCAGTCGATCCCGCCAGCGTCGCCAGTACCACCGCTCGTTTAATAGCACTAGGTTGCTATGAAGTGTCACTCGGCGACACCATCGGCAGAGCAAAACCCGATGAAATAACACGCATGCTGGAAGCAGTCCTCACCCGTGTTGCGGCAGACCAACTAGCCGGTCACTACCATGACACCAGCAACCTTGCGCTAGATAATATCCAGGCGAGTTTAGATCTAGGTATTCGAACCTTTGACTCAGCTGTCGGTGGGTTGGGTGGTTGCCCCTATGCACCTGGCGCTAAAGGCAATGTCTCAACCGATGCAGTGGTGCAACTACTGCACAAACTAGGCTATCACACCGGAATAGATACAGAAAAACTAGCCTCAGTCAGCCAGTACATCCTATCCATCAAACAGCAGATACAGGCATCGCAGCAATAATTTTTTATAAAATTGATATGTATCAAGGAAGCGATTCCCAGCTCACGATAAGCTGACTCCATCACTTAATTAACGATGGAGTCACACTCATGGACTTTTTATTCAGTCAAACCGGAATTCTTAGCATTGTCACATTGGCCGCTATTTTTGGTGGTATGGGATGGTTCATCTACAAGATGTATACGCTTTCAGCTAAGCCTGCTGTTCCATTACAAGACCAGAGCAAACACGCTCACTAACATCAAAACGGCAGTGTACCAGTAGTACCAGCGCATTTTGTCGGTGGTTATTCACCCGATGTTATCGGCAAAATGAGCTGGTCTTTATTCGCGCGTGAGGGAGTGAATCACTTCAGCATGTTGCGGATAAGACTGCAGCAGCACCTCACGTTTTGGTGCATCAAAATCTACAAACTCAAAGCCCGGTGAAACCGAACAAGCAACCAGAGAAAATGAATCCCTTGCGGACTCAATAACATTGGAAGCAAACAAGTGGCCACGTGGAATGGTCAGCTGGAAACGCTCCCCAGCATCAAAATCTCTTCCCAAACGGTGTGCCGTGTAATTTCCCGCCAAATCAATTTCATGAACGATCAGTGGGCTACCTTCATAAAAGTGCCAGATCTCTTCCTGTTGAATGCGATGAAATGCCGAGAACTCATCACTTTTTAGCAAATAATAAATTGAAGTTGCGAAGCATCGTTCGCCAGCGAATCTTGCAGGCAGTGCCGCTCGCTTGATAGTTTCATCGGACCGGTACACCTCATTATACCAACCACCCTCTTCTGGCAATGGCACTAACTTCAGCGCTTCGATCCACTGTTCAGCGGTTTTGGTACTCAAGACTCCAGTGATTCCATGGCGCGTCTGGCATGATCACGCTCTTCCGGCAGAATCTCACCGTCTTCAGTGCCATCCAACTTAAAACGCACACCACCACGCGCTACATTCTGTAAGTAACTTTTGTGATGTGTATGACGGTGCAGTAGTTTTTTTACCGCGCGCTTACTAATCTCAACGCCCTGGGTTTCTATAAAGGCAGCAATCTGCTCATCAATACCACGCGCCAATGGTCGGCGGCGACGCCATACTGAAAATGTCTCAGCAAGCAAACGCTTGAGCTCACGTGACTGACGCTCAGACGGAGATAATTTACTGTCTTTAATCGCCTTTTTCTGTGCCGCAGACTGCATTTTTATCACGCGCTTGCGACCTCTGACTGACTCTGTCACGTCATCATTAATCTCTTCGGAATGACTCGCTTCAGCGGCCTTAGCCTTTGGTTTTCTTTTTAGTGTGAGCGTTTTTCTTGGCTTATCTTCGGTCATTGTAAACAACCCTGAATCCTTGATTCCATTCGTGAATATTGATTATATCAAACTTTGAATTAAGATCTTCTTACAAATCATACAATAATGCCACTTCATACGTGAAAATCACTGTTTTATCGATTTTGAGCATCAGCAAACGAGAACTTTATGAGCGGACCACTGAAAAATCTAAAAGTGATAGAAATGACAGGTCTCGGCCCATGCCCACTGGCAGGGCAACTACTGGCAGACTTGGGCGCCGAGGTCATAGTGATTGATCGTAACAGTGCCGCTGCCGACCCTACAGATATTAATCGGCGCAATAAACGATCCATTGCCCTGAATCTAAAGTCTGCCCAAGGCCTAAAAATTGCCAAACAGCTCATCGCTACCGCAGACATCCTCATTGAAGGTTTCCGACCTGGAGTAATGGAAAAGCTTGGTCTTAGCCCTGAGATACTTCACAAGCAAAATCAGGGACTTATTTACGGTCGAATGACGGGCTGGGGGCAAACTGGTCCACTGGCACAAACAGCTGGCCATGACATTAACTACCTCTCAATCACTGGCGCGCTCAATGCCATTGGTAAAGATAAACAAGCCCCGATCCCACCTTTAAATTTAGTAGCAGACTATGGCGGTGGGACTATGTTTTTGTTGTTCGGCGTGCTGTCCGCAGTGTTTGAACGCAGTCAATCCAGCAAAGGTCAGGTAGTTGATGCCGCTATGGTCGATGGCGTTCCTGCCATGATGGGATTGATCCATAGTTGGTTCGCCCAGCAGTCATGGACGACTCAGCGAGAGAGTAATTTATTGGATGGTGCTGCGCCGTTTTATCGCTGCTATGAAACGGCTGATGAGAAATTTATTTCCGTTGGGCCACTGGAGCCACACTTTTTTACTGAATTGGTGAAATTAAGTGGATTGGATGAAGCAGAGATCGCCACGCAATATCAGCAGGAAAAATGGCCGGATAAACGAGAGACTTATCAAACGATATTTAAAACTAAAACACGCGAACAGTGGATGCAGATTTTTGACAGTACTGATGCCTGCGTTGCCCCGGTGCTTGATTTTGATGAAGTGGAGACGCATCCACATAATGCTGAGCGTGGGAATTTTATTCGGGTGGGTGGCGTGTTGCAGGCAGCGCCAGCGCCTAGGTTTGGTCGTACGGCAACCGTCACACCGAAGAGTCCTAAAGCGCCAGGAGCGGATGGACAGAATATTTTACGGGAATTGGGCTATCAGCCAGATGATATTGATACTCTCAAGAATGATGGCGCAATTACTTAATAATACTCCCTGATATACCCATAAGCCCGATCAAACAACACCTGATCCTTGTGCAGCTTATACTTCAACAGCGCCTTACGCAGTGACTTCTGCACCTCGCGCTCACCCGCTGTCGAGTTCTGCCAACCCGGAAAGCGCACCACCCGAACAATCGCATCAATATCCGTCACTATGCGCTCCACAACCACTGGTGTTTGATCCGTCTTCATCTCTAAAAACAAATCGGTCAGTGCAGATTTTGGCGTTTTCTCCTGAAGTTCAGCTGCGAGTGCTTTTTCTGCTTGTACCGTTTCTTTAGCAATTTTACAAAGCTCTTTAACAAAGTCGATTGACGCGATCAGGCCCAACTCCGCTTTATTTCGTAGCTCCTCTAGGCGCTCACTCAAAGACTTAAACTTAGGATCACCCGTATGTTTCTTAAAGCGTTCTAGCAACACTTTTTCAAGCTGCTTAGCTTGCTTAGAGTTTGGGTTACTTGCGATCTCCTCAATCACATCCGCATCTAGTACAAACTCATCTAAAGTATGCACCTCACCCACATGCACATTTTCATGAATCAACTGCGTCGTCTGAGCACCCAGTGTCATCCAAAGCAGCTTACCGATATTATCCGAAGCTGGTTTTACCGACTCAAAGACTTGCGCTAACCACCGATAATCCTGCGTGTATTCATCCAAAATACGATCAGGCGATAAAGACTCCCACAGCTTAGACAAATACTTAAAGTCAGCAGCAAACGCATCTTTCTTATCATCACCCTTAATCGCATTCTGCGCCGCTTCTAAACCTTCAAAGCCTTCCAGCGTTCTATCGACACCTGCGAAGTGAGATAGAGCATCTAGCATCGCTTGAGGTAATTTATCACGTAGCTCAGATAGATTGGTCACTACCTGCTTGACGCTTTCCTCGTCAAACTCCAACGCCTTCGCCGCATCATCAAAAATACCAAAGTAATCCACGATGCGACCGAAGTTCTTATTGGGATACAGTCGGTTAGTACGACAAATTGCTTGCAGCAAAGTATGATCTTTTAAGGACTTATCTAAATACAAGGTCTGCAAAATCGGTGCATCAAAGCCCGTTAGCAATTTCGCCGTCACGATAATAAATTTAAGCGCAGAGTCCTTATCGTTAAACTCATCAACAATTGCTTCTTGCTGCGTTTTATCAACCGCCCACTTCTGCTTAAACTCAGGCGCATCATTCGCTGTGGTTGAGATAACCACACGACTCGCATCCTCGGGGAAATACTTATCTAACTCCTCTTTATACTGCACACAGGCATAACGGTCTGGCGTGACAATCATGCCCTTAAAGCCATGCGGCGCGACCTTCTCGTTAAAGTGCGATGCAATGTCTTTAACAATCTTCTCTATACGCTCTGGAGACTTGAGAAATGCCGCCATTTTTGCAGATTTTTGGTTAAGCGCATCCGCTTCTTCATCGGTCAATGCGGCTGAGGCTTTAAACTCAGCAAACGCTTTATCCAAGGCCTCTTTATCCACATGCACATCAATCAAGCGTGGTTCAAAGTGCAAGCGTAGTGTCGCTTCATCGCGTATCGAATCCTGAAAGGTGTAACGCGACATATACCCGCCAGGGTCATCTTCACCACCAAAGGCCCAGAAAGTATTTTTGTCCGCTTTATTCACTGGCGTACCTGTGAGTCCAAACAAAAATGCATTCGGTAAGGCTGCGCGCATTTGTCGTCCTAAATCACCTTCTTGGGTTCGGTGTGCCTCATCCACCATGACGATAATGTTTTCCCGCGTATTCATATCCGGCGGCGCATCACGGAATTTGTGAATGGTCGAGATAATAATTTTACGGGTGTCACGCTCCAACAAAGTGTGGAGGTCTCTCATGCTGTCGGTGGTTTCAACATTAGCAATATCGGCCGCGTTAAAGGTGCCGCTAATTTGCGTATCAAGGTCGGTTCTATCCACCAAGACAATGACGGTTGGACTTTTCAGCGCTGGTGCGCGGCGTAGCTTTTGTGCGGCAAACACCATCAATAAAGACTTACCTGAACCCTGAAAGTGCCAGATAAGCCCTTTTTTAACCTTGCCCTCAGTGACACGGTCAACAATCTTATTCGCGCCTTCGTACTGCTGAAAACGCGGAATAATCTTAATACGCTGCTTTTTCTTACTGGTCGTAAACAAGGAGAAGTTACGCATAATATCCAACAAGCGCGACGGTTTTAGCAAGTCGTTTAACTCTTTCCCAACCTCCCCTAAACCAAGGCTTTTTGCTATCTGCTCTTCGTCATTTTCTAAACGCCACGGCGCCCAAAATTCGAGTGGGCAACGTACCGCACCGTAAAACAGCTCTTTGCCTTCAGTCGCGAACGATAAAATATTCGGTACAAACAACTGCGGCACTGCGTTTTCGTAAATATCGTGTATCTCATGCGCGCCATCTAACCAACTCACCGAGGGGCGTATCGGTGTTTTTGCTTCTCCCACAACCACGGGAATACCGTTAATGAGCAACACCACATCTGGGATTTTGGTTTCGCGGTGATGAATGCGGAACTGCTGAGTCACCACATATTGGTTATTAGTGAAGTTATCGAAGTCCAATAAACACACCGGCACATGGCGGTTGTTCTCGCCAAATGGCATGGTCTTTTCACCCGTTAACCACTTGAAAAACTCTTCGTTGGCTTTGACTAAACCAATCTGATTGACTGAAATAAGAATCGCACGGAGCTTGTAAATCACCTCATCTGCCAAGTCAGGATTGGCCGCGATTTCTGGGTTTAGGCGAACCAGTGCTTGCTTTACATGTGACTCAACCAGCACTTCATTAATACCGCGACCGAGTTGGTCGGCGGTTTGGAATTGCCACTGTCCGCTGTAGGGAAGTAACTCGCTTTCACTGACTGTAGTGTCGTTGAGGTTTACACCCGTTAGTTGGTGGATGATGTAATGCTCAACGGCGTTTAGTTCAGTGAAAGCCATGTTAGAACACCTGATTGATTAGAGATTGTTTAAGCAGTCTTGAAGCGGCCACAGAAGCTATAAACTCATCTTTGATCTTACGATGTGAATTAATCAATTCAACAAATTTTTTCTGTGTTCCTAGAGACGGTTTAGGGACTGGTGTGCTATACAATTCGTCACTAGCTAATCTTTTAGTACCATGAGTAGTAGTAGTAACCTTGCTAAGAATTTTTCCCTTTATGTATTGCAGGTAAAACAGTAAATACTCAGGCAGAAAATCCTTAGAAACTTTTAGAGCTCGCATATCTTGATTGAAAGCAACAGGGACAGTGTTGATAGCAACAGGGACAGTGTTGATAGCAACAGGAAAGGAGTGAGCCAATATCATGCCCCGAACTAAGTACCTACCTAAAAGTTATGCAGTACTTTTCACCAACACCTTCCAAAATAGCTGACAGTTCACCCTTTAACACGTC
>NZ_QGKM01000119.1 GCF_003172875.1 Leucothrix pacifica | reverse complement strand
CTACTTTCAATCATAACTCTATACACCAGCCGGTGGCACAGTCACCATTCAGGTGAGTAATGAACCTAACTTGCAGGTGAGATTAGCGATTCAGGATACTGGCCAAGGCATTGCACCGGAGGATCTACCTTATGTGTTTGAGCCTTATTTTCGGGCGACCAATGGTGCGCAGGCTTATCATGAAGGTAAGGGGTTGGGACTGGCGATTGCGGCTAAGTTATTAGCACTGCATGAGTCGGAATTGACGGTGAGTAGTGAGCTTGGGAAAGGGGCGCGGTTTGAGTTTTTGTTGCCGGCATCTTGAGGCATGGCTATTAAACCGGATTTACTCGCTCAACAAATGACGATTTTTCAACCTCGCCCTGAGCTTTATAAATTACTGTTTTCCCACTATCACTCACAATCCAAACCTCTTTCGCACCTTTAGCAAGATACAACAGGACTTTATCCTGCATTTCCTTAACACTGTTGGATGGTGATAAAATTTCTACACAAATCTCAGGAGCTGTAGCATAAGGAGTTGACTCACCATGCTCATCAACAAACGCATCACTACACCAAGCTACATCTGCCACTTTAACGCCTTTGGGTGTATCAACGGAGCATTCTGTAATCACTCGTCCACTATTTAACTGAGAACGTAACAACCAAACCAGTTCACTTTGCAGAAATCCATGGCGATTAGAAGCTGGTGACATGACGATGTGCCCTCTTTCATTGAGTTCTATTTTATAGGGCAGATTTTTAAGTGATTCATCCGCCAATACTTCTGACCACAACATGTTTTTAACTCCGTTGGTTGCTTGTCTCAGCGCGAGCTGGTAGTTGGAATTGTAACATGGATTCATCAAACTCGTTTTACAGCTATTGGGCGTAACAATTTAGTAAGCAGCTGTATTTAAGCCAAATTTAACTTCAAAGTCTGTTGCCTGAACAGTAGGCACTACCTTACCGCTCTCTTTAGTTAAAGAGACAATTCCGTAGTTCTCGAGCGTTTTCAACGTTCTTGATAAGTTAGATTTTTTTCGATGGCTTATTTGTTCAAGTTCCGTTAAAGATTGAGGCTTTCTCTCAACAATCAATTTTAGCAACTCTTGGTTTTCGTTACTCAGCACCTGAGATAAAGACTTGATTGATTCAAACCATACCTTGGGTTCACTGGGCTTTGGTTTATATACGCCTCTTGCGATGGCGATTGTTCTATTTTTATAGTCTTCCCGTGACATAATACCAACATTCATTACTTTCATAAGTCACCTTTTTCTTCAAGAATGATTCTTTCTACATCAGTCCAAAAATCTTCCAATAGCTGAGCTGCGCTTTCAAATTCGTAAGGCTCCACTATTTTCCTTTCGTGGCGATTATCCCAAACTACCCTTCTTGCACCGTACTTCTTTCTTTTTGGTTTTATAGCATGAGCATTATCATAGCCTAAAACCCTGATATTACTTCGATCGAATAATAATACTGTAGGCTTTGGGAAATGTGCCTCCGGCCACCCAATTCGTATCACACCCGTCAGTACCAAAACCAATTTCACGGCCTCCCATAAAAGCAGATAGCACCGCCGAGTAAAGCATCTCTTTCTCACCATTCGCCATATTAATCACGATATAACGAGTAGCATCTCCTCCGAGACCACCAGTGCAAGAATCCGTATTACTATGACTATTCTCAAGGTGGATTTTTAAGAAACCATCACGCACATCAATATCTTGAATCAAACCGCCGTTATCGACCCACATGCCTGCAAAGGCTTGACCTGATGCGATTAAACCTGCACTCAGCAGTACCGCTGTAGCGGTAAATTTCTTTAACGAAAAACTGTTTTTCATGTGTTATGTCCTCTTTCTGTTTAACTAGTTTTTTGATATGTAGTCTGTGGAACGCCGCCCACTTTAAAGCGGTGTAGAGAAATAAGTAGCGATGATCAAATAGATATAAAAGCTCTGTACACGACAAAAA
>NZ_QGKM01000118.1 GCF_003172875.1 Leucothrix pacifica | reverse complement strand
CAGTGGCTGCAAGGACGATTAGCAAGACCTCCTCTAAGGGGTAAAGAACCTTCGTAAGCGTCAGGTAAACCCCATCTACCAGCCGCTCAGCTATTCGGTCATTCTGTCTCTCTATTAACCGGAGACAAGTATGAACAACACACTGACTCAAAAACAGCAATTCTGGAAGACTCACCTGGATGCCGCAGCGCGTTCCGGATTGAGTATCGCTGACTACGCTAAAGCCAATCAGCTCAAACCGCAGACGTTATATCAGTGGCGCAGCACACTCAAGGGCCGGTCGGTCACTGTCTCCACACAGACACAGTTTACGCAGGTGGTATCATCCACAACCGTCTCCGGTAGCCCACTGACAATCGTGCTGGGTGACGCCACGTTGCGGTTTGATCGATTGCCTGATCCGGATTGGTTGTCCGCACTGCTCTCGGGTGTCCGGTCATGATGCGTCCGGCGGATCAGTTGCCCCGGGTGTATCTGTGTACTCAGTCCGTGGACTTCAGAAAGTCCATTAACGGCTTGTCGCTCTTGGTGGAGCAGTCTCTACAGTTGGATCCGTTTGCACCGGCGCTGTATGTGTTTACGAACCGGCGCCGGGATAAGGTGAAAATCCTGTACTGGGAGAAGAACGGGTTTTGCCTGTGGTATAAAAGTCTGGAGCAGGAGCGGTTTAAGTGGCCGGATGAGGTCACCACACCGACCTGTGTGATGGATGGTGAGCAGCTCAACCGCTTGCTGGACGGCTTTGATCTCTGGCGTAATAAACCGCATCAAACCTTGAACTACCGCACAGTGGGGTAGGATTTTCCGGTATAATCCACACCATGAAACGACCTGTTGATCCATTACCGAATGATGTGGCCTCACTGAAGGCGCTGCTGCTGGCAGAGCGCAGTACCACTGAGCGTTTACAAAAGCAGGTTCAGACATTATTTGAAGCAATCCGGCTGGCCCGGCAACAGCGTTTTGGCGCCTCCAGTGAAAAAGCACCGGGACAAGGTGAGCTGTTTGATGAGGTCGAGGAGACGCTTGAGCGATGTGACCAGATACCACCCGATACCGATGGTTCCACACCCTCAGATACCCCGGTTCAGGCGACGACCAAACGCAAAGCCCGCCGACCATTGCCGGCACATTTGCCCCGCATCCACAAGCTGATTGAATTGCCGGAAGCCGAACGGGTGTGCGCCTGTGGCTGTCAGTTAAGTGAGATCGGTGAAGACAGCAGTGAGCAACTGGAGATCATTCCGGCCAAACTTCAGGTCATCCGGTACGTCCGGAAAAAGTATGCCTGCCAGGCGTGTGAAGACACGGTCAAGGTAGCCCCCAGAGCTAATGTGTTACTGCCTAAAGCCATTGCCTCAGGCAATACCATGGCTTATGTGATCACCGCCAAATACGCTGATGGACTGCCACTGTATCGCCTGAGTACCATTTTGCAGCGCCATGGCATCGACTTACCCCGGCAAACCCTGAGTGAGTCCGTGATGGCGGTAGCCCAAAAAGTCGCCCCGTTGCTGGATCACCTGCGGCACTGCCTGATGCAAAGCCCCGTTATCCACATGGACGAAACCACCGTTCAGGTGCTGAAAGAACCGGATAAAGCCCCGCAAAGCCACTCCTACATGTGGGTGCAACGCGGCGGCCCGCCGGGTCAGGCGGTTGTGTTATTCCACTATGCACCCGGCCGGTCAGCGGCGGTACCGGAGACACTCCTGGTGAACTACCGGGGTGCGCTCATGACGGATGGCTATTCGGCGTATCGAACC
>NZ_QGKM01000117.1 GCF_003172875.1 Leucothrix pacifica | reverse complement strand
CAACTATCCTGACATAGGGGGTGCTAAACAAATGAGCAGAAATCACATAACAAGACAAATCCAGCCGACGCACCAAAGCCGCGCGCGGCTGATTTGCGGCGTTGGGCACCAAAGGAATAATCGTGCAGACATTAGAGCTAAAAATCCCACCAGTTATTCTGGTGCTTGTTACCGCAGGCTTTATGTGGACATTGGCGTTTGCTGTTCCGGGTCTTGGTTTCACTTTGCCCGCTTCTTCGCTTGTAGCTCTGGTGTTTGCGGCAACTGGTGTTGCTTTTGCGTTGCTTGGCGTATTGGAATTTCGCTCAGCGGACACTACCGTCGACCCGCGAGTGCCAGATCAATCCGCCAGTCTCGTTGTGCGCGGGGTCTACCGAATAAGTCGAAACCCGATGTACGTTGGCTTCTTGCTCGTTCTCATTGCTTGGGGAGTTTTTCTCAGCAATCTCGCAAGTCTTGTGCTGCTTCCGGCATTCGTAATTTATATGAATCGGTTTCAAATCGTTCCAGAGGAGAGGTACATGCGTGAGAAGTTTGGTGAGGTTTACAGGCAGTATGAGGCAGGGGTGCGCCGGTGGGTTTGACGCCCAACAAGTCATTCAAGTTCGTTCCCGGCCTCGCGGCCGTCCACCGGACGCCCTAGTCGGGCGCCGCTTAATATTGGCGTTGCGTAGCTCTAAAAACATTCGTTTAAGTAAGTTGAATGTGAAGGCGGTTAAGCTTAAGCAGAAGCTGAAGAGGTACGAAATTGAGTATCGTGACTTGTTGTTGGATGATCTATAGGTGAAGTATCGGTTGTACCTAAATACTGTGACACTTCTTCTTTTATGATGTCATATAATGACACATATACTTTATGAGGTAATGTATGGGACAAGTCACAATATATCTCGAAGAAGAAATCGAATTAAAAATGATCAAAGCAGCCGAGTCAGCCAATCTCTCTAAAAGCAAATGGATAGCGCGTTTGATCCAAGAAAAAATAGCAAAAGAGTGGCCTCAGTCGGTGATAGACATGGCAGGCTCATGGAGCGATTTTCCAGACGCTGACGAGTTGCGTGCAAACCAAGGTCAAGATATAGCAAGAGAGTCCTTTTGATGTATGTACTTGATACGAACACGCTGATCTATTTTTTCAAAGGCATGGGAAACGTTAAACATAATTTGCTGCAAATATCTCCTCAGGATCTAGCGGTTCCGTCTGTTGTGGTTTATGAGTTGGAATATGGCCTGGCAAAGTCTAATGCGCCGCAAAAGCGTCGTACTCAGATCGGCGAGTTATTGTAAGCGTCAGGTAAACCACATCTACCAGCCGCTCAGCTATTCGGTCATTCTGTCTCTCTATTAACCGGAGACAAGTATGAACAACACACTGACTCAAAAACAGCAATTCTGGAAGACTCACCTGGATGCCGCAGAGCGTTCCGGATTGAGTATCGCTGACTACGCTAAAGCCAATCAGCTCAAACCGCAGACGTTATATCAGTGGCGCAGCACACTCAAGGGCCGGTCTGTCACTGTCTCCACACAGACACAGTTTACGCAGGTAGTGTCATCCACCACTGTCTCCGGTAGCCCGCTGACAATCGTGCTGGGTGACGCCACGTTGCGGTTTGATCGATTACCTGATCCGGATTGGTTGTCCACACTGCTCTCGGGTGCCCGGTCATGATGCGTCCGGCGGACCAGTTACCCCGGGTGTATCTGTGCACCCAGTCCGTGGACTTCAGAAAGTCCATTACCGGCTTGTCGCTCCTGGTGGAGCAGTCTCTGCAGCTGGATCCGTTTGCACCGGCGCTGTATGTGTTTACGAACCGACGTCGGGATAAGGTGAAAATCCTGTACTGGGAGAAGAACGGGTTTTGCCTGTGGTATAAAAGTCTGGAGCAGGAGCGGTTTAAGTGGCCGGATGAGGTCACCACACCGACCTGTGTGATGGATGGTGAGCAGCTCAACCGCTTGCTGGACGGCTTTGATCTCTGGCGTAATAAACCGCATCAAACCTTGAACTACCGCACAGTGGGGTAGGATTTTCCGGTATAATCCACACCATGAAACGACCTGCTGATCCCTTACCGAATGATGTGGCCTCACTGAAGGCGCTGCTGCTGGCAGAGCGCAGTACCACTGAGCGTTTACAAAAGCAGGTTCAGACATTATTCGAAGCGATCCGGCTGGCCCGGCAACAGCGCTTTGGGGCCTCCAGTGAAAAAGCACCGGGACAAGGTGAGCTGTTTGATGAGGTCGAGGAGACGCTTGAGCGAAGTGACCAGACGCCACCCGATACCGATGGTTCCACACCCTCAGACACCCCGGTTCAGGCGACGACTACACGCAAAGCCCGCCGACCATTGCCGGCACATTTGCCCCGCATCCACAAGCTGATTGAATTGCCGGAAGCCGAACGGGTGTGCGCCTGTGGCTGTCAGTTAAGTGAGATTGGTGAAGACAGCAGTGAGCAACTGGAGATCATTCCGGCCAAACTTCAGGTCATCCGGTACGTCCGGAAAAAGTATGCCTGCCAGGCGTGTGAAGACACGGTCAAAGTAGCCCCCAGAGCTAATGTG
>NZ_QGKM01000116.1 GCF_003172875.1 Leucothrix pacifica | reverse complement strand
CAATAACAGAACGAACAACAAACAAGAAAATCTAATAAACCGTTTCATATCCTAAGCTCCAATATCTATGTAAATGTCTCAAGCGCAACGCGATCACCACGGCTGGGCGGGGTTGAGATAACCATTAATGAGAGATTTTCGTTGTGTAAGTTTCTTAACTGATGCTGATGAGGCTTACCCGCGGTAATCTGTAAACCCTGATTAGGATGTAGTAAGTGCGTCTTACCATCTTCCAGCATAGAACGTTAGTTCACACGAACCACCTTCGTATAATGAGTCACTGCCTTACCCTGAAACGTAGACAAACTAATCTCCCATTCGCCCGGCATGTGAAACAAGAAATCCTCAACCTTATAGCTGTTAGATTCTTCGTCAAACGCAACCGTCGGGGTGTAATTCATGCCATGTTTGTGCGCTGGCATAGTGGCATCCACAGTGATTCGGTCAGGCTTCACCATCTGCGCTGCGCACACTTTCAGGTTAAACGAAAACGGCTTCCCTAACGCTATCTCATCAGGCTTCAGGTTTATGATCGCCATTTCGGGATTTTCTTCAGAATCCTCGGCAGTATCCGCAGTACTCATGGCAATCCAACCGTCACCAATCTTGCACTCATCAGACACGACAAAGGCGTACGACTCTGCAATAAAACACGCAATCACAAAGACAGCGCTGATTAACACTCTACTTTCCATTTTTAGTACCCAACATCTTGTCTGCATTTTCAAAAGCAATTTTTCTGGCCAGTACAGGCGGTAAATCTTTCAACCAACCTCGCGTGTACTCCGCGTGAGAGGCGATGTAATACCAACGCTCCGGTGCAAAGGTATCCGTGCCGACCATAAAGCGGTCCGGAAACTCTTCAAACGCAGCGCGCCACTCATCAGGGACTTTGCCATTGCTGGCCTGATCATTTCTGAAGGCCAAATCGCTCCATAAATTTTTGTGTTTTCTTAACATCGCCCGAATCTCATCCGGACGATCAAAACCAGAATGTGCCCACAACACACGCGCCTGCGGAAAGGTTTTGAATATTCGGTCAATCGCATCGGCATCAGAATGGGCGTGCAATAACAGGTCGTGCTGCTTGGCCAGCGCGATCATATGCTGTAGCACCGGTGTTTCGATGTCTGCACCGTAAGCATGAAACTCACCCAGCGCCTTGTACTTATATTTTGCTAAGCGAGCCTCAACATAATCAATCACGGTTGGGTCATTCATCCAAGTACTGATTTCACCACGACGGCGGTATGGGCGTAGTGCGGGAACCACAATCTCAGGCGCTTGCTGGTAAATCTTTTGCGTACCGTCATCGTCCGAGCTGGAGATCAATGCTTTCTTCACGCCTGCCTGACGCAATAACGCTGCGGCCTCCGCCGGTGGTACCTGAATCACCGCATCATGACTGTAGTGAATGTGTGCATCAAACACCGGCATAGACTCTGCAGCTGCGATACTACTCAAAAGACTCAATGTTAATATTAGCGGGTATTTCATAAGCATGGCCTCAGGTTTCGATACGGTCCGTTAGATATTAACTGAGATTGCCACGTACAATGTGGAAATAACGTGAATTTACCAAATTGTCATATTCTCTTTAATATCATATACTTAGCCGTTATTTTTATATAAAAATTACTCAGTTACGCTGCCATATCCGGACAGTTACTAAATTTTTTCATTTTTAACTGAACCTAAGCTGAATGGTGTACACTAACAGTTATATGCCAAGGTTATTAAACCTGACCCCGAGAGATACGACCACATCAGAATAACCGTATCCTCATATCACTGCAGATTAGCCCGTTTGCAGTGACTTAAGCGCAGCCTTTAGCCCGAGGCAATTGCGCGAGTGTCGTGAAGAAGCAGGTTTCCCCCAATACCTGTTGTCACACACAGACATAGACCACCGCAAGGACGCGGTGGTTTTTTTTGCCTGTAACAAATACCAACTAACCCCTATGCAACGATTAATTACATAGGGGTTAATGAACAATTGCTCTGGCAAACCGCTCAAGCAATGCTAGATTGTCAGGCGAGTGTGCCTACAATGTATTGCGCAGATCCAAGGTATAAGGATATTCCTTAGTCTCTTTCAGCGGCAGATTACTGAAGCTGGACTCGCTGCTGGTATGCTCAACCACCTCACGCGCAGATTCCTGATAACCCGGATTCGAGATCGACACTGGCGTGTGACCAAACTCCCAGAAACGACTGATCCGACGTGATTCTGCTTCCAGCGGATTAATTGGCGAGCTTTCCGGATTCAATCCACCCGGATGCGCCACATGGTAAGTACAACCACCCACGGAGCGATCATTCCAGGTATCCACCAAATCCAATACCAGCGGCGCATGCACACCAATGGTTGGGTGCAGTGCTGATGGCGGATTCCATGCACGGTAACGAATCCCCGCCACATATTCACCATGCTTGCCGGTACTCTTTAGCGGCACACGCTGACCATTACACACCAGAATATAGCGGGAGTCAGTCAAACCTTCGATGCTGACCTGAATGCGCTCCAGAGAGGAATCGACATAGCGCGCAGTCCCCTGTGACCCAGACTCTTCACCCAATACATGCCACGGCTCAATCGCACTGTGCAGATGAATGGCGATATCACCAATCTGAGTAGA
>NZ_QGKM01000115.1 GCF_003172875.1 Leucothrix pacifica | reverse complement strand
CTGCAAGGACGATTAGCAAGACCTCCTCTAAGGGGTAAAGAACCTTCCAGGATTGACGAGGATCGTTAAGTGACTCGAGACACTCCAGAAGCTTGTTCAGGGACTTGGACATAGCGGGACTCCGAAAAGCTTCCTTTATGCCTAATTTCCTTGGGTGGTTTCAAGCGATTGCCCTGATGATATCGGTTAGGTTTGATCCTGTATGCGCAGGCTATCCACAATACGTAATTCCTTTTTCAGACGCTCTACATCAACCTGAGCACCCTTATATTGCTGAATCATCATGCCATCGGGATTGATTAGGTATAACAGAGAACGGTGGTCCAGTTGGCCATTATCCAATGGCTTCACGCCGACAGAAAACTCTCTGCTCAACTCATCCGTTTGTGCTTGCGTTGTCATGGCAAATCGCCAGGTCGGATGATCAATTTGAAAGCGCTTGGCAAATGATTTTAGTTGCTTCGGTGTGTCACTCAGTGGCGCAATAGAGATAGAAACAAGCTTTATGCGGTCTTTGCTTGGATCAAGCTTTAATTCATTATGCACCCTGCGCAGATTGATGGTCTGTGTTGGGCAAACTGTAGTGCAGCCAGCAAACATAAAGTTAATCAGAACCGTTTCACCTTTCAGGTCATGTAAGGAAAACTGCTGACCATCCTGATCACGGAGCTTGATGTGTTTAAGCTCCTCCATTCTCAGTGGGCCTCTGACTGGTGTATCAGGAGAGAGTAAATTAGCAGCTAGTCGCGCGTCTGGTCCGGACTCAGTACCTGTTTCAGGCATGGTTATCGTGCTAGCAGTAGATGTTGTAGCTGTCAGACTAGACTTAGAATTTGTCTGACTCTGTAAGGTCGCCGTTGGAAAAGCCCATGCAGCGACCGCTAACATGATTCCTGTAGTGGCTACTGCAGTCATAAGCTTGTGTGATTTCTTTAGCATAAACTCATCACTCGCTGACGTTAATGGTGACTTTAGCCCAATGACTGCGACCTTCTACATCACTGAAGGTGTACCAGATATTGTCTTCTTCGGTGAACCCGGCCGCTGACTGATAGACCAACCGATTACTCTGAAGAGCCACACTACCTGCCCTTAATGAGTAAGGGTTCGGCGTATTTAAGACCAAGCCATTACCCACGTCATTAGCGAGCACGTCAATCGTGATGCTATTGCCACTGACGGCGACTGTATTATCCGCAACACCAACAGGATTCGGATTATTGCCCGAAGCGGTAACATTAATCGTCACCTCACCCCATGAGCTGCGACCCTCAACATCACTGAAGGTGTACCAGATTTTATCTTCACCAGTAAAACCAGCAGCTGAGGTGTAAGTGATTTTATTGTTCGCCAGAGCGACTGTGCCAGCACGCAAAGACCAGGTATTTGGCGTGTTTAAGTTAAGGCCGTTCCCTGTATCATTCGCTAATACATCGATCACGACTGCAGTACCTGTGATGGCCGTCAGAGAGTCCGCAACGCCAACAGGCACAGGATTACTGGCCCCGCCCGTTACATTGATGCTGACTTTCGCGCTATTGGTTCGCCCTAAGCTGTCTTTAATCACATACCAGAAGGTATCCGTGCCATTAAAACTTGACGAGGCGGTATAGCGAAGCTGGTTACCGCTTCTGGTGATCGTACCGGCATTGGCTGAGTATTGGTTGAAACTGCTGACCGTCAGACTCTCCCCAGTATCATTTGCTAATACATTGATATTTCTGGGGGTACCAGCCGTGGCGGAAATGTTGTCAGTAATCGCAACCGGATAAGCAGGCTCATTGTAGCTTGCAGTATCTGAAAGTCGGATCACATGACCTTCAGATGGTACGCCCTGATTATCAATCAAAAACAGTAAATAGTGACCGGGAGTTGCTATATTAGCGGAGCTTGGAATATCCACCCTTACCCCGCCAGAGGTATCGGAGAAGTCCAACTCGATAAAGCGCTGCTCCATATTAAAAGAGTGTGTTACCGCGCCTGTTTTCACTAAGGTCACCCGAGTGATGTTGTTAGCGTCAGGGTGTGAGACCATGATGTTTGCACCATAGGGCGCTTCGGCAGGTGCTGAGTTAATCGTAGGTCGGTCTGCTTCGCCATTGCTATCAAACAGGTAAGGAGGTGAGAAGATTTCAGCATTAGTATTCACCTCTGGTCCCGGTGCACCACCGCCAGCTACCAGCACACGACCGTCTTTCATTAGTAGTGCTGTGGAGTGATACAAACGAGAGCGTTGCGCGGCAGCCATGAGTGACCATTGCTCGGTAGCCGGATCCCAAATCTCAGGGTTATACGATACACCTTGTAATTGATTGGCAACCGTTGAGCCACCCACTACCATGACTTTTCCATCTGGTAGTACGACACCATTTGCCCAGCGACGGCCTGCCTGAGTGGGGCGGTTAGTCTCTCGCACAACCGGAGTTGTCCCTGTCACATCAACCACTATCGCCCCGTTGACGATTGAGCCAGTGCCGTTACCCGAGACTTGGAGGATTTTTCCCGGCTCATACATCACGGCTGTCGAGGTATTGCCGAAGGATACATTTGGCAGGTTAGGTAGTACTTGTAGGCTGCCTATACCGTTGGTGTCCATGTAGTACATTTTTTTTGCCACCATTCCAAATACTCGGCCATCAGGCACGACCCACTGACGTGGATACCAGTAGCTATAAGCGGTGGTTTGAATTCCTAGCAAAGAGCGCCATGTGTTGGTTGAAGGTGTATAAATCTCGGGTGTTACAACTGAACGATTCTCACCATCACGACCACCCGACAGGAGGATCTCACCATTTGGCAGAGTGGTTGATGTGGGATACCAACGAGCTGAGTTCATATCCGCAGCACTACTTAACGTGTTGTTGGTGGTGTTAAAAATCGGTGCAGAATTAATGCCGCGGTTCACAAAACCTTGCGGACGCGCGTCCCCGCCTGACATCAGGATATCGCCTGACTCAGGGAGTAACAAAGCAGCGGAGCAGAATGAATCAACGCCCAGAGTGTTGGTCAGAGTGTTATGTGAAGCCGCGCCGGTACCCGCGTCAGGACTCCAGAGGTCATAATTAAATTGCGCCCCTTGAATACCTGCGCTATCGGTTCCCCATGAAAATACGTTTCCCTGTGGGGTTAAGACAGTGTGAATACCAATCAAAGGCCAGTCTAACTGCGCACTCCACTGACCTTCTGTGTCAGGAGCAGCAAAAACGTGCGGTGTCAGGCAGCTAAAGAATAGGGCGGCAGCACCCGTTATTTGTATAGTTCGCATAATCTGATCCTAAGCGGGTAATTATTCGGGGTATTTGCTTAAGATTAGGAGCTGAAATTGTTTGGAGCTGTCCAAACTGAGGTGAGTGGCGCGGCTTTTCTGATGAACCGCAGTCGCTGTTTAGAGAATAGTCGACCATGGTAGGTCGGTGATTAGAGGGCAGTAACACAGAGTTTTCATGACCTCGCCAAACGCTCATTGACCAATAATAAAACAAGAGAATACTCCGTCTGTTTATCATTAGAGCAATGAGCCTTCAGCGAGACATCAGTACTTACAGCAGGTAGCGCTATCAGATTAATAGGGCACCATGATGCCACGAATCAGGAAGTATAAAGTCGCTGCCAGCAAACCTGAGGCAGGAACGGTGATGATCCAGGCTGCAGCAATTTTATAAACCATAGAGCGTTGAACCAGTTCCTGACGATACGCCTTCTTCAGTTGCTTGCGTTCACTCTTTGTCAATACACTTTCACCTTTACCTGCTTCTTGCTTGAGCTTCTTAAGGAACAAACCTTTCTCGCTTAATGGCGTGTCCTCATATTCCTGCAGGGATGCTTCAACCAAAGTGTGATCCGTATCGTCTTTATGATGATCGCGAATGTGATCGATCATTTGGGCACGGTTAGACTCAAAGTACTCACGTAAGAAGCCCACGCCAAATACACCACCAACTGCGATGTGTGTAGAGCTCACCGGTAGGCCAAGTTGTGTCGCGATAATTACCGTAATCGACGCTGCCATCGCAATACAATAGGCACGCGTTTTATCCAGCTCAGTAATCTCAGAGCCGACGGTGCGAATCAGTTTCGGGCCGTAAAGTGCCAAACCAATAGCGATACCCAAGGCTCCAATCACCATGACCCACAACGGAATGCCTGCTTTACTGTGTACTTCGCCTGACAAAATCGCATCATTAATTGCAGCCAGCGGGCCGATTGCGTTTGCCACATCGTTCGCACCGTGAGCAAAACTCAACAGCGCTGCTGAGAAAATCAGTGGAATAATAAACATCTCATTCACACCATCACGGCTATTTGTGAGGCTTTGAGAGGCTTTCTTAATCAGAGGACGAGCGATGTAAACCACTGCAACGGCAATCACCAAGCCAACGATAGAGGCGGTAAGGAAGTCTGTTTTCCAGATCTTTTTAATCCCTTTAAGGATCAGGTATACACTAAATGCCCACGCCATCACGCCAACCAGTAGCGGGATAACTTTTTGTGCAGCCTCCAGTTTATTCTTTCGGTGGATGATCTGGTGCTCAATAATATACAGGAAGCCAGCGGCTATCAGTCCTCCCAATACTGGCGATATAACCCAACTAGCCGCAATTTGCCCCATGGTTCCCCAATTGGCAATCCCGAGACCACCGGCAGCAATACCTGCACCCAATACACCACCAACAATGGAATGTGTTGTCGAGACCGGTGCGCCAAACATGGTGGCAGCATTCAACCAGATCGCTGCCGCTAACAAAGCAGCCAGCATCAGCCAGACGAAGACTTCAGGGTTGGAAATTAGCTCAGGATTGATAATGCCTTTTTTGATCGTGCTCACCACACTACCACCGGCTATCAACGCTCCTGCTGCTTCAAAAATACCTGCAATGACAATCGCGCCGGTTAGGGTAATGGCTTTTGAACCAACGGCAGGGCCGACGTTATTAGCCACATCATTTGCACCAATGTTCATGGCCATGTAGCCACCAACCATTGATGCGATAATCAGAATCATACTGTTTGGAACGCCAATCACCTGAGATTTAACGTACAGCATAATGCCAATGGTGAAAGCAATCGCAATGCCTAATCGCATCAGATCGCCCGGTGATAAGTTAAGTAGGCGAGACTGGCCGCCGTCAGGTTGAGTGTTCATATTGCTCCGCCTCTGTTTTAAGTAGCTGGTGGGTGTCCCATGCAACGCAGAGACGGAATGTTTATACAATAATTTTCAGTTTGCGCAAGTGATTAAAATTAATTTCCACCTTAATCCTTGAATTAGTATCAGCTTACGGTTGTTTAAGATAGGCTTATTGGTAGATTAAGCATTTCCTGTAAAGTTATGGATTCACTGATACCGTCACTTCACCCCAATGGGTTCGGCCTTCAATTTCGGTAAAGGTGTACCAGATTTTATCTTCACCCTGATAGCCTGATTTGGGGGTATAGCGCAGCTTGTTATCCTGCAATGACACATTGCCGCCATTGAGAGAATACGCGCTATTCGGCTCATTGAGCGTCAAACCGTTGCCCGTATCATTGGCTAATACATCGATCGTTATGGTATTGCCGCCCGACGTACTGGCGGAATCAGGCAAACCAACCGGACTAGGATTGAACGTACCAGTATTACTAACATCAATCGTCACCACGCCCCAGTTACTGCGACCTTCCACATCACTGAAGCTGTACCAGATTTTATCCTCGCCGTTATAGCCGGACTTTGGCGTATAGGAGAGTTTATTCTCCACTAGAGCGACTGTGCCGCCGTTTAACGACCATTGATTCGGTGCGTTCAACACTAAGCCATTACCAATATCATTTGCCAGTACATCAATCGTGGTCGCATTTGCAGAGGTCACATCGATATTGTCAGGCGTTCCAACCGGGAATGGATTGTTTACGCCACCAGACACATTGATGACCACCCTGGTACTATTCGTACGTCCCAGGCTATCGGTAATCACATACCAGAACACGTCCTCACCACTAAACGATGATGATGAGGTGTAGGTCAGACGGTTGCCGCTTTTAGTAATCGTGCCACCGTTTTGCGAGTATTGATTGAAGTCGGTGATATTCAAATCCGGCCCCGTGTCATTATTCAACGCGTCGATATTCACCGGTGTACCTGCCGTTGCAGAAACGGTATCTGTATTTGCTACCGGATAGGGTGCTTCGGTATAAACGGCACTGTCAGAGATACGGATGATATGAGCTTCAGAAGGCACACCTTTTTCATTAAGTAAGAACATCAAATAATGCCCGGGTGTCGCCACACTGGATGACTCCGGAATATCCACACGCACACCATTAGCGGTATCGGTGAAATCCAATTCGATAAAGCGCTGCTCCATGTCAAAGGCATGGGTGACTGCACCCGTTTTGATCAAGGTTACGCGTGAAATAGTATCGCCGGAAGGATGCCTAACACTGATGCTCGCGCCATACGGTGCTTCATCCGGTGCGTCTGAAATAGTCGGGCGAGGGGCTAAGCCTGAGCTGTCAAACAGATAAGGCGGCGTGAATATCTCGGCATTTTTATTATCTTCCGGGCCGGGTGCGCCACCGCCAGAGACTAAAATGCGTCCATCCTTCATCAGCAGTGCCGTTGAGTGATACAAACGCATGCGCTGTGACTGCGACATCAAAGACCATTGCTCGGTCGCGGGATCCCAAATCTCAGGGCGGTATGACACACCCACGCCAACATTAATTACCGAAGAACCACCCACTACCATCACTTTACCATTGGGTAGCACCACGCTATTGGCCCACAAGCGGCCTTGCTGAGATGGAGAAGTCGTTTGACGTAAGCTCGGCGTTGAGCCAGTGACATCCACCAGCAGTGCGCCGTTGGTACTGCTACTTTCTTCACCGGAAATCTGCATGATTTTGCCGGGGCGATACATCACCGCCGTCGAACTGTTACCGCGACTCACTTGCGGTAAATTTCCTACCGGATTCAGCGTACCCTGACCATCCGTGGTCATGTAATACATACGCCCATGCTGCATGCCGAACACACGACCATCCGGTACTACCCACAACTTCGGATAGTAATATCCATATCCCGCGGTCTGAATACCAAACAAAGAACGCCATTCATTATTTTCAGGGGAATACACTTCCGGCGTAATGATTTCACGCAGCTGACCATCCCTGCCGCCAGATACCAGAATGTCGCCATCCGGGAGTGTAATCGACGTGGGATACCATCGGGCATAACTCATCTCGGCGGCACGACTCAAACCATTGTCCGAGGTATTAAACTCCGCCACCGAGGTAATACCTGAATTAGTTAATCCCTCAGGGCGGGCATCACCACCCGGCATTAACACATTGCCTGTTTCCGGCAGCACTAAACCTGACGAACAAAATGAACTGACGCCTATGCTACTGGTGATTGTATTGTGTGATGCCGTGCTGGTGCCGAGCGTCGGATCCCAAATATCGTATTTAAACTGTCCTGAGGAAATGCCCTCGACGCCCCACGTCAGGATTTTACCTTGTGGCGTCAATACCGCATGAATGGGGATCATCGGCCAATCGACCTGCTGACTCCACTGACCTTCTGTATCCGGCGCGGCGTGAAGCGTTGGTACAGCGAAAACGAAGAGCAATGTTGCGGTACGGCTTATTTTTGTTATAGCGTTCATAGGCTTAAGACTCGGGCAATAATTTCATCCATTGAAATTAGACGGTAAGTCTGCAGCCTGATGAGCAGGTAGCGCATTTACGTTAAACGGGTGGGAAATTGCGACAAGTGCGGTTTGAAATAGCTGGTCATTAGATTTGATTTATTGCTAGTGCGGTCGGTAGTATCGCTCCATGATATTTGGAACCTTCATTGCCGCTGTCTTTTTTAGCCTGATCACACCAGGCCCTGGTGTATTAAGCACCGCTGGGGTCGGGGCGAATTATGGCTTTCGGGCTGGTCTTCGCTATGTGTCGGGGCTGTTTGTTGGCAATAATGCCGTGTATCTTCTGGTCGCGGGTGGCATGTTTAGCTTACTCGAAGCTTTGCCTGTGCTGCGTTTTAGCTTGGCCATTATTTCTTTGCTTTACCTGTTTTATCTGGCATTGAAAATCGCTTTAGCGGGCAGCAAAGTGGGATTTATTCACCCTGACAAACCACCGAGTTTTTTCAGCGGTGTGTTTTTGCAGTTTGTGAATCCAAAAGCGTATGCAGTGAATGCCTTTTTCTTATCGAATTTTCCATTGCTTACGGATGCGCCAATCACAGAGGTAGCTGTGAAGTTTGCCATTATCAATTTGTTCTGGGTGCCGATTCATTTAGCATGGCTGGGCTTAGGCGTTTGGGTGCAGCGACTTGAGCTGGCACCCAAGGTACAACGCGCCATTAATATTGCTATGGCGGTAGCAATGCTAATGGTTGTGGGCTTGGCAGCGTTTGTAGCTGGTACGGGATAACTCAGGCGTCACTAGTGGCGCACATGGGAGACAATCCCGTCACAGTTAACGCTGACTATCCTTTTGGCCCAGCGAAATACCACAGCACCACACCGATAACAGGCAATAGCAGGATAAGCACAACCCAAATCACTTTGCTACCAGTACTGGCGGAGCTTTGTGCAACTTTTAGAATGGCATAGACGTCCAGAACCAGAACGATAAGTCCTAATAATCCGCTTACTTCGATACCCATTTTGGTACTCCCTAATTGAGTCATTGAATAAAAATCAACAAAACTATCGCTCGAATGAGCTTTGTTTGTTTCTAGATTTATTAGGCTTACGCTGGTATCAGTGAAAGTGGATTCACGAAATTGATCCGTTACGCGTTTTACGCCTCAATATCACTCATAATGATGTCGTAATGTGCTAGGCAATATGGTCTATTGTTGTTCAAATGCCATCTGAGCCGTAATTGCCTTTGTAAAAAATATTAAATATTATGAGTACATCGCGCCGCTATTGAATTCTTATCAGGTGAATAAAATGCCAAATACTATGAGCTTAAACGTCCGTGTCACCGGATCATTATGTGACTTTGTTGCAAAAAATATTAGTGACTCTGGTCAGTACGATAATGTCAGTGAATACATTCGGGATTTGATTCGCCAAGATAAACAGCGTGCTGAGCAACGCAAGTTTGAGAGGGTGAAAGCTGAGCTACAGTTGGCCTTCGCTGCTCCCGAGTCAGAGTATGCGCCGCTGACGGCGGATGATATTTTCAAGCGTAATGATCACTTACGGAAGTCCTGATGGCGTCCTATCAAGTACTCAATACGGCAAGTTACCGGATTGATGAAATCTATCTTTATAGCTGGGATCAATGGGGTGAAGCACAGGCTAAGCGATACATTCAGGGGTTGTTTGACTGCATTGAAAAAATCGCCAAGCGTGAGGTTTTATGGAAGGTGATACCTGCGGAATATGAGGTATCAGGGTATTACACGCATTATGAAAAGCACTTTGTGTATTGGCGAGAGTTGTCTGATGGTTCAGTGGGTATCGCCACCATTCTTCATCAAAGTATGAGTATTGGCGACAGGCTTTTGGAGGATTTGTGATGGCACTACCAACGCTTTACTCCTTCCGCCGCTGTCCCTATGCCATTCGCAGCCGCTTAGCCTTACATTTCGCTGATATCGCAGTGGATATTCACGAAGTCTCCCTACGCGATAAACCGGCTGAAATGATCGCGATCAGCCCCAAAGCAACTGTGCCGGTATTGCAGCTTAGTGATGGCACGGTGTTGGAGGAAAGCCTCGATATTGCGCTTTGGGGTTTGCGAGAGAGTGACCCGCAGCAGCTACTACCATCTGAGAACGACTTACCAGAAACACTGGCGCTCATCGCTGAGAATGACGGCGAGTTTAAGCATTGGTTGGATCATTATAAATATGCAACGCATCACCCAGAGCATAGTCCGGAATATTACCGGCAGCAGGGGGAGGTGTTTTTGCAGAAGCTTGAGCAGCGATTGACGGAAAACACTTATCTATCCGGATCGGGTATTACTTTAAGCGATATCGCGATTGTTCCATTTGTGCGCCAGTTTGCACATGTTGATAAGCGCTGGTTTGATGGGGCGGATTATCCTGCGCTACAGCGTTGGTTGGAGCACTGGCTGACGTCTGAGGTGTTTTTACGGGTGATGACGAAAGCGAGCTAAGCGGCTTTATGTTGGGGAAGATGTACATCGACGATGATTTCACTATAGGGTGTGAAAATCTTGCCTTGTTCATCTTTTTCTATCGCTAACCATTCCATTAGGCGCTCAACGTCGTTATGAACGTTCTTGTAATCACGCTTCACAATACGGGCAAGTTCCGCAATGCTGGTAGGGCCGTTTTCACGAAGCGCGGCTAATAAATCCCAACGCTTTTCGGTGAAGACGCTCAACATTTGGCTGACGTTTTTAAAACCTACGCCGTAATAAGGCGCTGGTTCTTCGCCTAAGCTCAGTTGTTCCATTGCTTGTTGTGCAAGAGTCAGAGTGGATTTTACGTCTGCGCCGACATTTATTTTTAATACTTTATTTTCCATCGATTACTCCTTCTATGTCTGCCATGAAATCGGACATGAGCTGTGCTGGGCTTACGAAATCATATTCTAGCTCTTCATCATTTAGGTGTTTATGGTCACCTTTGCCGCGCTCATTGTCGTAACCTACGACTCTTTTTCCATCAACAATATAAACCAAGCTGTATTTAAAAGAGTGCTCAGAGGGTAGAAGAGGGTTTGGTATCTTCCAGATGACGATCTCTATAAAACCATCACCATGGCTTTCTTTGATGTGTATGAGTTTGGTAGCTGGCATGGGTTCAGTATTGCATGGTATATCTATGGTGTAAAGAACCATAGATCGCACTCATTTCATGCTTTTTGACGTCCAACCGCCAAATAGCTGAGTACACACAACATCAGTGCCACTGCCAAAATATAAGGCTCAAACAACTCTAATCGCCAGGTAAACGCCGCACTAACAAGTCCCCATAAGAGAGGTATTGGGAGTAATAACCATTTCACGCGACCCGCCAGCAAAATCACTACCCCAAGCGTGGCTAGTGTTGTCGGTGTCGGCATTAGACCAATCCATTCTGTTTGCGAGAAACTACGTCCTTCTACCAAGCCAATCAACGGATAAAGCGAAGCCGTTAATAGTATGAGTAAAGAAGGCCATTGATACTTTCTCACTTCAAAACGCCATGACAGTGTTTTACTAACTAGCGTGACCAACACTAACAAGGCCGCTTGCGCGCTAAACACCCAAGTGAATTGCGGTGCTGCCCAGTTAAGATTGGCATGATATTGCATTTGAAATACCCAGCCGCACCAGAGCCAACTACTGGCCAGTAAAACCAGCGCAAAGCTTGGCGCGTTTGGTCGTGGCCGGAATATAAATATGGTCAGTATGGCGCTAAATAATAGCGACAACCATGGCAGGTAAGAGAAGTCCTGCTGATAGCTTTCAATCAGCCGAAGCCAGCCACGCCGGTCATAAGGCGTCATATCCAGAATTGAAAACGCTAGCCAGTCAGGCATCAGATACTCCTGATTTCATTAAGCATAGTATCGCGTTGGTTTGCGGTGGGAAGTTCGCCATGCATGCTGCCCATATTTTGTTGCAGATGTGCGATTTGTGAGGTTGCCGGTATCGCGCAGGTTACTGCGGGATGTGATACCACGAATTTGAGAAAATACTGCGCCCAGTTTTCACAACCAATGTCAGCCGCAGAGGGTGGGAGTGGTTTACCTTCGACGATATCAAACAGTCTTCCGCCCTGAAATGGTCGGTTAACGATAACGGCTACACCGTTTCGCTGAGCGGCAGGTAACAGGCGTTGTTCAACATCGCGGTCTAATACATTGTAAGTGAGTTGCACAAAATCCAGAGGCTGTTCGTTGATGAGTTGTTCCAGTTCAGCATGGCGTCTCCCGTGGGAGGTAGTAATGCCGACATAGCGAATCACGCCACGTTTTTTAAGCTCCAGCAGGTAGGGCAGATGTTCTTCCCAGTTCAGCAGGTTATGTACCTGAAACAGATCGAATTTATCTAATCCCCATAGCCTGAATGACTCATCAATTTGTGCTTTGCCATCACGTCGTGTCCAGACCTTGGTGGTTGAAAATAACGAGTCCTGCGGTCGTCCTAAACGATCCAAGGCGTATCCCATAACAGCTTCGGCAGAGCCATACATGGGAGAGGAGTCCACCATTGTGCCACCCAAATCAAAGAAGGTTTTTAATACCTCGGTGCGCTGGTTTCTGGCTTGCGTATCATCGCCGACATTAAAAGTGATCCAGGTGCCCATGCCGATCACTGGGATCGCCTCGCCAGTGGATGGAATTTTTTTCGTAAGGACAGTGGAGTTGATCGCATGGCTAGTGTTGTATGCCAAGCTCAATAGTGGTGTCGTAGCGAATAGTTTCAGCAGTTGGCGTCGGTTCATGGTTGATTCCTCTGACTATCTTGAGTTTGGCAATTATCCCCATACCTTTAAAATAACAACCTTGTGTATGACTGTATCGGTATGAGAAAAATTGGCAAGTAGGTCATAACTGTAAATCATGGACTTATCGGCTAACGAATTAACAATAATGATTATTTATGTCTGCTGACTAAAGAGCGGCTAGGTGCGGTTAATATGTTATGGCAGGTTTTCTTGATTGCGAATGGGAAAAATGGCCTTATGTTCTATATGGCACACCTCTGTACACGACAATTTAGAAATCCACGATTGAAAAACCATAGCCATTCGTTGATTTAGTAGGTTCCAACCAGTCAGGTGGGCACAGAAACAACAATAATAAGCGACTAGTCTCCAGTGCATCCAACGCACCTGACATCAACTGATCGGTCAGGTGATCCAGACCATAGCGAAACAGGTTTTTCTCAAGTCTGCCATGGTTTTTAACACGTAACGG
>NZ_QGKM01000114.1 GCF_003172875.1 Leucothrix pacifica | reverse complement strand
CTACTTTCAATCATAACTCGAAGAGCGCTCGTCATCCATACCGATGGTGTTGGAGGAGTATCGATCACAACGTAATCATACTGATTTTGCACTTTCTGAAGATAACTTTTTAGTCTATTTTCTCTCCCCTCCCCAGGTGCCATTTCAAGCCTATACAACTCTAAACTACCAGGTAGTAAGTCGAAACTCCCTGTAGTTACAACTTCAATATCTTCTAGTGCCTTAGGCTTTGCAAATCTTGCTGAATCAACTGTACTACCTGTTGCTCTGCCATTTCGATCAAAGACATTTATGATTGTATCCCCGGAAGACTTCAAGTGATCAACATACTGCCTCGGATCCATCAAACATTGAGTTGCATTAAACTGAGGATCCACATCTATCAACAAAACTTTAGCATCATGCCGCTTAGCTAGACAATCAGCAAAATTTACCGCCAAAGTGGTTTTAGCAACGCCGCCCTTCATATTAATTAAGCTTACAACTATCAAAGCAATTCCTTTTGTTATCAATCGAACTGTTTATCTTCACTTATTGTTCAATTATCAAGAACCTTAAAGAACTTATGATGCTAGCTCAATGATTATATTCTTCAATAATCAACCAAATAATCACTATTAAATGAGTAAATATAAACATAATTTAAACAAAAATCAATGACCGAAAAATTACTACCCAAGCAGGAAATAAAATATCAACCAATCTACCTCCAAAACTATTGCCATTTTTACCAATTTCTAAAGTGTTGATTTCTTCGTGGAACAATAGAGCTAAACCTCTCTATCCTAACGCTAGGATAGAACCTTATTCGACCATAAACATGGTCTTATCAGAGCTCTTTAGCGGTCAACTATTACCTGACACCTTATTGCCTTTCGTCATTTATTGATAACTAAATAATGATTGTAAAAATACATCTCACGCACCAAGAACTCCAACTTTGGCTTCAATGACCGATATCGCGATGTGGGCGTTGGTGAGCTTACCGCTTGAATCCCTACATCATTCGCCATCATTAATGCGCGTTTCAAGTGCAGTGGATCGCTCACTATGATTGCTGATTTTAGACCGGACTCATCCATCAGCACTTTCGCATTTATGAGATTTTGGCGGGTGGTCCGTGACGCTGACTCAATAAGAATAGCCTCTTCAGGAACACCTCGACTCATTGCATATATAGCCCCTACCTCTCCCTCGGAGTGCGAATCACCCTCGCCTCGACCACCAGTGAAAATAATTTTGGGCGCGAAGCCTTGTTGGTAAAGAGTCACCCCATGCTTTATCCGCTCCTCAAAGACCGGTGACGGCTTATCTCCATACACTGCGGCACCTAAGACAATAATACTGTCAGATGGTGTAGCATGATCTTCATTAGCGAAGCTCCAGATTCTTATACCGATGATGACTATCCAAGCCACAGCAACCATGAATGTCCACATGAGAAGCTTTGAGATTAGAGTCCTCATGTCGTTTCGTTACTTCCTCGGAATATTTTCATCACACCTCCTCTTGCCGACTTGTCCCTGGTGATTTAAGGACCTGGATTTATCAAGACAACGCGATAATAGATGGCTAGCAGCCAGCAGACGCCTGTCGGAAACAGCAGCGCATTAAACCGGAATTGCTCAAACAGCACCGCACCTATGGTACCGCCCAAAATGAATCCACTGATAATCAATACAAATAAAACCGCTTTCCGCTTATCAAATGGCTCGCCCCTGAGCACCGACCCTAGCATGATGCCAAGATCCGTAAATATGCCTGTCAGGTGCGTGGTACGAACGATGGCTCCGCTATAAGTCGTGGCCAATGCATTCTGCAAACCACAGGCGGCAGATGCAGCGAAGTGGCCATAAAAGGAGCCTTTTGATAAGAAGAATATCGCGATCAGGATTAAAAAGGACTCAACGAATAAGGCGGTGTCATAGTGGCGTCCCAGCTTTAAAGATGTACCACGAAGCAAAAAACCGGCAATAAAAGCACCGGCTAAAAATGACAACAAGACGCCCAACAAATGAAAGTTCGTGGCCACTGAATAATTGAGTAGCCCCGCTCCGGCAAGCGTAGCGGTTCCGGAAACATGGGACACGGACTGATGATCAAACCCTAACAAACCAATGACATTGATACATCCGGCAGTTAGCGCCAATATAAACGCACCATACTCAATCCATTTAGGCAGCCTTGCGGTCAAGCTTTAGTCCCGGTATTCAATCTTTGGACAGCGATCCATCACCACTTTTAGTCCGGCCGCTTCAGCCAATGCTGCCGCTTCTTCATTAATAACCCCAAGCTGCATCCACAATACTTTCGCTCCTATTTTGATGGCTGACTCAGCCAATGGAAGGATATCCTCAGAACGTCGGAAGCAATCCACCATATCGACGGCCACGGGAATATCTTCCAGCGAGGCGTAGCAGGTTTGTCCCAGCACTTCGTCATATTTAGGGTTAACAGGAATAACAGTGTAGCCCTTTTCCAGCAAAAACTTGGCGACCTGATGACTGGCACGATGCGTTTTATGAGAAATACCCACCAGTGCGATAGTTTTTGTTTCTTTTAAAATTTGCTGAATTACTGCATCTTCGTTCATTGCCGTCACCTGTTTTGTGGGATATGAGTGAAGCATAAAGCACTCATGACTGGCGACAAACCGCTTTTTAGCTTCTACACTACGATCCTAATCATTTCAGGGTCATCTCACGATGCTTCAATTATCACAGCAAGGAAAGGCCTATGCCTTTGGTTTAGCAGCGGTGTTGTGTTGGTCGACAGTCGCGACGGCATTTAAGCTCAGCCTGCAATACCTGACAACTGCCCAGCTTTTGCTGTACGCCAGCCTTAGCTCATGGCTGTTTCTGGCCACGATTTTACTGGTGAAAGGACGCTTAAAGAGCGTGTTCTCCGTGCCTCTGCAGCAGTATAAATATGCGTTGTTCTTTGGAGCGATTAATCCCCTCATTTACTACCTAATCTTGTTTCAGGCCTACAAGTTGCTCCCCGCTCAGGAAGCGCAGATCTTGAATTACAGCTGGGCACTCACGCTGACCTTATTGGCGATTCCGATACTCGGCCATAAGCTAAAACTACAGGAAGCCATCGCCGCACTGGTTTGTTACAGCGGAGTGTTGGTCATTGCAACCCGTGGCGATGTATTGGGGCTTGAGTTTTCTAATATTGCCGGCGTCGCATGGGCGCTGCTGAGCACCATACTGTGGGCGCTGTACTGGCTTTTGAATACGCGCCAAAAAGGTGATCCGCTCAATATCTTGTTCCTGAATTTTAGCTGTGCCCTGCCAATGATAATTATCTATTGTGCGGTGACAGGTGAGTTGGTTGCGGTACCTTGGCAAGGCATTGCCGGTGCCGTGTATGTGGGCGTGTTTGAAATGGGGCTGAGTTTTATTTTTTGGTTAACTGCCATGCGCCTGACCAATAGCACAGCGAGTATTGCTAACCTGATTTTCATCTCGCCCATCTTGTCTTTGGTCATCATTAGCGTCTTGCTAGAGGAGCCAATCCTGAAATCGACCGTTATAGGACTAGTTTTGATTCTAGGCGGCTTACTAATTCAAAAAATAAAAGGTAAATCTGAGGTATGATAAGCGGTAGTTTGCCAGTTACTCATGTGGCATTTCGTCTGTGTAACATTTAATCAAGGTTTAAGGTATGCATAACAATACTGCAATCGTCGCTGATCTCGGTGGCACTAATATCCGTCTGGCAATTTCAAACGGTATTGGTGCGCAAGCAGAACACATACACACCCTTTCTGTCGGTGACTACAGCGGCTTGATTGAGTGTATCGAACACTATCTGACACTCGTACCAGACGCAGGTGCGACTAAATTGTCTATTGCTGCAGCCACGCCCATCACGGGTGATCAGGTGATGCTGACCAATCGTGACTGGGGGTTTAGCATTAGTGGGGTCTGCAAGCATTTCAAATTTGAGCAAGTGAAAGTTGTGAATGACTTCACAGGATTGGCGCTGTCGTTACCATTGTTAACCTCAAATGATCTCAAGCAATTGGGTGGTGGCGACGCTAATCCGGAAGGCGCAATTGCCTTATTGGGTGCGGGAACGGGGCTGGGAGTGTCTGGTTTGATCAAGTCAGCGGCCGGTTACTATCCGCTTCAGGGCGAAGGTGGGCATGTGACCGTCGGCGCAACCAACGAACGTGAGCTGGCCATCTTTAATGAATTTAATAAGCGCTATGGTCACATGTCAGCGGAGCGTTTGCTCTCTGGCACCGGCATCGGCGAAGTCTATGAAATTCTCTGTTTGTTGGATGGCGTAGAGGATCTCAATCTGAGACCCGCACAGATCAGCAAACATGCCATCGACAAAACAAATCCGCAGTGTGAGGAGTTGATGACGCTATTCTGTCGCTGGTTTGGCATTGTTGCCGGAAATCTGGCGATTTCTCTGGGTAGTACGGGAGGTGTGTATATCGGTGGCGGTATTGTGCCAAAACTGGGTGACTACTTTGTGAACTCGAACTTCCGTGATGCATTTAATCACAAGGGACGTTTTACGGAGTATTTAAGCGCGATTCCGGTGTATGTTATTCACGCGCCACAACCTGCCCTGTTGGGTGCGAGTAATGCCTTGGACCCTCGATTTAGCAACTTGGGAATTTCATATACACAATCCTAAGGCGCCGTTTACCTAACAGACCTGTTATCACCTGAGTGGTGTGCTAGACTCCGTCAGAAAACAGACATTTAGAATAACAAATCATGACGCGAGAATTATCAGGGGCTCTGGATTATCGCACAGCAAGAGCATGTCATGAGTGCGACTTGCTGCAACAGATTCCTGACTTAAAAAATGGAGAAATCGCCCGCTGCCAACGCTGTGGGGCGCTGCTTAAGCGTGTCCATAAAAACTCGCTGGATCGCAGCCTTGCCTTTGCCATTACGGGATTGATCTTATTTTTAGTCGCTAACTTATTCCCATTGATTTCATTGAAAGCATTAGGTATTGCGCAACATGGCAATCTAATCTCGGCTACGATCGCTTTGTTTGATGCGGACATGCCTTTTCTTGGCATGTTGATGCTGTTTACCACCATCTTATTTCCATTGTTTAGCTTGCTGGGAACCATCTATGTATTGCTGAACATCCGCATGGGTAGGCTGACACCCGCCATCGCTCCCCTATTCCGGTTTTTACGCAGCACCGATGCGTGGGGGATGCTGGAGATATTCTTACTCGCACTCATTGTGGCCGCCGTTAAACTAGTGGATCTCACTGAGGTGATTACCGGTATTTCTCTGTACGCGTTTATTTTGCTTATCATTACGCTGGCAACACTCAGCTTAACGTTAAATCCGGATGACGTGTGGGATCATCTGAGGAAGCCGAAATCATGATGACCGCTCGTGAGGCGGGCCTGATCTCCTGCCACTTCTGCCACAACCTGAATCGCTTGCCCAGCGGACAATTACCGAGCGAGCAAGACAAAGCGGAGTTGACCTGTTATGTCTGTGGTTCGGTGATTCACTCACGTATTCCACAAAGTCTCAGCAAGACCTGGGCGCTGGTGATTGCAGCGATGATTCTATACATTCCCGCTAATGTACTGCCTATTATGACGGTCGTGATGTGGGGGGATGGGCGTCCTGACAACATTATGTCTGGTGTTATGAGCCTGCTGCATGCGGATATGTGGCCGCTGGCGCTAATCGTATTTCTGGCGAGTATTGTGATTCCTATTGCCAAGCTACTGACCTTGCTTGGCCTGCTGATTAGTGTTCACTTTCGCTCCACTTGGCGACCTCGTGAACGCACCCAGCTTTATCGAGCGACTGAATTTATTGGACGCTGGTCGATGATTGATATTTTTGTTATTGGCATTTTGGTTGCCTTGGTGCAGTTCGGAAATGCGGCCACTGTTACACCCGGCATGGGTGCTTTATCGTTTGCGGCAGTGGTTATTCTGACCATGATAGCGGCACACACATTTGACCCGCGCCTGATTTGGGACGCTATTGAGGAGTCCCCGAATGTCTGATCGTTTGATCCCTGAAGCCGAAATCACACCGAAATCGCGATTTCCGCTGATCTGGTTTATCCCGCTAATTGCAGCCATTATTGGTGGCTGGTTAGCCTATAAGTATTACTCCGAACGTGGCACGTTTGTGGTTATAAACTTCGAGCAAGCCTCAGGCATTGAAGCACGTAAAACACCAGTCAAATACAAAGATGTCGAAGTTGGCATGGTGCGAAAAGTCGGGCTCTCACCTGACTTAAAAACAGTTCGGGTGACGGTTGAAATTTACAATGATATGGAGCAAAACTTAGGACCTGACACGCAGTTTTGGATTGTCAGTCCTCGGGTCACGCTGCGGGGCGTCAGCGGCCTTCAGACACTGTTATCGGGTGTCAATATAGCCATGGAACCCGGAGAAGCTGGCGCCAGTAAAACAGAATATGCCGGCTTATCCCAACCACCTACAATCAGCATTCAAAGTGATGGGCAATCGCTGGTGTTGAGCACCGAAAAGCTCGGCTCATTAGACATCGGTTCGCCTGTCTATTTTCGCCAACTCGAAGTGGGTCAGGTCACCGGTTATCGCTTAAACCCTGACAGCCAGAAAGTGGACGTGGATATCTTTATTTATGCCCCATACCACAAAAAAATCAGAACCAATACACGCTTCTGGAACGCTAGTGGTTTCGAACTGGATTTATCGACGCAAGGTGTCAGTGCGCGTATCGAGTCCCTGACATCCCTGTTAATTGGTGGTATATCCTTTGAGACTAATGAGGATGAGGTGGGATACCCACTCACCGGCAAGTCAGCCTTCAAGCTTTATGATAACCAGAAGCAAGCCCGCGAAGATACGTCGGGTGAAAACAAGCTCAACTACGTTCTCTATTTCAACGATACTTTGCACGGCTTGTATGAGGGTGCTGCGGTCAAATATTTAGGTGTTAAGCTAGGTCAGGTGGAAAAAATCCTACTGAGCAATGACCCACTAACATCCAGTATCCGTACCAAAGTGCATATTGCGCTGCATGTCGATAAATTATCTGATGATAGTAATCGTATGAATGCAGAAAAATTCTTGCAGTCACTGGTCGAGCAAGGTCTACGCGCGCAATTACGCTCTGACAGTCTGATCACTGGCGCTCAGTTTATTGGCCTAACGGTAGTGCCACAGAACGCCGACAACGCGCAAACGTTGGCCAAGCTTAATGATGATTACGACAGCATTTTCCCGAGTATCAAGGCACAAGGCTCAATTTTGTCGTTTGACCCCAGCGGTGTCACATCAGAGCTAAATGCTGCGCTGCGTAGTGCCAATCAGTTACTTGCTTCTAACGATGTCAAAAAGACACTGAAATATTTAGCCTCTACCAGTCGAAGTATTGACACCATTACCCGTGAGCTTGCAGAACAAGGAATCTCTGGAGAAGTAACGCAACTGTTAGCCGAAGCCAGCAAAACAGCTGCGAGTCTGCAGTTAGCTTTGGGCGATGCACGCACGGTGATGGGGACTGTTAATGGCGCAACACAAACACTACAAAAGAATGCCAGTAAAGCACTGATAGATGCACGTGTGATGATGCAGAGTGCCGGAAAAGCAGCAACCGCGATCAGCGGGACAGCGGGCACCTTGCAGCGAGATGTAAGCACTGCCCTTATCGATGTGAGAAAACTCAGTCAACAGCTCACCAAGTCGACCGGTGTTTTGGAAAAAGATGTGAGCCGGGCAATTATTGATGCTCGCGTCATGCTACAAAGTACTGGCAAAGCTGCTACCTCAGTCAGTGGCACTGCAGGCAGACTTCAGCAAGACATCAGTACGGCACTGATTGATGTTCGAAAGCTAAGTCAGCAACTCAACAAATCTACCGGCGTGCTAGAAAAAGACATCAGCAAGGCCATTATTGATGCACGCGTGATGATGCAAAATGTTGGCAAGTCTATTGTCACGCTGCAAAAAGACACTTCAGTAACCTTGGGTGGCATCAATAAAGCAACCAATACGGTAGAACGAAGCGTCAATGCAACGCTCAGCGAAGACTCCGCCTTACAGTATCGTTTTCAGCAGTTGATCAACGATTTGAGTGAGGCAGCCAATTCGTTTACTGTATTAGCTGATACCCTGCAACGTAAACCCAACTCACTGATTCTAGGTAAATAATCATGATCGCTCGTTTTAGTTTGATATTGCTGTCAGCCTCGGTACTTAGCGCCTGTAGCATGTTGGGTGGTAATGGAGAAGGTGGTTTGGGAAGCACACGATTCTATTCCTTAACCCCGCTGGCCCTGTCTGATACCACTCAGACTAAAGCCAGCAATCCTCAGTTGCGAATTGGTGTGGGGCCGATTGGCTTGTCACGCTTATTGCGCCGCCCTCAAATCATTACCCGTAAGTCTGCCACTGAAGTGGCTATGGCGGAGAAACATCAGTGGGGCGGGATACTCAAGGAGGACCTCAGTCGTACTCTGACGGATAACTTTTCAGGCATTTTAGGTACTGAAAATATTGAAGAATACCCTTGGAAATTAAGCTTTAAACCTACCTACCACGTTCGTATCGACATTGATCAGTTGGATGGTAAGTTAGGTGAGTCTGTAACCTTGAAAGCGCGCTGGCGACTAATGAAAGGTCGCGAAGAAATTAATGTTGAGAATAGTACAATCACGACTAAAGTCACTGGGCCGGATTACAATGCTTATGTCGCCGCTCAGAGTGAAGCCCTGAGACAGTTGACTGTATTGATTGCTAAGCAAATGCGTTAGGTCGTCACATTGTTTGCTGATTCCGGACATCTGTTAACCTGCAGGGCTATCGGTTTCTGGTTAAGTAACGCCCTAATTAGCTGAACCGTCAGAGCCACATTCGCTGAAGCCAGATCAAAACCTGGCTTCAGTCATGTTAGTGAATTCCTATTACTTTGCTGACGCCTCGCGCGACTTTTTATTAAGCTTCTTCAGTAACGACTGATCCAATAAGTAATTCAGACTAATATATGGCCCTTGGCGCGTATAATGGGTACTTGAGAAATCATCATCGTCAAAGCCTTCAAAGTTATAACCTAACTCGATGCGGGTGTTTTCTGCAGGCGTAAAGCCAAGTGAAAGACCGGCATAACTACTGCTAGTACCACTATCATGCTGTCTTAGCATTCCAGCCTGAACACCTGCATCCCAACTTTCATTGATGTCATAGCGAACAGCAGCCTGTAAAGTATCCGTAATACCCCAATCGGAGTTATCTGTCTGACTTTGAGTGAACTTAATGCCATAGTGCAAACTTAATTCGACGCCATCATTCAGATAGCGATTGTAATGGAGATTATTAATCAGCTTACGCGTACGCTCCACATCACCAGCAATCACTGATTTATCATCAATGTAGTCCAACTGGTTTAACAAGGTGTACTCCGAGTCTTTAGAGCGCAGTGCAAAACTAAAACCAAACTTCGCTTTACGCTCACTATCACCATTGTCCTGCTGGTTATCGACAATTCTTAATTGCTTCGATACCGCGTAATGGTCACCTTCTCTGCGAACAGCCTTATACTGCAGCGAGGTACGTTTGGCGGTCTCACTGTCACGGAATTCCAGGCGTCCGGCTGCACTCCACTTCTCACTATTCCAACCAGTACCCACCGAAATGGCGTAGTAGTCATCAGAACTTGCCAGTGAGTCATCAATCAACGAGTAGTACTGCAGATCAATCGTCTCAGCTTTGTCAAAGCTCAGATCAAAATGAAGCTTGTCGTTTACCTTCCAATGCTGACTAAGTCCCAGCAGGAAGTAATCCTTAGTCTGAGTAATGTCACCCTCATCGGATTCACGTACCAAATCAGTGTGTAGGTTTCCGCCTTCCCAGACCGACGTTTTCAAACCAATACGAGTATCACTCCCCTTGTCTGACTCAGAACGGGTGAATTCTTGCTCAGCAAAGGCCGTGACTTTCTCGTTGATCTTATAATCAACACCTAACCTCAGGCGGTCAGGACTCAAGCCTGACTCAAGCTCACTTAAGTTTTTTTCAAGCGAAGCAGCCAGGGCCAGACGACCATCATCCAGGACTTTTCCGGCACCAAGCTTTAACGCTTGAGTATCATTGCTGACATCATCAATCGTTTCATCAGTATGAACAAGGCCAACGCTAAACTTATTGTTATTAGCACTTTTTTGCCACTCCGCTGAAGCACGCACTCGTGAGTCATTGGTGTCTAAATTCAACAGACGGCTGGCATCCAGCAGCAGAGTTTCATCATCACTAAGCTTGTAGTTGGTGCTCACGCCGACCTTTCGCTCACCCTCAGACACACCAGACTGCTGTCCTAAACCAAAACCTTCTTCTTGCTGATTAGCATAGACGCGACCCTGTAATTTATCTTTTCTGAACTCTGCTTCAGCAAGCCAGGCATTGGCGTTCACATCAGTCTTCGAATGAGCGACTTCCGCCTTTAGCTTAATTGCATCGTTTACTTTATAGGCAGCATCGACAGCAATCAGTTGCTCATCCGCACTCTCACGGAGATAACTCACACCAACTTTGGTACGCTCGTCATCCGTTTTATAACCGACACGTCCACCTGCGATGTATTCTTTTTCACCTTTATCGTCTTCTGACTCATACTCAACCACGATGTAAATCGGATTAAACTCGTCATCAGTACCTGATATCGGGAACTTGAAGAATAGGCTGCCGTTCTCATAATCGATATCGTAATCAACATAGCGACTGACCGAACGACTATCTAAAATCACTTCAGGATGATCACGATCGCGCGTCTCAATAGTAATCGTTTCACTATTATTGATTATTTCACGAGTCAGGTTATAGAGTCCGGAGGTTCCATCACCGCGAATATCATCACGCTGATATTGATTACTGGTTTCACTGACAAAGGCAGAGTACTGGTAGTTCTTACCCTCGTAAGAAGATTTCAGACCATGTAGCGTTCGCTGATAACGTCCAAGCTGCGTTGTATCTAAATCGGTATGGTAGTCACCAAATAATGCATAAAACTGATCTTTCTCCAGCTTTACATAAAGCTTGCTGCTACTTGGCGCTTCGTATTGCTGTGTTTGCTCATCACCATATAAGGTGTACCAGGCATCAGGATCTATAGTGCCATTTAACTGCTCACCAACTTCGGTTTTTTGTTTATCGCTGTCATAAGCCAGAGTCAGCAAGTATTTACCTTGAATCCGGCCCTTAGCAAAGAAGCTAATACGCCCTTCCTGATAACGACCCTCCTCAGTACCAAGATCACTCAGGGTTTGCAGGTTTCCGGAGAGAGTATTGTAACCAACAGTTCCTTTGGCATACCCCACCATAATCCAGTCACGCAAAGCTGGTTGTAACCAAGCGCGAACCGTACCGGTTTCACCATCACTTAACTGTACATTTATAATGACCATGCCTGATTTTGAGGTTGGTTCAAGACGAATACGCACCAGACCATCATCACTGACAGTATATTCATACTTCCCATTATTTGATTTATTGAGTTCGACACGCTCATTCTGATTAACCGTCTCAACCACTTTCCAGTGATCATGCTCAAGGCTGTATAAACCATGAGTACGCGGACGAGGTGTATACCCTTCTCTATCTTCCAAGCGAATAGCAATGACAGGTTGGTTACGACCATCAGCCAATAAAACCGACTCCGCTTCTACCAGGCTCGCTGTTACGCTTTCCTCGGTAAAGTGTATATGACGCTCAATACGCTTTATCTCTCTGCCTGACTTATCACTCAGGATTGCGGTGAGTGTATTGTTCTTGGCCTTTATATCGACACCAGTCCAACGCTTAATACCAACCGTTTTTTCTTTATTGGTATTCGAACCTTCCAAGTTTATCGCACTGATTTCCTCACCATTTAATAAAACCTTCAAGCGATTCTTAGGAGGATACTGAACGGCTACTTTGATAGTAGAAATCGAAGGGACATGGCCTTCTGGTGGCCATAAGAACTCAAACCCGGGATCTGCATTTGCAGCAAACTTCGCTTTAAACTGTTGAAGAGGATGCGCAGGAAGCTTCTTCACCTTCTTTCGAATCAACCTACTGGTTCCTGCTGACATGCCAGCATTCTTATCTAAATCGACATGGAAGTCGGCGCGCCAGATATTACCTTTGTGCAGTTGCAGCATACGGGCATATCGCTTGCCAGTATGTTGTGCCATCTGTTTACAAGGAGAGGCAATCACGCCATTCGGCAGAGATTCCTCGTCCAGTTGAACCACATAGGTGCCTGCATCAAGACCTTCCATATGCCAACGACCTTTATCATCGGTAAGCACAGTGCGACCATTATTCAGATACAATCTGGCGTTTTTTACAGGGTACTGCTGAGCGGTATCATCGCATTTACCACTAAACACACGCCCCACTAAAATATTCTTTTGATGCATCAATTCATCACGTATCTCAACACTGGCGTATGCAATGTTCGAGTTGGCATCATCACTAAACCCTTGAACGCTATTCACCGCTTCATCTGTTGGGCTGCCCGCGCCCACGCGAACCCGGTAGGTCAGAGTGTCCTCTGCATCTGGTAATAAGCTACCCACCGCTATGTTAAGTGTTCGTCCATCGACGGTAATATTTTTTGTGGGAACAACGCCACCTGTCGAGAACGTTGCAGAGCCCTCAATATAGCGAAAACCCGGTGGCAAGGTATCGCGTAAATAGACATTATTTAATTCATACAGTGGATCATTATTTTTTACAGTGACGGTATACTCAACCTCATCACCAATTGACACCACGTCAAGATTCGCTTTTTTACCGACACTGAAGCGCCCGTCAAACGGATCTAATGGAATATTCAGTAACACAGCACCAAGTTCCTGGTTGATGCGGAACACTTCACCACGTGAACCAGTAGCAACCTGCCCGGCTACTTCGCCCAGCTGAGAGATTTGCGCCTGACTTTGCTGAGATGGGAATCGGTAGCCTACCGGAGGCGTGACAGTAAAAAAGTAATCACCGGCAAAGACACGTGGATAACGAAATTCTCCACTGCCCATTTCAACACTTCTGGCTGACTGGGATAACGATACCGGTGAACCTGAAATGACCGTACTTGGCCAACTGCCGTCCTCACCGGTGTAAACACGCGCACCTTCACCACTGCTACTACTAATCAAAGTAATCACAGCGCCATTAATAGGCTCACCTGTTGTACTGTCGAATACAAAATTACTCGGCTCTACGATTCCAAGTGTTGCAACGGTATCTGATTCATCTTCTACATCGGTGTACACCGCACCAATACGGCTGAGTGTTTCAACGCTCAGCAATCCATCATAAGGCGTGACTGACTCACTACTCACCATGGGTACAACGCCGATAAAGACGCCGCTACCCGGCTCACTCTCTGTGAGTAACAGAGTCTCTGTATCACCGGTATTATTGATCTCCAGGTCAATCGTAATTGTTTCCTGTACACCGGAGTCCAGATTCTGATCAAAATCCTCCACACGAATAATCAGGGGCTCACCCGCACTGAAACTAAAGGTTTCAATCATTGAAGTAGGCCCTTGTACAGCACTCTCAACTGGGTTCCAGTTCGCGCCAGTAGAATTACCCAGACTGAATTCGGTAGCAGGGACTGAAGCCGGACTGCCACCTTCAAAGACAGAATAAAATGCAATTTTCGCTGGTGTCCGTTTGCTGGTCACCAGTGACACACTATCTTCTGTGTTAATCGATGCCCCACTACCTACGGTGTAAGAAACCTTAACTGTGTTAGTCAATGTTGTTTCAGGCTCGGTTGCTGCAAATGCAGCAGAACCTGTGATTTCAGCAAGTGCCAAAATCAACAGCAAGGGAAGCCAATGACTTGCCAACGTAATTACACGATGACAAGACAGAGAACAAAGACCACCCAGCGCTGCTCTAATTTTTTTTATTAAGCGCATGGTATTTTACCCGTAGTGTGGGTTTATTTAGATTTTAGTAACGGTTGTAACTAGCTATTACAGAATTTCAACCTGGAACGTTACAACAACCTCACTCGGTGTTGCTACTGAGCCTGCTGGAACCGTAATACCTGTCGCTGTAACCGTATTAGGAGTCGTGGTGTCATAATCCTCTGCAGTACCAGCAGCATTTACAATCGATCCCGCAACAAACTTAACTTCGCCATTAGTCACAGCTGTTAATTCATCGGCAATCGTCACGCCACTCGCCGGGCTATCTGACGTATTAGCAATCGTAATCGTGTATTCAACAATCGCACCAGGAATACGCTTTGGCTGTGTTGTGCCATTGAAAGGGTCTTCAATCACCTTAGAGCTCTTAACAACCGTCAACATCGGCGCTTCAATTTCATATGTCTGCGTAGCTGAGTGCATTGCGTTACGATCTGCTCCGTCACTAGCGGCACCTGTACCATCAGCCAATACAACATCAACCTCGTCTTCACGATCAGCAATTGTACTTTCCTTCATGATTGCGCCAGTACTATCAACCGCAGTCGCTAAAACATCAATAATTGACTCATGGCCGTCATCCACATCCGGGCGGTTTGGCATTGAGCAAGTTACTTCAATAGTTGCTGTTTGAGCTATGGTCAAGAGTAGT
>NZ_QGKM01000113.1 GCF_003172875.1 Leucothrix pacifica | reverse complement strand
ACTTTCAATCATAACTCAAATTTTCTGAGAGCCATGCTATTGAGGATTCGTCAGGATATAGGTTTTCATGGTAGTCAGTAATAGTTCGTTTTGGCGTTAGTCTGGTAATTGGTGAGTGGCAAATTTGAGGCACTCGTTCTTCTAAAAACTGGGTAATTAATTCCAGTTTCTCCAAGGCCATATCTGGTTCTTGATCACCCTCTGCCAAACTAGCTCTGCGCTTTGTTGCATGAAAAGCTGAATAGATCTCCTGGCTATTGTGAGCGGAGAGGAATTCGAGCATTTTTTCCACTCTTTCAGCGGATAATTTAGAAGCAAGAACTTCTAATGGGTGTAGCTCTACAAGTTTGGAGGTCTCTGAGTCTTCTAATTCAATCTGTAGCTCCGCAACACCGAAGTAGTTCTTGAAAAGTGCTTCATAGCCATTGCCAAAGTAACCAGATTTAGGTTCCCAGTAAAAACTTTTAATTTGTTTCTCATTGTCGATTACAACGTTGGTGAAGTCTATTCGTATATCGTAGAGCAGAATGGCAGCACTCAGTACTTCGGGATTCACCTCCAGTTTAAATTTAATTGACTCGTTTTCAGTTATAAAGGGTAATGATTTTTGCTCTGAAGTCTGTTTATCAGGTAGTGTGAACTTTGTACCGGAGCGTCCACCATTCAGTATTTCTAGACCAAGCTTTAGCACGGTATTCAACTTTATATGATATTAAAAGAATGAGTAAGAGTTTGTTAGCTCACTACCGCTGGAAATGATTCTATCGAGTATTGCTCTTGATCTAGGTAAGTCTGCACCTAATTCATCCCCTAATTTTTCTAAGCGATCCTTGAAGCCGCTTCCATATCCTTCGATGTGTGGCAAAACGTGTTGTGCTATCGCGAAATCCATAGCTTCATCAGATGTTAGTAGTGGCGAAATCACATAGCAGTAGTTGGTAATCGCAAGAACTTTTCTTGCACTGATAATGATGGGTTGTCCCAATGAATTATCGCGTTGGCCCAATATGTCCAGAATATTACTTAGTTTTTTTCCTTCATTTGTATTCAATTCTGCTTGGTCTTTAACGCCAAAAAAACGTTCTAACTCACTATAACGAATAGCTCCATCAAGGTTAGAAAACTCTCCTAAAGTAGCTTCTTGAGTTGAATCAACCTCTAACGATATCACAGGTGCCCTATCAATCATTCGTGGAGATAATCTTTCAGTGGTTGCATCATTATTTATTGTTGCGATGAATCTAACATTGTCACCAATATTTATATGCTTCAGTTCATCTGTAATACAGCCTGTTTCGATTCGTTTATTGCCTTCGGGATCACACATGCCAAGAAATTCTGACCAGTAGTGTTCAATACCTGATAAGTTTGCTTCATCAAGTAAGACTAAACGAGGTGATACCTTAAACTCTTCATTTTGTCCCAACTTTAGAAACTCATATAAACCAGTTCGGGACGGTTGAAACTCTCCGCGTAAGGCGTTGTAAAACCCGATGATGTCACGACTAGATACCCATCCCCGGCCAACAGAGATGTTCAAAAAATTCTGAGTTGGTCCACTGACCCCCATATGCATGTATTTTGCTAGCCGTATAGCGGTTGATGTTTTGCCAACACCCGGAGGGCCAGATAAAATTGTAATGAAGGATTGTGTTGTCGATACGAGCAAATTAGCCATTTCATCATAGCTAAATAATTTTCCCCCGTCCGATTCAAATGCATAGGTAATTTTCTCTATGAGTCCCTTGGCTTCGTTAGGATGATTTGTAGCTAATTTTGGTGCTTTGGGTGGTTCTAACTCGGAGCTTTTATTGTTTCCAACACCTCTTCCTCTCATAACATCTGCCACTAGTTGTACTTCGACCATTGCTTCTGAGAGTTTGTCTGTATTGGTGAGAGTAGCTTGGTGATGTTCAACACTTCTTTCCAAGCGTTTTAACTGAGTATTAAGAAACTTTTCTTTTTCCTCTAACTCCTCATAGCTTCTGAGGTCAACGGACTTTTTCAGTAGGTTATCGCACTGTTCGCGCAGAAGTGTTTCCTTGGTTTCTAATTCTGCTATTTCTTGTTGTAATGTGCTTTGTTTTTCAGCAATTATCGACTCAGCTTCTTTCTCGGATTTTTTCCTAGCTTCATCAATTGTTCTTTGAGCGTTCTTTCTTTCCTCTTCAACCTCGGCATTGAGCTCAGTTAGTTCTTTCTGTTTTGAGTTCAAACGATTGTCAAGTTCATTTAGTGATCTTTGTACTTCATCTTTTTTTGTTTGTAGTCTGTTCTCTAGTTCAATTTCGTGCTTTTTGAGCAACTCCTCTTTGTTTTTGTGTACAAAATCATCGAGAAAGCTTTTACCTTCCGTGCTATCACTTAAGTATGACTTGACTAGTTCACTGCCTATGTCCGCCTCATTCAGATATTCTCCAAGTAAGAGTTGAATTCTCTGCACCCTTTCTTCGTCATCATTAGCAGAGTTCATTTTTTGAAATTCACTAACGGCACGTTGAAGTGCTTGGGCTTCTCTTTTAGCTAAGCTGGGCTTTCTGTTTTTGCCGAAAGATAGCTTGCTGAAGTAGGAAATTAGCTTTTCATTAGAAATATAGTCGATTGTTTGATACTCGATGATGGAAAGTTGCTTTAGAGACAAAATGTAGCTTCTTTCACTGCCAAACATTGTTGCTCTTTTGATATATGGTTCTAGTTTGTCAGCATCGAAGGCAGCAATATGATCGTTTTTCGGGTTAAAGAGAGGTGTTGGTTTTGGTGATACTATATAGGAACTACCATCTTGGACGGCGGTGAGGGGGCCATAGTAGTTGCCATTGTCAAATAGAAAGAAAGCCCCTTTATTTGGAAGCTCTATCCCTTCATTGAGCTTTGCAGAGTCTTTAGGAGGTAATGGTCCGTTTACTATTGGTACTAATGTACTGACTTTGAGCGCCGAAGTGTTTGTTCCTAGAGCAAAATATTGATCACCTGATGACATGGTTTCAGTTCGATCGGCATCAAAAATATACTTGTCGAGATAGAAAAGTTCCTTTTCGCCGTATCTTTTATCTACGTCTTCAAAGCCTTTCGATATATAAATGTCATTAGGGAAATCTGAGGTTGAGACAGTTGCAAAGTCTTCTCTAATGGTATCTGCCTTAAAAACAGGTATGACCCAACCTTTGTCGGGATCAGATGTGTGGGAATGTTTCTTATAGACAACCAGCGGAGAATCAGTATTCATTAAAAAATCCGTCTTTTAGGCACGATTACAAGGCATTATTTACAGAGCAACATCATCATCAAAAGTATATTAATTATCCATCATCTCATAAAATAGATAAAGAATAATAAAAGTTATGCAGTCATGATAATAGAGATATTTAGTATTAATTTTTTATGATTTTGGCTTAAAACGTACTTAGTAGTGTATCCAATTGGGAAAGTTCAGCAAATGAGTAACAGTAGTTAGGTACTATTACCAAGAATATTTATTTAAATATCCATCAAAATGGTTCGGTTACCAGTCATGGATATCACCACCCGCAACCCCGGCAAATTATCCTCCAGCCGAATCTCCGCCCCATGCAATTCCACAATCGCCTTAACCAGCGACAGTCCAAGTCCTGTCCCTCGCTGATCACTCCGGCTTTTATCCACCCGATAAAGCCGCTGAAACACCCGCTCCCGATCCGCCTCAGGAATACCAATACCATTATCAGCAACACTCAGCTGTATTTGCTCACCCATCCGTGCGTAATCAAGCGTAATCGTCGTGCCTTCAGGACAATAGCGGATGGCATTCTCAATCAGATTCGCCAGCATTTGTACCAGTAATTCCTTATCACCTTGAATCATGAGTGGCGTATCGTTTCCCAGTTGTGAATCGCTAGATCCCCGTTTTGTATTGCTCTGTATGCTTGTCGTTGAACTCGTGTCTGACATCGTACTGAATGAAGACCCAAGCACCAGCTTCATCCCTGAGTCTTCCGCCACTTCCTCATAGATATCCATCACTGTATCAATCACCGCACGCAGATCTAGTTGCGTGAAGTTCGAGCGTCGCGCACCCCCTTCAATCTGAGCAATTCGCAGCAGTGCATCGAAGGTTTCAGTGATGTAGCTGGATTCATCATAGGCATCATTCAGTGCAGTTTCGACATCTTTGCCTTGCTCGTGATTATCAAGTGCGGTGTTTAAGTCATGCCGCAAGCGCGATATCGGCGTTTTCAGTTCGTGGGCAATATTGGCAGAAATATCCGTCATCGCAGCCATGGAGGTTTCCAGCCGTGACAGCATGGTATCGATGTGTGTGCTGACGTGGGCGAGGTCGTCGTTTTTATGGGACGGGCCGATGCGCTGTTTGAGGTCGCCTTGTGCGGCTTGGTCCAGCACGTATTCGATGCGGCGAATTTGTTTGTGTGAGCGGTTGGCCAGATAGAAGACCAAAAGCGCGGTCAGGATGAGGGCCACTAAGGCATTTAGCCAAAACGCTGAGATCACGAGTTCCAGAATTTCCTGATCATTTTCGTTGTTTTCGCCGACGACAAATACCACGCCATTGCGTTCTCTGACGAGTATCCGGTATTGCGTATCGTCGTCGCGGCGGCCCCGTTTTAGCTCACGAGTGCTGAAGCCTTGTTTGCGAAACACCCGGTTTTGACTCAGCTTGAGTTCGCGTTCTGAGAGTACTAATAAGAAGTCGTCGCCTTGTACGGATTCATCGAGTTTCTGGTAAAGCGAGGGATGTTCCTCGGCTAATTCCTCCCAGTCCTCTTCCCAATCATCATCGTCCAGTTCCGTCATCAGCATGGTCATGCGTTGTTCAAGGTTGCCGTCCATACGGGTGGAAAGTGCGTCCTGAACGAAAAAATAGGTGGTCAGTGAGAGTAAAAATAAGCTGATTAAAAAGATGCTGAGATTAAGCAATCCCTGCTGAATAGCGCTGGAGCGTTTTAGGTTGCTGCGGTAGCGTTGCAGCGTTTTGGGAATAGAGGGAAAGCGCATTAGCCCATGTCCAGTTTGTAGCCTGCACCGCGCACGGTTTTTAAAATGGTGTCGCCAAAGGGCTTTTCCAGCTTATTGCGCAGGCGGCTGATGTGGGTTTCCACGACGCTGGTTTTTGGGTCGAAATGGATGTCCCAGACTTTTTCCAGCAGCATGTTTTTGGTGACGACACGGCCTTGGTTACGCAGGAATATTTCAAGGATTTTGTATTCTTTAGGGAGTAAATCCAGTGTCTGTCCGGCGCGGGTGACTTTGCGCTCGGCAATATTCATGCTGATATCGGCATAATTGAGTGTGAGTTCTTCGCCCTGAATCGGTGGGCGACGACCTAAGGCCGAGACGCGTGCCAGTAATTCAGGAAAGGCGAAGGGTTTGGTCAGGTAGTCATCGCCTCCGGCCTGTAAGCCATCCACACGATCATCGACGCCACCCAGTGAGGTTAAAAATAAAACGGGTAGGGCGAGATTGGCAGCGCGCATGGCTTTGACCAGTGATAAGCCATCAATTCCCGGAATCATGCGGTCGATTATGCCAACATCGTATGATTCCGTGACGCTTGCGGCGAGGGCGATACTGCCGTCCGTAATATGGTCGACGGTATGCCCTGCATTTATCAGTCCTTGCTCGATGTAGTCAGCAAGTTTTTGGTCATCTTCTACCAGCAAAATATGCATAGGATACCTGTCAGTCGATTTTAGAAGAAATGGGTTCTACATCGATTATACAGGGGCCATCAGATACTTTGGGTAAAAATGGTTGTGCAACAAACCCAATAGCGGCCAATACTGCGCCGACGCCGAGAACGACCATGCCGATAGTGGCTGCGCTAAAGATCATAAATCCCATTGCGATGGTACCTAGTGCGATTAAAGCGGCTTTTTTGATGCTGTTCATGTTAGTTCCTTGTGTCATGTAAATGGTTATCGGCAAGCTCTTTGCTGTGCCGTTGAGTTGTACTATAGGGGAAGGGGTATACAGGAAGATTGCGGCTACTTTACATGTTTGTAAGGTTGGCATAATCAGACATAATGAGGGCTATGCGGTTCTGAGGTGACTCACCAAATTCAAGGCTGAGCTTACCACTGCCGGGATAATCTAATGGGGAGAGAAATACCAATGAAAAGCTTATACGAGCGCATCACGCGTTTCTTTCTAAACGCAACAAACCCCTACGATTTATCAGAACCTGCTTTGCATTCAACCGTCTGGCCTTATTTAAAATCCCACTTCAAACCGATGCGTCGCGTCTTAATCGCCAGTGTAGTAGTGACCATACTGGCCGCAGCCGTGGAAGTTTGGTTGATCCGGTATGCCGGACAAATAATTGACACACTCGCTGCCAGCTCGCTTGATACCTTCTGGGAAACTGAAGGCTGGGGCTTGCTGGGGGCTGCTTTGGCTTAGCCTTTATATCGGCATACTGATTTGGGTGATTCCGCGCATGGTGAACGCGCAACAACGTTTTCAATCTGCCAAATCTGCGTTAGTGGGAACGGTGGTTGATGGCTTCTCGAACTTTGATACGCTGAAGCTGTTTGCGCCAAGAGATCAGATCGCCTCTGACCAGCGGGTACAGCTTGAAAACACGCGCCAACGTCTATTTGAGGCGCGTCAAATTAGCGTGGCCTTGTGGACAACGCTGATCATGTTGGAAGCGTTGGTGATGGTCGGTTTTATTGGTTATGGCATCTGGCTTTGGTCAACGGGTGCTGCATCGATAGGCGTGGTGTCGGCGATGATTGCACTGTCGCTGCGGATAACGACGATGGCAGATTGGATTCTGGACTCCGTGTGGTGGGTGTTTTTACAAATCGGTTCACTGCGCGAAGCTCTAACCACGGTTGGCCAACCGCTTGCCATTCCACAAAAAGACGATGCGCCTGATTTAGTGGTCGGTGAAGGTGGTGCCGGTATCGAAATCAAAGACTTGAAGCATCACTATGGCCAGCAGCAGGGTGGTTTGGATGGCATTTCACTCTCCATCAAACCGGGTGAAAAAATCGGGCTGGTCGGTCGTTCGGGTTCGGGTAAATCCACATTGGTTAATTTGATCCTACGCTTCTTTGAGGCGGAGCAGGGTTCGATTTCTGTAAATGGTCAGGATATTCGGGATGTGGATCAGGATAGCCTACGCGCCGCGATTGGTATGGTGGCGCAACAAGCTGCGTTGCTGAACCGCTCGGTCAAAGATAATATTCTGTTAGGTCATACGAATATCAGCGATGAACAGCTGGTTGAAGCCACTAAACTGGCCGCTGCGCATAGCTTTATCGAAGGGCTGCGTGATAGCAAAGGTCGTGAAGGCTACGATACCCATGTTGGTGAGCGCGGCGTAAAACTATCCGGTGGTCAACGGCAACGCGTCGCTTTGGCAAGAGTCATTTTGAAAGACGCTCCTATTCTGACTTTGGATGAGGCGACCAGCGCATTGGACAGCGAAGTCGAAGCAGAAATCCAGCAGTCGTTGGTGAGCGTTATGCAAAATAAAACGGTGATTGCGATAGCGCATAGGTTATCCACTATTGCAGAGATGGATCGGATAATCGTGATGGATCAGGGAAAGATTGTTGAGCAGGGTACTCATGAGGAGTTGAAGGAAAAAGGCGGGCTTTATGCGAGTTTCTGGAGTCGTCAATCCGGCGGGTTTATTGATACTGAAGAGGTGTGACAACTCATGAGTGACGGGAGGTTCGATGGCATGATTATTGGCGCTGGCATTGGAGGGTTGATGACAGGAATAGCGCTTCAGTCGGTTGGTATCAATATCGACATCTATGAAGCTGCTGAGGAGTTACACCCGATAGGCGCTGGTATTTTAATTCCACCGAACGCAATGCGTGTTTTGGCCCACTTTGGTCTTGCGGAAAAAGTGAGGGTGAGTGGTAATGAAATCGATAATCTGCAAGTGTCTGATTATCTTGGGAGAAAGATTTCAACAACCCGGTCATCACATGAGTTAGACAATCGCTATTTCAAAACGGTAGCGATTCACCGGGGCAAACTACACGCCATATTGCTGGAGCGCTTTGGTGATGTAGGGATTCATTTAAACTGTGAGCTTGAAGATATCATGACTTCGGAAGAGTGTTTGCAAGTGCATTTTACCAATGGTCATTGCTTAGCTGCTGACTTTGTCATAGGTGCAGACGGTTTAAGGTCGAAGACCAGACAGGCCATTATACCGGAGGCTTCATTACGTGATTCTCAGCAAACTTGTTGGAGAGGAATCGCTAACATCCAGCTTGCAGAGGAGCGGGAGTCTCAATTAACTGAGTTATGGGGAAATGGTACACGATTTGGATTTGTGCCTATATCGGGCGATCAAGTCTATTGGTATGCGACGGTTGCGGATAAACTTTACGATCCAACTCAATCACAAGAAGCTGCCGAATATCTGCAAAGTGTGTTCTCTGATTACCTGTCAACGGTTAACCAAATAATTGATAGCACGCCAAATGGGACGATCATCGAAGGGCATATATTCGATCTCAAGCCTTTGAAAAAGTGGGCTGATAAAAATGTTGTGCTATTGGGGGATGCTGCTCACGCGATTACGCCTAATTTGGGGCAAGGTGGCGCTCTGGCCATTGAAGATGCGTTTGAGCTTGCTGAAAAAGTGGCTCGCTGTGGTGGCTCCAAAGATGTGTTTGTAGAGTTTCAGAAGGCTAGGCAGTATCGGGTCAACAAGATATCACGAGCATCATGGATCATTGGTCAACTTACCAACTGGTGCTCACCAATGGCCTGCACTGCACGCAATAAAGTTTTAAGGAATATTCCCCAAAAAGTGGGTCAAGCTCAATCGGGTTTTCTTTATAATTACGAGATAAAGAGATAATCCGCTGGTCGTGTGTTTGAGGAGCAGATACCGGCGGGCGTACCGATAAATCTATTGAGAACAACATCGATAATATGGCCCATTCAGACAGACCAAATCCTGAAACCGTGATACTAGAAAATGGTGACTTAGCAGCCACGGCTGAACAAGTCATCGCAGCTATCGAAGCACAAGGAATGATGCACGAAACGCAAGTGCATCAGCCTTTATATACGGTGGAGGAAGCCAAGCAAGTCAACTACGACAAGCCGGGAGTGCATACTAAGAATTTATTCTTGCGCAATAAAAAGGGCCGGATGTTTCTGTTGGTGGTGGAGCAGGATCAACACATCAATTTAAAAGGTTTGCGTGATCAGCTTGAACTCACCGGTGGGCAACTGTCGTTTGCCAGTACTGAGAGGTTATTGACGTATCTCGGCGTCGTACCGGGGTCTGTGTCACCGCTGGCTGTGATTAATGATCATTCCAATAAGGTACAGGTGTACATTGAAGCTGCTTTGCTGGAGCAGGAGCATATTTATTTACACCCCTGTCGAAATACGCACACCACTCGAATGCGTTGTGATGACCTTATTAGCCTGTTGGATTCATGGAATCATGATGTGATTCGAGTGGACTTTAGATAAACATGGTTGTCCGACGAAACGCTTAAAATCTGTTTTTTGATGTGGCTCATGCTGATTCCATTGTGTTGATGTTGATTGCTTGGTTACGCCTGTCGTTGAATGCTTAGGTTCGTACCTTCGTTTATTCGCAGACAGGCTTGGTGGTGTTTGTAAGACTAATTGCTTGTTTGGGTTCAGGCTTGGTCGCCTTTCTTACCATGCTTATGTCCACGTTTATCATCACAATCTTTGTCTTTACCTTCTGTTTCTTGCGCGAGAATGGCACCAGATTGGGCATCAATTTCTACTTCGACCTCAGAGCCGTCCGGCATGTCCAAGTCAACTTCGTAGATAGCGACTCCATCTTCTAGTTCGAACTCTACTTCAGAGCTGTTTCCTCCGGTTGCTTGCTCTGCGATCGTGACGGCTTGGGCCTGAGTAATTGCTGCGTTTTGTTGTGCGGCAGCGGTTGCGGCTTTGTTGCTTGAGTCGGCAATTGCGCTGAAGCTCAAACCTGCGATTAATAAGGCAATGGCTGATGTGCTGGCGATAGTTGATTTTTTCATGATGTACTCTCCGTTGGTTTAGTCGGTCAGCGTTGTGCTGTGCCGTTGAGAAGTACTATAGGGGAGGGGGTATACAGGGAGTTTGCGGGGACTTTACAGGTTTGTAAGGTTGGGGGACGCAAGTAAAGGATAGTGCATAAACCTAAAATACTCAGTTAAA
>NZ_QGKM01000112.1 GCF_003172875.1 Leucothrix pacifica | reverse complement strand
TATCCTGACATAGGGGGAAGGGCTTGTTTGCATGATTTTCCTCCGATCAGCAATGGGTGTGATGAGTTATGAATGATTAGGCTATCATTTTAATAACTTGTCAATGTATACATTAGTGGATGTATTGACAGATCCCTTAAAAGAGTGAATGATAAAAATATCTATAGTTCAAACAGCAGTGAAACGCCACGCATTACTTTTAGTCACGTATATCCCGTTGATATCAATGACGTTGGTGCATGCTTTTCGATAATCTCAGATAAGTGTAGTCAGGATGATTAGTCTCGATAACATCTCAACAGTCAGCAGTGGTTTAAAGCGGCCGGAATGTGTCCTAACAACAAGTAACGGGCGAATTTACACAGCCGATTGGCGAGGTGGTATTGGGATTACCGAAGCGGACGGTAAACAGTGGTATTTGCTTGCGAAGGAAAGTGAGTTTGAGCTAAGGCCTAATGGGATTTGTCTGTTGCCGGATGGCTCTTTTCTCATGGCCCATTTGGGCGATAAGAACGGTGGCATTTACCGACTTTCTCCACAGGGTGAGGTGACGCCGTTTTGTATTGAAATTGCTGGCGAAGCATTGCCACCTAGTAATTACGTCCATTTGGATGCACAGGGCCGTATTTGGCTGACGGTCAGTACCCGGCAATATCCGCGTAGTAAAGGTTATACGGACAAGGTTGCCGATGGCTTTGTTGCGGTTATTGAGCCTGTTGCCAATGGCCCAAAGGATGGTTATAAAAAGCCCCGTATCGTTGCAGATAATCTGTGCTATACCAATGAGTGCCTCACTAGCCCGGATGGGAAGTACCTGTTTGTTAACGAGACCTTCGGTCGCAAACTCACCCGCTTTACCATCAATGATGATGCGAACCTTTCTGACAAACAGACCATTGCACATTTTGGGCCGGGCGTTTTCCCTGATGGTTTAACCTTTGATGTAGAGGGTGGTATTTGGATTACATCAATTGTCAGCAATCGTGTGATACGTATTGCCCCCAATGGTGAACGAGAGGTGATGGTGGAAGACTGTGATATGGATCACTTACAAATGGTTGAATTTGCGTTTCAGAAAGGCACCATGGGGCGTCCTCATCTGGATGTGGTGAAGAGTAAAAAACTCAAGAACATTTCCAGTCTGGCCTTCGGTGGAAAAGACCTGCACACCGCTTATATGGGATGTTTATTGGGGGATGGAATCTATACGTTCAACAGCCCGTATCAAGGCCATCCGCCAACACATTGGCTTTTTGAGGGGCCAAATCGTAGCCATTATCATCCGGAATAACGCCAAGCAGATAGGATAAACACGCATGCAAGGATCAGAAAAAATACGTCTGGCGACGGTCGGGACGGGATACTTCAGTCGTTTTCATTACGCGGCCTGGGCTCGCATTCCTGAGGTTGAATTGCTTGGCGTATGTAGCGTCGATAATGATTCGATGTCTGATGTCGTTGATCAATACGATGTGGCGTTTAGTAACGACAATTTTACCGCCATGCTTGATGAGGTGAAGCCTGATCTGGTAGATATCATCACTCCACCGGACACACATACCGAGTTTGTGATGGCTTGCGTTGAGCGCGGTATTACGGTGATTTGTCAGAAGCCTTTTACTCAGAATTATCAGCAAGCAAAAGCGCTGGTCGAGCAAATAAATGCACACAACGGACAAGTAATTATTCATGAAAACTTTCGCTTTCAACCGTGGTATATCAAGTTAAAAAGCTTGCTGGAGCAGAATGTATTGGGGCAGTTATACCAAGTCACTTTTAGTCTGCGCCCCGGTGATGGGCAAGGACCGCAAGCCTATCTGGAGCGTCAGCCTTACTTTCAGCAAATGGAGCGCTTTTTAATCCATGAAACCGCCATTCATTTTATCGATGTGTTCCGTTATTTGTTTGGGGAGATGACATCAGTATTTGCGGATCTCAGACGCATTAATCCTGTCATTAAAGGCGAGGATGCGGGCTTATTAGTGTTTAATTTTGAAAACGGTACGCGAGGCTTGCTGGATGGAAACCGACTAAGTGATCATAATGCGAAGAATTGCCGTCTGACGATGGGCGAGATGCGTATTGAGGGTGAGAAGGGTGTACTTAGCCTAAGTGGTGATGGAAAGATCAGTTTTCGCATATGTGGTGATACGCAAATGTTAAATATTGCTTATGAATGGCTGGATTGTGATTTTGGGGGCGATTCCGTTTACAATCTGCAAAGGTATGTGATTGATCAACTTATGCAAGGTGCATACGTTGTCAATAATGCACAGGACTACCTGCAAAACCTGAAAATTGCAGAACTGGCCTACCAATCAAATGCAAGCCGAAAAGCTCTGGATTGTAATCATGATGAGGTAAGCTAAACGCAAAGTAAACGAAGGAACCACGAATGGCCGTCACCCACAGGCAGACTAAAACCGGAAAAGTAAAGCTATCGCTAACGGATAAAGCTTATAACGAGCTGAAGCGCCGTATTCTGGATAATGAGCTGCCGCCGGGAACGCAACTAATGGAAAGTGAGCTGGCTGAGCTATTGGACATCAGCCGTACACCTGCGCGCGAAGCGATGATGCGTCTTGAAGTGGAGGGCTTGGTTGAGGTTCGTGCCCGGCACGGTATGAAGGTTAAGCCGATATCCGTATCGGATATGAACGAGATTTATGCGTTGCTAACCGGACTGGAGTCCACCGCAGCCTGGCAAGCTGCGCAAATCGATCACTCCAAAAAGACGTTGGACGCGCTGCGTCAAACCGTTAAGGAAATGGACGATACTTTAGTGAATGGGGACATGAAAGCCTGGGCTGCCGCCGATGAGGCTTTTCACCGTCAGTTGGTCGAAATGAGTGGCAATCAACGCCTGATTCAAATCGTTCACCGACTATTAGACCAGTCCTATCGGGTGCGAATGATGACGCTCAGCCTCCGCCCTAAACCTGCTAAGTCAAACGAAGACCATGCTGATGTCGTTGATGCCATCGTCAATAAAGATGCGGAAGAAGCGCGCCGTATTCATCGTATACACCGCGAAAAAGCGGGCGACATGCTGGTGGGGCTGCTTAAAAAATATAATCTCACGCAGCTGTGATTTGCTTACCCAACGCAAGGTGGTGGTGACTTGTTATTCCCCAATTGCCCGCTCTGATACAGCTTATTGCCTGACAGATATAATGTATGCGAATCATTAATTACGGTTCTGCAAAGTGTGCGATACCCATACAGTGTTGCAGGCGAGGGCCTACGCAAGTCCTTTGTAATCACCTTAATATACGGTGGTGTGTTATGGCGATATTACCTAAAGACTCTATCGCCTTATATACAATACTGATCAGTATAGACTTGGTATAGGCTTATAACTTAGCTAATTAAGCCTAAGTTCTCCAGTTTCAAAATAACTTGATGAGCGCAATTGTCAACATCAGCATGTTCTGTTTCTATGCGTATTTCAGGGTTTTCAGGGACGTCGTAAGGGTCTGAAATTCCAGTGAACTCCTTTATCTTGCCTTCACGAGCGAGCTTATATAACCCTTTCCTGTCCCGCCTTTCACATTCCTCAAGAGAAGTTGCTACGTGGACTTCAATAAAGGTACCAAATGCTTCGATATCTTCGCGAACAGCCCGTCGTGTTGCGGCATAAGGTGCAATCGGCGCACAGAGTGCTATGCCACCATTTTTTGTAATTTCAGATGCAACATAACCAATGCGCCGGATGTTTAGATCACGATGTTCCTTAGAAAATCCAAGTTCTGATGAAAGATGCTTACGAACCAGATCGCCGTCTAATAAAGTAACAGGTCGCCCACCCATTTCCATTAGTTTTATCATGAGAGCATTAGCAATTGTGGACTTTCCAGAACCAGAGAAGCCGGTAAAAAATACGGTAAAGCCCTGTTTAGATCTTTCAGGTCGGGAGCGGCGTAATTCACGTACGACTTCCGGGAACGAGAACCATTCAGGTATTTCCAAACCTTCACTGAGGCGCCGTCTCAATTCAGTACCCGAAATATTTAGTACTGTTGCATCTTCCTCAATTTCGTCAGCAGCTTCGTATTGGGCACGCTCCTGAACGTACACCATGTGCTTGAAGTCGACCATCTCGATACCCATTTCTTGCTGATGCTCACGGAAGAGTTTTTGGGCATCGTATGGCCCGTAAAAGTCCTCACCTTGTGAGTTTTTCCCAGGTCCTGCATGATCACGGCCAACGATAAAATGAGTGCAGCCAAAATTCTTGCGAACCAGCCCATGCCAAACGGCTTCACGCGGTCCAGCCATACGCATAGCCAGATTTAGTAGGCTAAGGTTAGTGGTTGCTGAAGGGTACTGATCAAGTACCGACTCGTAGCAACGCACACGCGTAAAGTGATCAATATCCCCCGGCTTGGTCATACCAACAACGGGATGGATCAATAGGTTTGCTTGTGCTTCTTTTGCTGCGCGAAACGTCAATTCCTGATGAGCACGGTGCAAGGGGTTACGGGTTTGGAAGGCAACGACGCGACGCCAGCCTAACTTACGAAAATACGCCCTCAGCTCATTGGGTGTGTCGCGGCGTCTGCGAAAATCATAGTGAACAGGTTGCTGGATACCAGTAACCGTACCGCCCAAGTACACTGAGCCTGCTGTGTTATATAAATAATTTACAGCAGGATGAGTAACGTCATCAGCCCCAAAAACGTTGATTGCTTCCAGGGTTTTATCTGGCACCCAGTTATCAGATACACACAGTGTTGCCAGAATCACGCCTTCTTGATCGCGTAATGCAATGTCAGTTCCAACCTCGATTGTGTCGGCGAATGCTGGTGTGACATCCAGAGTAATAGGTATTGGCCAGAGTGAGCCATCTGCAAGGCGCATTTCTTGTACCACGTTGAGGTAATCTTTTTCGGATAAAAAACCTTTAAGCGGATTAAAGCCGCCATTCATTAAGAGTTCTAAGTCACATATTTGTCGAGGTGTTAGATCCCATGATGGAAGATCAGAAGCTTCCAGTTTTAGTTTTTTTGCGCTCTCGTAAGAGACATAAAGTTCAGGAATAGGTAGATGGTCAATCAATGTAAATCCTTTGGCAAGTCGGCCTGTAGGTAGTTAATGATTAAATAAACTTATAAAGTTTGTCGATGTTGGTATAACTAATACGAATAGCAATTAGGTGCCATTAAACATAAATAATTAGAATTTTGTAAATGATATTAATAGCTATTAATAATCACATTTGTCACTAAGAGCCTAATAGTAACTATCAGATAGGTGTAAGTATGTCAGTGAATCATCTGCTTCGTTTTAGCATTAATTACTCCACCTCAAACTCCCCGGAATACCGAAACACCTGCCCAAACAACGGATGCCTCAGTCCAAAATCCATCACAAACCGATGTTCCCCGACAGCGCGTTCCTCAATACTGCCATAGCCTAAAGCCAACCATTCCGGAATGCGGATTAGTTTGCCTGCCAGCCTCAGCACATAGCCATCACTGTGATAATGTAAACAATCCTCTGCAAATGACAAGGTCATCCTCAGGCCTAAATACTGATTACTGAACTCAATGATTTGCATCGGTGCGACACAAACGGTTTGGCTGGTAAACGTCATCGTCTCACCATCAGCAAATACCAGCGACCGAAACCAATACTCCTGCCCGTCTTCAAGTCTTCGCTCAACAGTGGTCGGTATCGCCTTGCCCTGACGATTCAATAAAGCCCCCATGCGGACGATTAGATTCATCGGCCATTGCAGCCACCTCGGGTACGCTACATCCAGGTGCCCTTGTTCACGATGCACATCTCCATTCATTCGGTAATGCGCCTGTAAGCCTGCGGGCAATTGCTGCCAAACCTCACCTAATGCTTGTTGCACCGGTGATGTTGTTTGTTGTTCCGTCATCATGACACCTCAACTAAAATAGGGTTTAAACAGCATAAGAAAAACAATCAACAGCATTGCTGTAAATGCCGGAACGCCCAGCCAAAACCAGATACGGGCATAGTACCAATATTGCTCTGGTAAGGCCTGATGGTTGGCAGCAGTCTCCGCGGATAGATTGCGCATTTTGTATTGCAAGCAAACTACGGGAATCCAGCATGCGCCTGCCAGCACATACAACGCCAGACTGATCAGTAACCAATTGGTATTCAGCGGTATATTGAGAATATTCATCAACATTACTCCGCTAACAGGCTGGATAATTACGGCAGGAGTAGTGAATAACCAATCTGCCAATACCACATGCCGGTTGATAATCGCGATATGATTGACGTCACCCGTGCGGTCGCCCATCCACTTGTACCAAGCCGTTCCCAGTCCGACGCCAAATAACACCACCATGCTGATTAGATGAACATATTTGAGTGTAAGGTAAATCATTGTTTCAAGCCCTCTTCAACACTTAACGGTGGTCTCTGAAGGAGCTGGGTGAAGTCGGCTGCTGAAGCGCTATTTCCCGCTTGTAGCATCTTCAAATTGTCTTCTGAAAACAGTGGAAATAGTGTCCAAAAGACCTTCGACATCATGAATAACAAGGTAAACGGGATTGGAATAATGAGTGCGGGCTTTTTGCCTAGGCTATTGCGAATTGTCTGAAGCCACTGTTTGTAGCTCACAGCCTCTGTGCCAACTGCTGCGATGGTTTTCTTGCTTGCGTTATCGGTCGTGACTGACGCCAAAACAGCCCGGACCACATCGCTAATATGCACTGGTTGAACCAAATATTCACCGTTTCCCGGTACAGCGATCAGCGGCAGTTTTGCCATTAATTGAAACAACCTGAAGCTTTTACTGCCCTCACCATAAATTAATGAGGGCTGGATAATCGCCCAGTTCAGTGTGCTGGCTCTCAAAAAGTCATCCGCAACTTTACGGTTTAGCTGATAAGGCGTGAACGCAGTGTCATCCGCACCGAGTGCTGAGATTTGAATGACTTTATGGATGCCACATCGTTGGCAAGCGTCAAATAAGGTGATTGGCGCTAATTGGTGTAATTGCCTGAAGTGTTGTGTGCGAGTCTCAGCGATAATGCCGACACAGTTGATGACGACATCAATATCATTAAGGTGTGGCAGCCAATCCTCAGCGGTCAACATATTGTTAAAATCAACACCGCTCGCACGGCTGCATGGGATGACTTCGTGACTTAGGTCGCAGAGTGCTTGATGTAAATGTGAGCCGACAAACCCACTGCTTCCGGTTAATAAAATACGCATTCTCTATGCTCGCTTTTTGCTTGGATGATGGCCAGAGCTTGCAGTAACGGGCTCTCCAAGACTTCCGGAAAGATAATTCCGTATAAAACGCGCTTACAGATTTATCTTTCGATACTTCGCAGGCGTGGTGCCGGTGATGTCGCGGAAGGCGTCGTAAAATGTCGATTGCGAGGAAAACCCAACCTGCATCCCAACATCCAGAACAGACAACGAGGGCTTAGAAAGCAGTAACTGCTGAGCCGCTTCCACCCGATACTGACGGATATATCGTGAGAAATGCATGCCGCATTGGGTGTTAATTAATTCGGATAATTGATGGCCTGATAAGTCTAATCGTTCTGCCAGATTAGCAAGTTTAAGATCAGGCTCCTGATAGGCTTTTTCGGTTTCCATGAGCTGCTGAAGTGCGAGTAATTTGGAATCACTATCGACCTGCGTGAGCGTGGAGGTGGTATAAGCTTGCTGAGCAACTTCGCTGACAGCTTCGGGCAAGTTGGGATTCCACAGTAGTGCTAAATGCACCAGTACAAACACTGCACCAATGCCAATTGCATAAAGACTATGAAAGAGTTGCTGGTCTAATAAGGGAATGGATATACCAAGAACAAAAACAGCCAGCCCCATAAACAGTGCAATCAACAGTATGGACACTTCACGTTGCCATAATTCGCGTCGGGCACGCATTTTGCTGATTAATCGAAATAGCCAGAGCAGATAGAGGCCACCGATCAGAAATGCCAGCGGCATGGAAACTGAGTGAGGCAATAGCCAAGCCAATAATACCGGTAAAAAGTGAGCCACTGAACGCAATGGATGGAATACAGAGTCAAGCGCTAGCTGAGCCTTAGCGAAGAGATAAAAGCTCGGTGCGATACAGAAAAGTGCTGCGATATACAGCGTATCAGAGGGTAGGTGCGCCTGAGTGAACAGCCAGGCATGTGAGAATTGCACAAGCACAATAGCGGTAATGAGCGTCCAGACATAGCAGCGACTCTCCCGTTGATAAGCTTGTGTGGCTCCCAGCAATAAACCCGAGCATATCGTGAAGCCGCACAGTAGTAATGCCACAAATTGAATCGTTTCCATACCAGTATAGTATGAGACAGCACATCGTTGTGCCAGACAAACGTGCATACGCGGGCAAGGGTGCACAATAATTGGGAGGCCAGGCGTTTTAGTGTTTGGATGTTATGTAATGATATAAAATCGGCAGGTGTCCTGAAAGTTGGTGTGAAAGCGGACTACAAGCCCTATGGTTTCCGTGACCCGTCTGGCGCAATCGTGGGAATCGAGCCTGATCTGGCAAAAGATGTTGCGGATCGCTTAGGCGTTAAAGTCGAATACGTACCGGTGGTGAGCTCTAACCGTATGCAGTTTTTGGAGCAGGGCAAGATTGATTTGATGATCGCCACCATGACGGATAAGCCGGATCGCCGCAAGGTTGTATCAATTGTTGATCCAAACTACTACTCCTCAGGCACCAATGTATTAGCGCAAGCTAAGTATGGCTTTAAAGAGTGGGAAGACCTACGCGATAAGCCGGTCTGTGGTATTCAGGGTGCTTTCTACAACAAGAAAACAGCCAAAGAGTTCGGTGCAAAAATTGTTGCCTTTAAAGGAACGGCAGAAGCGTATGCTGCGCTTAAAGGCGGTAACTGTGTGGCCTTCGTTTATGATGACTCTGCCATCGTTGCCAAGACCAAAGATCCGGAGTGGGAAGGCTATGAAATGCCACTTAAAACCATTGATGACGCACCATGGGGTTTGGCGGTACAGCTGGGCGAGACTGCGTTTCATGAGTTGATGAGTGATCAGATCATTAGCTGGCACAAATCTGGCCGCATCCTTGAGCTGGAAACAAAATGGGGTGTTGAGAACACACCTTTCGCTATCGGTATGAACAAAAAATACCAGTAAGCGTTAGCGCAAAGCCGGTGGAATTTAACGATTTCACCGGCTTTTTTCGTTGCTCACTTCAACAAGGATTTCAAGATGGACTCATTTTATGAATGGTTCAAGATACTCTATGACGACACAGGTATAAATCTACCGTTTCTCTACGACAGTTATGACCGTGGTCGGATGTTTGATGGTTTTTTAATGACCATTAAATTATCACTGCTTTGCCTGTTCTTCTCCGTCATTATCGGCATGATAGGTGCGTGGTTACAAAACTCCCCTCTAAAATGGACACGTCGCTTTGTTGGTGGCTACATCCAGATTTTTCGTAATACCCCACCGCTGGTGCAACTGTATTTCTTCTACTTTGCCGTCGGTGCTTTATTACCAAAAATAGACAATGGCTATGGTGGTGAAATGCCCTTATTGGGCGGTTTTGCTTGGGCGGTGATTTCCTTGTCGTTCTTCGCCGGTGCATTTAACGTTGAGATTTTCCGTTCTGGTATCGAGGCGGTGCCGAAGTCAACGGTGGAAGCGGCTGAAGCGCTGGGCTTTTCGCGTCTGCAAATTTATAAAGACATTACCTTGCCGCTGGCGTTTCGGGTGATGTTGCCAGCACTGAATAATAATTTGGTGAATCTGGTAAAAACGACCACCTTGGCCTACGCCATTGCGGTGCCTGAAATGCTCTACGAAGCCAATCAGATCTGGTCGGATAATGTGAACGTGACCGAAATGATGATCTTTATGTTATTAGCGTACTTCTTCCTCGTCGGCATTCTTGTGTGGGGAATGAATCGCTGGGAACGTGCTATGAAAATTCCGGGGTATGGCTAATGAAACGATCTGATTATCAAACCGAATATAAAACAGACTTGCCAGTGATGGTGACGCCTTTGCCAAAAACAGGTGGTAGTTTTCGTTTTACCCTAAAGCCGTGGCATGGTTTTGTGATTTTAATGGCCTGTCTGGTGTCCTCCGGTATCGCTTATGCGGTGACGGATAAGGAAAATGCCTCGATCTTTGAGGTACTGGTGCGCTGGATGCCACTGCTGCTGAAGGGCTTTATTTTTAATCTGGTGATTTCAACTTGCGCCATGGCGATTGGTACCGCTGTTGGTGCCGCTCTTGGCCTGGGGCAGATTTCGCTTCACGGCTGGGTGCGCAAAGCGAGTTGGCTGATCACACAGTTTTTCCGCAATTCACCGTGGTTGGTGCTGTTGTTCTTTGCCATGTTCTTGCTGCCATTTGAGATTACCATCGGCGGGCTAACCATTCCGTTGCCGGATTGGGTGAAAGCGATTATTGGTTTGTCGCTGCCGGTAATGGCGAATGTGTCAGAAATCGTGCGTGGCGCGGTATTATCGCTGCCGAGCGGACAGTGGGAAGCTGCGGAAAGTCTGGCGTATACCCGCAGACAAACACTGTGGTTAGTGATTTTGCCGCAGTGTGTGAAGCGTATGCTGCCGCCATGGATGAATCTGTATGCGATTTTGACCATGGCTACGGTACTGGCGTCGATTGTTGGTGTATCAGAAGTGATGACACTGACCGGGCAGGCACTATCGGCTGAAGGTGGACAGACTTATTGGCACCGTTTTACTCCTTTGTTTTATTACTGTTTTTCGTTTACTGCTACCCGATTTCACGGTGGACGGTACATCTGGAAAAGAAATATTCTGTTATCAACTAAGCATTGCTTAAGAGGACCATAAAATGACAACCAATGAAGAAATGCCAATGGTTTCGATAAAGGATGTACACAAATCATTTGGAGATCTTGAGGTACTAAAAGGGGTGTCGATGGACATCAACCGGGGGGAGGTCATTTGTATTATCGGCCCGTCTGGTTCCGGAAAGTCGACCCTGATTCGCTGCATTAACGCCCTGAACGATATTCAGCAAGGCTCGATTCTGGTTGAAGGTCAGGAAGTAAATGACCCGAATCTGGACAAGCTGGAACTGCGCAAAAAAGTCGGCATGGTGTTTCAACAATACAATTTGTTCCCGCACAAAACTGCGCTTGAAAATATCATGATGGCACCGATCCGGGTGTTAAAGCAGGACAAGAAAGAGGTTGAGGAAACCGCGCGTGCACTGATCAAGAAAGTCCGTTTGGAGGGTAAAGAAGATAACTACCCTGGCGAACTGTCTGGTGGTCAGCAACAACGTGTGGCGATTGCCCGTTCATTGGCGATGAAGCCGGACGTGATCTTGTTTGATGAGGTAACCGCAGCGCTTGATCCGGAAACGGTGAACGAGGTGTTACTGACCATTAAGGAGCTGGCCGAAGAGGGTATGACCTGCATTTTGGTGACGCATGAAATGGCGTTTGCGCGTGAAGTGGCCGATCATATCTATTTCACCGACCGTGGTGTGATTGTGGAGCATGGGCCGCCAACGACTTTCTTTGATGAAGCAAAAGATCCACGAACTAAAGAGTTTTTGAGTCAGATTCTTTAGTGATTGCTTCTTAGTAGTCTGTGTTGTTCCGGGTAGTATTGAAGCTGCCCGGAACAAATTCGAAACAGTAGATGCAACCTGTAACCCTTATCAAATTTACCTAAGCACTATTTAGCTACGTTTAGAGAACACTCTGCATTCTCTGGTAGGCTTATGCTGCGGGCTTGCTTCTTTATAAATAAGGCCCGGCAATTCCCACAAACGTAATCACCACACCCAGCAATAAATTCACCAATACCGTCCAGCGAATCTTCCCAATCAAGCCTGCCGCTTTCGGTAAATCTCCCGCATCGACTGCTTTGCTAAATGGCAAATAAAGCGCAAAAAACAAAAAGACAAAAATTACACACATCAGCAGGCCGATATTATGCATCCATGCTAAATAATCTGCTGAGAACCCACCAAAGCGAGCGAATAAGCCGCTATAGCCGGTCAGCAACAACACGGCAATAAACAACCAAACCCACATAAAAAAGCGACGGAACGCGCCCTGAAACAGCTTCAATCGCAGTGGTGGTTCAAGTTCAGCAACCGCTGCCGGGCGCATGGCAACATAAGCGAAAAACATGCCGCCAATCCAAAGTGTTGCAGCAATGCCGTGTAAGGCGGCGAGGTAAGGGATTAAGTCTTGCACAGTCATAGCCTCTGTTGGGTCATCATTGTTTAGCTGGTTAATACCAGATGAGACTTCTCAGCATACGCAAACCATTGGCGTGAGTCAGTTTAAATCTCAAAAACGATTGGCTCTCGTGCCAACTCAACCCGACTATTTACCGAGGAGGCATTGATATACGTTGTCTGGCCTTGTTTAACCATGCCCGGACTCGCGTGAACATGCCCAAAGCAATGCAACTTCGGCACAACTCGTGCTAACTCTCTGGATAAAAACTCACACCCCAGCACCATGCCCCGACTGGATTGATCAAGTATTTTAAAGGGCGGTGTGTGGGTAATCAGTACATCCGTGTCTGTTGGAATCCTTGACCACTTAGCGATCAGGCCAGCTTCGTTCTGATAGAAGGCATGGCGCGATAAATCAGGCACCCATGGTGAGCCGTAGAACACAACACCATGATACTCATAACGTTCGTCCTGAAGGTAGACTGCATTTTTAAACGGATTGCCCCGAGCCTTGACATGGTTTTCTAAGAGATGATCATGGTTGCCACCGGTGCATAAAATCAGGTCGAAGTTTTGTTTACCGAACCAGTCATCTATGTTGCTAAGTGCTGAGGGATCATCATCGTACAGATTAAACATATCGCCACAATGAATGAGTACATCGCCTTCAAGTGTTTTGAATTGGTGGTGTAGATTATGAGTGTCGCTGATTATTGTGATTTTCATACGTGCTCCGCTGATAATACTCACTATCAACTGGCCGGCATCTTTCAGCTGTGTTAAACGGGAGTATTAGGTTGAGTCATTATTAAACAATAAAGGCGTCAATTAGTTCATTTAATTCGAGCGTAAATGATCCCACAAGCCTATGATTCATCATGCATGACCGTTGTGAGACTAACCGGAGGGACGCCAAGCTGTGAACCAATCACCCATTACATCCAAAGCGCCATCGCGTATCGAGTTTATTATTTTGATGAGCGTAATCGTTGCCGTTGACGCGTTGGCAATAGATGGCATCCTGCCGGCACTGTCCCACATCAGTCACGAGTTTGGCATTAGTGAAGGAAATGACCGCCAGTATATCGTCACCTCCATCTTTATTGGCTATGCCTTCGGCGTGATGTTATTTGGTGTTGCCTCAGACAGCTTTGGCCGCAAACGGCCTATCTATGTAGGTTTTATCATCTTTCTTATCGGTACAGTCATCACCGTATTTGCCAGTAGTTTTAGTATGTTACTGGCCGGTCGCGTATTGCAGGGCGTTGGCGCAGCAGGGCCGCAGGTTATCCCCACCGCCATCACTCGTGACATGTACAAAGGACGCGGCATGGCTGAGGTCATGTCACTGATTATGATGGTGTTCCTGATGGTACCGGCGTTTGCGCCATTGATAGGACAAGGCATATTAATGATCTCAAGCTGGCAGGGCATCTTTATCATGCTGGGCGTTTATGCTTCGCTAGCTTTTGTCTGGTTTGCGATTCGACAACCTGAAACATTGCCACCGGAAAAACGCGTGCCGTTCTCTGTTAAGCAGATCAGCGCATCCGTCAAAGAGGTATTTCGTAATCAACCCGCTGTTAAATACATGGTGGCAGAGGGGCTCACATTCGCGGCTGTGTTGGCTTATATCACCATGGCCCAACAGGTCTTTCAGGAGCACTACCAGCTTGGCGAGCGTTTCCCGCTGTATTTTGGTGGCTTGGCGCTGGTGATGATGCTGGCGTCATTTGTGAATTCACAGTTGGTTGAAAGACTGGGCATGCGCTTGCTGGTACTTAGAGGCGCAGCGGTTTTATTTGCAGCATCCCTCATTTACTTAGCCATCATTTTACTCAATGACCAGTCTGTGCCTTTGTGGAGCTTTATGCTGTACGCAGCGATGGCGTATTTCTGCTTTGGCCTTTTGTTTGGCAATATGCATAGTCTGGCGATGGAGGAAGTTGGGCATATCGCTGGTGTGGCGGCGTCTGTCGTTGGTTCGGTGAGTGTGCTGATTGCCACGATTCTGGGCGGTATAATCGGTAGTTTTTATAACGATTCGATTACGCCGGTTGTGCTGGGCTTTGGGATACTGATGGTGCCGATTATTTACATCAGCTGGAGTGATAAGCGAGATGCTACGGCGGGCTAATGCCTCAGGCAGACTTGCTCGCGCTTGTTGAGTAAGTCTGCCTGAGGTGGAGGTATGTTTTCCGAATACTCCAGAAAGTCACTTTGATGACTACTGAACCGGATTCGCCAATACCTTCATCCGCCGCTGTTGAATAATTGCCCCAACACTAAATACAATCAACGCCACCCAGATAAACCCAAAGCTGATCAGTTGCGCCTGATCAAACGGCTCACCAAAAAAGTAAATGCCGGACAACATTTGCATAATCGGGTTGATGTACATCATAAAACCAACCGCAGTCAGGCTCAGTTTTTTTGCGGCAGCAGCGAATAACAACAGCGGCAGAGCGGTAACAAGCCCCGAGGCAATTAATAACCAGGTCACGCCAGAACCATTACTAACAAAACCACTTTGTCCGGTGGTAGCCAGCCAAGCCCAGTATGCAATCGCTAGTGGCAATAATACCGCCGTCTCGATGGTCAGGCCGGAGAGTGAGTCCACTTCGGCTTGTTTGCGCACAAGTCCGTATAAACCAAAACTCATTGACACAATAAGCGATACCCACGGCAAGCTGCCTATCAATACGATCTGAATGGCGATGCCAATCACCGCGAATACGCAGGCAATGATGCGGTATTTATCCAGTGTTTCACTGAGGAAAACTTTTGCCAGCATCACGCTAACCAGCGGTGTCAGGAAGTAACCGAAGCTGGACTCCAGTACGCGTTCATTCGCCACGGCCCAGATAAAGGTCAGCCAGTTGATAGCGATTAGCACGGAGGAAAGCGCCATGGCTTTGCGGGTGGCGGGGCTTTTTAAGGCGTCTTTGATACGCGACTGTTTGCCACTCAACATCACCACGACCAAGACAAACACGAACGACCACACGATGCGTTGCGTCAGTATTTCGGTGGGCTGGACCGCACTGAGGTAGTAGAAAAAAATGGGGAAGAAGCCCCACAGTACGTATGCGGTCAGCCCGTAAATGAGTCCGGTTTGTTGTTGATTAAGCATGTGATTGCATCGCCTAAAGAGCGCTAGCTTAGGCTCAATTGGCAATATTGCCTAGCATTTTTAGTCATCAACTGAGCGTCCCTGCAAGCATGACAGCCAGTGCAATGACATGGATTAAGATAATGGCTTTGTCGTTCCATAGCAGACCCACCACCAACCAGCCTGAAATACCGGCTAAAAACAGGTAGGTGTTCCATGGAGTCAGCTCAAAAGCAGTTGCCGCATAACCCAATATTTGAATAATGGATGCGACCCATTTGAAGTAAAAAGTAATGCTGTCTTTTTGTAACTCGAACTGATGGATAACCGCTTGCATAATCGTGACCACCTAAATCGTTAAGGTTAATTTGATGGTTAAAGTATCGGTTAGCTGTCTGGTGTTGACTAATCATATTATCCCGCGCAAGACTGTAGATAATCTACTGGCTGAGGCGTGACATGCGTGAACCCAATTTAAAAGCGTTGAAGATGTTTAACGTCGCAGCGATGCATCTGAATTTTCGTTTAGCAGCCGAAGCCCTGCACCTCACCCAAGGTGCAGTAGCGCAGCAGGTTCGGCAGTTGGAGTCGGACTTAGGCGTAAAGTTATTTCACCGTCAGGCGCGAGGCTTGGCTTTGACTGAGCGTGGTGAGCAGTACCACCAAGCGATTAACCATGCCTTGAGTATTATCGAGACGGCGACGCAGCGGGTGACCACACCAGATAATCGGGTCACGGTAAGCACAACGCCATCGATGGCAGCCAAATGGTTAGTGCCGAGACTAACCCGTTTTGAACGGCAACATCCTGATATTGAGATGTATATAGTCGCCAGTGAGAAGGTGATCAACTTGCAAACGGATGGGGTTGATATCGCGGTGCGTTTTGGTCGTGCACCTTTTGATCAGTCATTGGATGCTGAGCATTTGGTATCGATTACCTTGTTAGCCGTGTGCAGCAAAGCTTATGCAACAACACATTATCAGTTGGATACTGAGGCGGACTCCGACGAATTCACGGTTGATGATCCCAAAAGTTTTGTGATTCAAAAGCTGATACAAGATAGCCACGGTCATTGGGATGAATGGTTTCGGGAAATGAATCTGCAACCTGCCCGGCGCATGCTGCGATTCAATCAAACGTCACTGGCGATTGATGCAGCGATCAATGGCCAAGGGGTGACTTTAGTGCCGAGTATTTTGGTGCAGGATCATCTGGAACAGGGGCATTTGGTGAGCTTGTGGCAGCACATGGTAGATAATGGGTTCGGCTATTATCTGGTTTCTCAGAAAAGCCAAACACCACCGGAGCCTGCTGTTGAGGCAGTCCGGCAGTGGTTGCGTGAGGAGTTTGCCTGTAGCAAAACAAGTCGCTTATAACTGGCTTTCAATGAGCTGAGTGATTTGCTTGTCAGTGGGTGAAACATGGCTGGCAAAGCTGGCGAGTACCTTGCCGTCTCTGCCCAGTACATATTTATGAAAATTCCACTGCGGATATTCTCCGGCTGCCTCACCCAGTGTTTTGTAAAACGGTGAAGCTGCCGATTTCATGGCATGTGTCTTTTCAAACATGGGGAAATCAACACCATAAGTCAGGCTACAAAACTCGGCGATTTCTTTCTCCGTGCCGGGGTCTTGATTACCAAAATCATTGGATGGAAAACCCAGAACGGCGAAGCCGCGGTCTTTATAAGCCTTATACAGTGCTTCCAAGGTCTTGAACTGCGGTGTGAAACCACAGTAGCTGGCCGTGTTTACGACCAGTAGCACCTTGCCTTTGTATTGTGCGCACAGGTTGACCCGACGGGCATCACTCAGGCGGCGAAAGCTGTAGTCCAAAGTCGCAGGGCAGTCTGTCGGGTTGGCTGCGGCCTCGACTCTGACATGGCTAGGCTTCATGTCATTGGCTGAGTTAGCAAATATCACCGCTGACAAGCTCAGGGCTAGCGCAGATATGATAAAGAAAAATGAACGTTTCATGGGAGTCTCCTATGAGCCTGGTGAGATCAGTCGTTGACGAATCCCCGGCTGTGATGTGTTAGGCGATAACCAAATCGATAAGAAAGACTCACCGAACTGTTGGTCGGCGACCCCACCAATATTACGCCCATTGTAGATAAAGGTATTTTTGCCATCAGCATTTACCTGAAACGCTAATTGATCGCCAGGCTTTACCGAGGGCCAGATGTTATTGAGTTGTTGTGTCCATTGCTGGCGCTGGCTTTGAGGCAGTCCTAATCGCTGCCACTGCTGATCGGTCGCACTGATAAGGTGACGCTTTTCAATACTGCGGCGATAGGTGATATCCAACACTTTAGGGTAGCTGTTTTGTTGGTACTTGCCGTTGGGTGTTTTAAGTGCAATTTGATACAGAGGAAACATTAGCCAGCGCATCTCGGCGGTACCGACCGTTTTGAATTGATTCACACTACTGGTGACATTGGCAGTCGCCAGTTGCGTGCTAAAACAGATAATGAAAAGAGTGATAAGTATGCGGGTGGATTTCATAAGCATCTCCTGAAGCCGGGTTCGCAGTAAGTACTACGCTAGCCTGAGGAATGTCAATGTAACGTGAAAGGCAAAAAAAAGCCGCCAAGGCTAGTAGGGGTAGCGGATGGCGGCGAGTATCATCACAAGGGCACTGCTGTTTCGGATCAGATCCGGAGGTAAAAATTCGTTTGTCGTTTTGTTTCGACGTGGATGCAGTATGTCATTGCGAAGCTGACAATAATCTTTCGTTTAAATGACATTATTGACAGAATGGTGCTCAAACCACGTGTTTTGAAGGTTTCTTTTCACCAAACTGAACGCTCGCTTTCCAGATCGTGATATTTTTTGAAAAAGGATGATTTTTAGGTGGAACGATTAACATACCGTTCATCGGGAAAGTGGAGAATAGTGTTCAACCTTTCAGGGCGGAAGGTTGCAACGAAACAATAATAGAATAATAAAAATAACTAACTCTAAATCGTTGTTTGCTGATAGAAATAAGGGGTCATGAGCAGGTTTTTTCCTTCCTTTTGAATCTGCTCTGCGACCCCGCTTTTACACCTCGGAAACCGGTGAGGCTTCTTCTCCTACACCTCACCGGTTTCTGTTTTGTCTTCCGGATTCAGATACTAACGGATGTCATCCATTGCTCCGGATTGCCCCGCTTGTCACGCCATTTTCCCGGTCTGACGCCTTCTCTGTCCGGCATGTCCGGTGCCAGAAAAACCGCACCCAGTAAACGCTCTTGCAGTGGAATCTGACAGATTTCAAAACTGACTTTATCTCTTAACGTGCCACCACTCGACCAGTAGCTATCCATGCCACGAGCTGTTGCCGCTAATAAGAGATTCTGCGTTGCCGCTGCCGCGGCTGCCACATGCTCTTCATTTTTATCAGCGATTCGGGCGATCTCTTCATCGCTGTTGCCTGTTTCAGGTTCGGGTAACCACGTCACCAACACCAATGCACCATAGGCGGCGATCATACGCAGGATTGCGACATTCTTATTTAGCCCCAGCTCAGGGTGGTCCATCAGTGCATCGATCAGACGTAAGCAGTTCTTTTGATCCAAGGCATAAAAGCGCCAAGGCACGGGGGAGTCCATGTCACGGTCCAGATGAGAGGTGTGTGCGGTGTAATGAAACGGTGCCCAGCCTGCGACCTTCATTGCTGCTTGTACTTCCTCGAAAAAACCATCAGGAATGTCCGGAATATTATCCACATCACCGATGACTTTGACCGATTTGCGGGTCTGAATAACCTGATCGACTGCCGTTGTTAACTGGTCAGGTGAAAGTGTTTCTGAGTGTTGAGTCATTGTGGAGCCTGTTTTTGAGAGATGCGTCGGTATATTGTACTGAAAGCGGCGGGAAGATTCATACCTTGATTGATTTGTTACTGATACATGGATGCACTGTGCGTAAATGAAGTGCCCTATGAATCGGTCATAAGGTTGTTGCAGGTAGGAGGGAGGTTTTTAAGGAACGCTCAGAGAGCGATAATTGACTTCACTAAGCATCAAGGAAAAACGTAGAAAATGGGGACGGACCAACCGTGTCAAAGGAGAGAGAAAAAGACAAATCATTCTGTCCCCATTTTCGTACTAGTGAAGCAACGAATTAGATTATTATTTTTCTCTGTACACGACAATTTA
>NZ_QGKM01000111.1 GCF_003172875.1 Leucothrix pacifica | reverse complement strand
ACTTTCAATCATAACTCTTGCTGTTTCGTCGATGCCTAATGTCACGGTTGGTGTATCAGCAAGTGTGTTTACTGTTGCGCTTGGAGATACTGTGAATTCACAAGCCTGGGCAGCCTGTGGCGCTGTTGTAGCAGGTGTCGTTCCTGCATCAAAGTCATCACCCGTTAAGTGACTGACGGTAATTTTAAAGTCCTGAACCGAGTTTCCATCATTACTTAATTCATATGTCAGTTTGTTTGCCGTCGCAGTTTTGGGCGAACTAGGACTCACGCCAGACTTCAAATCAGCGTTCTTACCGGTAACCGTTAAGTCAACTTTTTGGTCAACTGTGAACGTTGTCTCGTCATTTCCATTTTCATCTTTACTATCAATTGGCGACTGATCCACACCACCAATTGCATAGCTCAAGGTAGCAGTATTGGAAACAACTGTGCCTGCTTCTGTACCGTCTGCAAAACTGGCTTGGGCGAAAAATAGTGCCGCAAGACTCACGGACAAATGAATAGATTTGTTAAATAATTTCATGGGGGATACCTTTTTTTATTTTTATGGTTTTGTTGTTACTGTTTTATGGGGGTCTTACTAAATCAAAGTAGCTGAGTTTGGAAACTGATTTTCTTCACTTCTGAAGGTAATAAGGAGCCTCTGTACTGCCAGCGTATATGGGTATAATCAGAAGCTTGCGCAGCACGCCATTGACCATCTTTCTGACGAACCTTTAAAGACTGGGCATTCCCCCAAGACTTACCACCATCAGCTGAATAAGTAATGATGAAGTGCTCACCTGTAGCTGTTCCACCCAAATAGCGGGAATGTGCGGGAACAGGGTTGGTGATAACAATCTTGTCAGAAGGCTGTACTCCTTTGTTAGTGATTGTCGTGGTGTACAAAATGCGGTCGCCCGGGGTAATTTCATTAGCCTTGACCGCCTTCAGGTGTTTTTTTCCTTCCTGATCGACAACCTGTACCAGCTCCTGAACTTGAGAAATTACCTCAACCGGTGCCTGTTTAGCCTGAGCACTGCCAAACAACACAGCCATTCCCAGGACACTGCCAGCGATTAGCATTTTATTAATTGATTTCATTTTCGGGGCCTTCTTATTTAAATTATTTTTATTATTCGATGATATACGTTAGCGTATATTCATGTGTAGCCGGTGCGACGATGGTTCCTGGGGTAAAAAAAGCAATCCTTTGCAGATCGTCAAACCATCCGGTGTCACTATCTGAGTGATCCGTTAGGTGAGATCCGTTCATTTTTAATGAATTTAATTTGTAATTCATTGATTCCGGGACTGCATCCTCTATCACCAAGTCATTCGCTGTGCCGCTGCCACTGGCAACCACACGAATTTTGTAAGTCACTTCAGAACCCGGCATTGATAACTCACCACCGTAGGGGTCTGAAATACTAACGATTGACTTTTCAACATCAACCTTAACCGTCGATACAGTGTAGTGACTGCTATCCTGATGTTTCGCATTGTCCTGCGCAATCACGGCTTCAATTCCGCCATCACCACCAGTTGGCAAGCTTCCTCCGGCTAGCTCCAGATTAGCTTTAGTCGTCGCCGCTGTAGACACCAGTGCCACATCACTACGAGACTCGTCTTCTATATCAGCCGGAATGTCACTAACTACATAAACGGTCTCCGATTGATCCGCCGCCAATGGGATTCCACCGCTTGTCGGTACGTATAAAGTATCATCAGCCTGCCAACCCGGTTGGCCATTTGTCTCAATCCAAAGCCCGGTTACCTCTGGCTGGAACTGATCCGGTAAACCCGCCTCAGTCGTCAGTAAAAACGACTCCTGACCATTTCCGGTATTCGTCACCTGATAACTCAGCACAGCATTCTGTGCTGGTGTGGCTGTTCCTATCCCCTGAGGCTCCAGAGCCGATACATTACTGCGAATGAGTTCTGAAACCACAAAACTATGATCTGCTTTTTCAGTGTGTAAAACGTTCGGATCATCACCGACCTGATAACTGACTTCAACATGATTATGGATAGCTGTGCCTGCCGGAGTACCTGCACCCCACGCGTTCATCGTTAGCAAAAACGATGAGGCAAGGTAAACTGCGTTGTAACTTCCGATAGAAGTTTTTAGGGTACGTAACATGATGATTTATTTTTATTATTTTCGTTGATTAATTATAGACTGACAATTATGGCAATTGCTAATTTCTCGAGATCCACGGCGAGCGAACTCACATGAGTCGCAAAAAAAAACACCCAAGTCCGAAATAAGAAAAATACAGGCCTGTTATCTATTAAATACCCCCCCCCTAGAAAAAGGCTGCATTCAGTTAGCCTAAAAAATAAAACAAACCGCTTATCTGATATTTATTGCCTGAGACAGACGAATCCGGTTTCTGATGTATCGGGAAAGACCATCAATCACAATGTTTAATATGGCGGTAATCAGAATTAACACCATCGCACGGTCAAAACGGATTTCCTGAATCGCACTATCAATATAAAAGCCCAAGGTAGCGACACCTAAAATGCCTAATATCGCTGTTTCACGGATGATGACCTCCCATCGGTAAAACAGGAATGCCAGGAATTGCCCATACACTCGGGGAATCAGTTCATAGGTATATCGGTTAATTCCCGTCGGCGCATCCTGACGCAATCGCACATCGTTACTAAACCGCCCCACTAAGTGCCCAATGATACTCGCGTTGTGCAGCACCAATGCAACGATCGCAGGCAGCATCGATGGCCCCCACAGCAGTAGCAAAATAAAGGCGAGAATATACTCAGGGGTCGAGCGCATAACCACCAGAAACACATGCCCCAGTCCCCTACCGACACGTCCAAAAAATTGCTTAGAAATAATGGGAAACAGCCCTAAACTCAACAGCCCCGTTGCAACAAGCGCAATTTGACTCAGCACTAGTGTATTGATAATTCCCGGTAGAGCTTGCGTCATAAACAAGTCAGCAAACCACTGCCATAAGCCAACCAGAGACTCCCCTTTTAAGAGTGGCGAAGGAACAATATCCTGCGTAAAAAAACGGGCTACATTCGCAAATGATATGGTCTGATCATTACTAATCACGAACGGCGCCACACATAAGTAAACAGGGATCAGGCTTGGTCTTAACCAATATTTCAGGCTGGCGATTAAGAGATAAAACAGGATCAACAACGCCCAGACCTGACTGTATTGACCCTCCATAAATGCCGTGCTCAAGCTATAGCCTAAGGTTGGTAATCCCACGAAACCCAACACCGCGCTTGAGCGTAAACCGCACTCCATTCTATATGCGGTATAGGTCTTAAAGTGCTGCCAAAGGTCAGGCAAACGCGCATAGAAAAAAGCCGACACCCACCCTGTCTGATGGCTCAATACGTCGAATGCACTACGGTCACCTTCCTCCAAAATTTCAGCATAAATCTTAGCGAAGGTGGCTGCATAAGGAATAGCCAGCGCCAGTAGACCGGTTAAAGGATGCAAGCCGAATATTTGCAGGAAAATCAGTGCCCAGAACAATTCATGCACTGCCCGCAACAAAGCACACATCATGCGAATCCATCGCCAATGAAACACTAAGGCCAGAAACAAACCACAGACGCTGCCCAAAGCGACACCAAGCATTGCGAACGCCAGTGTTTGCAGCACCGCCAATCCAATATCATCTAATCCTGACATCGAGGGCTGTAACAAACCACTCACTAATCGCCCTAACTCGGCCCAAGGATCAAAGCTTCGAATGCTAATGTCTGCCACAAACAGACACAGCACAGCACTTAGTACAAACAGCCAGCTAACGTTCCAGCGCAGGGAGTGCCTGAAAACAGAGGGAGACTTAATCAGCGCCATCAGGACTACTCACCACCATATAGATGCACTAATTCGTCTGCTGAAATGGTTTCTGAAGCAGCATCTAAAACGATCTTGCCCGCCTCCAAACCAATTATCCGGTCGCAATAGTCCAGTGCTAATGTAGTATCATGCAGCGCAATCACCATTGTCGGGAACTGCTGAGTAAGCGTGGTTAAAATATGGCGAGACTGATGCTCATCTAAAGCCGACACTGGCTCATCAGCCAACAGTAAAGATCCACCTTGGTATAAAGAGCGCGCAATAGCAGTCCGCTGACGTTGTCCACCCGATAACTGCGCCACCGGCTCGAAACACTTATCCGCTAAGCGAATCTTATCGAGAATTGCTCCAACTTCAGAAACACGCGCCGCAAACGGACGCATCAGATTAAGCAGATTGTACCAAGCTGGGTGCTCAGACAATCGCCCCATATAAACATTATGGAATACCGATAGATTCATGACTAACCCATCGTCCTGAGGAATCAGAGCCGTGCCATCTGGCAAGCGCTCATAAATCAGTCGTAGCAGCGTCGACTTGCCCGAGCCACTTCGACCGATCAGCGCAATTTTCTCACCCTGCTCAATCTTCAGATTAATCTGCTGAAGCGCGACACTCTCAGGGTATCTCACTTCAGCATTATCCAATTGAAGTATCAGATTATCTGACACCGCAATTTACTCATCTAACAAGCCAATCGCTTTGGCTGTCTCCTCAATCGCTATGAAGTCCTCATTGCTCGCAGGAATAAAGCGTTTACGAGGGAATGACTCCAATAATGCAGGATCTTTCATATCCAGCAATGCCTGCTGAACCTTGTCCGAAAAACCTTCGCCCCACGTCGCATCCACATCACCACGAATCGTCCACTGGTAATCAGGATAACCTGGTGTACTCCAAATCAGAGAGACCTTATCCGTATCAACCTTTTTCTCAGCAACCATCTTCTCCCAAACTTTATAGTTAACCGCCCCCACTTCGTACGAACCACTTTCAACCAAGGCAACGGTACGTGAGTGATTCCCACTAAAACCAACCGTGCTGAAGCTGTCTTCTGGTGATTTTCCAAGATTTTTACGGATGTGGTATTCCGGCATCAAACGTCCGGAAGTAGAGCCTTTAGAACCAAACGTGAAACGCTTACCTGCAATTTCTTTAGGGAATGCTTCACCGGGCTTGAGGCCTGTACTGTGATGCGCGATAAAGTAAGTGTAAAACTCCGGGTCTTCCTCACCCTGTGCAATCGCTTTAGACCCCGGCGTCAGATTGCGTGCCTGTACGCCCGATAAACCACCAAACCAAGCTAACTGAAGCTGATTATTACGAAAACCAGTCACGGAAGCCGCGTAGGACTTAACGGGTACATACTTCACCGGAATCTCTAATGTCTCTGACAAATAATCTGCTACTTTGCCAAAGCGAGCTTTTAAACTAGACTCATCCTGATCTGGAATTGCAGAGAACACTAATGTTTTTACGTCATCCGCCTGAACGGGCGCAAGAATGACTGAAGTGACAAGGGCTAAGCTTACAACTGTGCGGTTAAATAGCGCACCAATAGATGTATTCATAATGTAGGAACCGTTCCTGATAGTTGGTGGAAAGATAAAAGAGCTGGCATTCTGGTTGAATACGTTTATTTCTACAAGTTACATTCCCGACGTTCCTTATAAATATTATTCATAAGTGTTGAGCGGTCAAAGCTGACGACATCATTGCCTTAAAAGACCTCAGGTATTTCTGTGGCAATGGCTAATCTATAAGAAATACGGTAAAACAAGCTCATGAATTACGACCTATTTGACCTGAGCAATAACGGCGACACCTGGACTGAAGAGATTTGCAAAGATGCCTTAGTGCTGCGCCAATTTGCAGTCGCCCAAGCACCGGAATTAATGCAGGCAGTGACGGAAGTGACCACACAAGCTCCGTTTCGACACATGCAAACACCTGGCGGCTACACCATGTCTGCATCGCTAAGCAGCTGTGGCTCGATGGGATGGGTCAGTGACCGCGTCGGATATCGTTACTCGTCGCATGATCCTCAGAGTAAACAACCATGGCCAGCCATGCCGGAGATTCTGAGCAAGCTAGCAACTGAAGCCGCTGAAGCCGCAGGTTACCACCGCTTTTACCCCGATGCCTGCCTGATAAACCGCTACACCCCAGGCGCAAAAATGTCATTGCATCAGGACAGAAACGAGCGCGACTACGATGCTCCGATTGTATCGGTATCACTGGGCGTTCCGGCGACATTTTTATTCGGTGGAATGCAGCGCGGTGACAAGACAATTAAAGTGCCATTAGCACATGGTGACGTGGTGGTTTGGGGCGGTGAATCGCGATTAAAGTTTCACGGCATTTTACCGATTAAAGCAGGCTACCACTCGCTGACCGGAGAAGACCGGATTAATATTACGTTTCGTGTGGCCGGCTAACCGCTAGCAAAGCACCATAAGAACGCTGAATAAATTACACGTATAAATCACCAAAAAATGCCTGATGCGTCAGATACAAACGTGTATCAAATTCCAACTGGTGATATTCCGGCTCCATATACTGACAGAGCTTATAAAACGCTTTGTTATGCTGTTTCTCTTTGAGATGAGCCAGTTCGTGCACACAAATCATTCGCAGAAATGGGAGCGGCATCTTCTTAAACGCCGCCCCAATACGAATCTCATTTTTAGACTTTAGCTTACCGCCCTGCACTCTTGCGATCTGTGTATGCAGGCCAAGTGCATGATTAATGATATGAATCTTATCATCATAAATCACTTTACTCAGCGACCCGGACTGCTTGAGATATGTGTTTTTCAGATCCAGCACATAAGCGTACAGTGCTTTGTTTGAAGCAAACGAGTGAGCCTCCGGATATCGTTTGCGAAGCACATCACCTAACGTTTCTTGATCGATTAATTGCTGTATCTGATTCAGTAAAGCGGGATCGTAACCATTAAGATATTGTTTGATATCAGGCACTCACAAATTCCTTCAGGCAACCCTGCATAGCGGCATTTAAACTCTAAATTACTTCTGCATATCGTATACCAAGCGGAACGTTACCGGCACTGTTAAATTTATTGACGTTAGCGCAGCCAGTGAACGTAGCGCTTCTATTCCTTTATCCAAACTGAAGTCTGGTGCACTAATTACCAGCGGTGCCAAACTGGAAACTTTAATGCTTTTTCCATCCTGCTCGACAAAGACCTGAGTACTGATTTCCTTATCAACACCATGTAGGTTCAAGGTTGCTGTCAGCATTTGCGAGCCAACCTTCACGCCTTCGCTACCCAGATCCACACTGACTGTCGCATCCGGATATTTATCCGTTTCGAACAGTTGCTTTTGCATTCGCTCGTCGCGGATCGGGTTAGCAGTATCCACACTGGCAAGCTTTATCACCAAACTCGCTTTGCCGCCTTCAGTAATCTCACCACCCAGCATTTTGAACTGATGAACTTCCGATGTGGTTGCATTTTTGACGGTTGCGAAATATATGCTGGACTCCTCTTGATTGAGCGTCCAATTTGCCTGCGCCGTTGCACTGAGTAATCCAGCACTGATTGCTGCGACGATTATCGTAGTACCTTTGAACATCATTCACTCCTTGAATATGTTTAACAAATACTTAATCTTATGCCATATAAAATATTTTACGTCTTAAAATTAATTAATGGAATGGGATTAGCTTCAGCAGCCCCCTGACATCCTGAACAATTAATGTACTTATAGACGACTGACAATGAGTGATACTGCAGAACTGATCATTACCCGCCACCTTTGTGGCAAGACCATTCAATCATTAAAAATTTAAAAAAAATTCTATTTTCCTAAGTCACTAATAATTCTAATAAAAAAATTACCCCAGCAAATCAATTTTCATCTTTGTGAAACTTTTTTTGATCTGAACAAAAAAGTGCTGCGTATAACCCATGACTTCGCATGATGTCCCCAATTAAACTATTAAGGAATTGATTATTATGAAAAAATCTACTAACACAGCTTTAATCGCAGGTGCAGCTCTAGCCGTTTTAACATCAGTATCAACTGCTAAACCAAACGACCAATTACGCATTTCTGCTGATGCATCAGCAAGCCAAAAGCAAAGCTTTAACGCATGGGTTCAAGGTGCAGAAATTTCAGGTCGTAAAGACAAATGCTTCGGTATCGCACTAAGTGCTGAAAACGATTGTGCAGCAGGTCCGGGCACTAGCTGTCAGGGAACCTCAACAGTAGACTTCCAGGGTAACGCATGGACATACGCACCAAAAGGCACATGTGAGCACATTCTGACACCAGAAGGTCCAGCATCTAAAACTGCTCTAGACCGCAACCTACCTAAGTAAGTAATGATGACTCACTTGGCCCAATTTGACGCGAAACAGTTAACGCTCTCTGGTGCAGGGATCAACTTAAAACCCCAGCACTATGAAGCGGCCCTCTCCTTAGCTGATAAAGGTACGCATAACGAAGCCACATCCGGGCTTTGGTTTGAAGTACACACTGAAAATTACTTCGTGCAAGGCGGGCCAAGGCTTCATTATTTACAAGCAATTGCTGATAACTTTCCCCTAAGTTTTCACGGCGTGGCAGGCTCTCTCGGTTCATTTACCGAGAAACCTGCTGAGCTGACAAGTCGCCACTTAGCACAAGTTTCAGGGCTAGTTAAACACTTCAACCCGGTCCTTGTTTCAGAGCACGCTACTTGGTCAACCAGCCAGCACGCCTACTTTGCTGACTTACTGCCACTACCTCGCACACAGCAAGCACTGAATTGCTTATGTGAAGGCATTGAGCGTTATCAGGAAGCGATTGGACGAACTATTCTGATCGAAAACCCAACAAATTATTTAGACTTCATCTCAGAAATGGATGAGGCTGACTTTCTAATGGAAGCTGTGAATCGCACGGGTGCAGGCTTACTCATTGACGTGAATAACCTCTACCTCAGCTATCGCAACACAGCATTAGACCCACAACAATATTTGGCCGCACTAGACCCCGCAAAAGTCGGAGAAATCCACATTGCCGGCTTTGATGCTGATCCAAATTTCCCGGATGATTTATTAATCGACAGCCACGCTGCACCGGTTGATGAAGCTGTCTGGAGTCTGCTTGAAGATGTCCTGAAAATACTCGGCCCTAAGCCGGTGTTATTGGAAAGGGATGATAATGTCCCTGAGTTTGCTGAATTAATGACGGAACGAAACCGCGCTTATTCACTGCTAACGGAGTCTGACTATGCCCTCCAATAATACCTCCCACCGCGATTATCTCAGTGCTTTTGAGGAGTTTTTGCAAACTGGCGAAAACAGCAAACTGGCTTCATTCTTACAAGGGAGTCATCCGGAATCGTTTCTCAGTGTCTACCGAAACGGTTTTATCCGAGCCAGCATATCGGCACTTGAATGTAACTTTCCAACCCTTGTAACACTGTGGGGGGAAGAATACTTTTCCCAGATTGCTGCCGCCTATGTGAATGCTGCACCACCCGCCTCAGCAACCCTTATTGGCTATGGCTTTGAGAATAACCCAGATGCACCGAGCCTAAGTTTTATCGAGTTTTTACAAGGCAACGCTGCTGATTTAATTAAGCAATATCCCTATGTGCCGGATATCTGCCGTTTAGATCAGGCATGGCTGCAAGCATTGAACGCCAACGGGCAGGACTTTTTGAGTCTGGAAAAAGTACAGGAACTCATTGCGCAAGGTGAAGACCTTGGCGAGCTTCCCATAACACTCAATGACTCCGCCCACATCGTAACTCTGGAATTTGACCTCTTCGAACTCTGGGGACAATTACGCTTTGGTGAATTGCCTGATGATCAAGCCATACAACTCAACGCACACAACAATGCCGTTATTTTTTGGCAACGTGAAATGCAAGTGCAAGCTAAACCCTTGTCCGATATTGAATGGATATTTATGCAAAACCTGAGACAGTCCGCCAGTATGGATGTCGCTAGCAATGCCGCACTAGCAGTCGATGAGGACTTTGATATCTCCACCCTATTTGCCGAATTGCTAAACGCACACCTTCTAAAATAAATAACAAGCAACACCCAACCGAGTGAGAACCCCTATGAACGCAATCCAATCCTTCTACATCTCATCCTTTGAATGGCTGAATAAATGGTTTAAACCACTGGCAATGCTAGGTTTACGCTGGCAAATATTTAGCGTGTTCTTTTACTCAGGGCTGGCTAAATGGAACGGCTTTCTTAAACCTGACCCCGGCGTTTATGACTTGTTTTTATATGAATTTTTCTGTCCGGAAGAAGTTCGTCCCGGTGCGCTGCAGCTGTGTGATCCAAACACGCTGGACTATGTCGAAGGCTCATCGATAGTAACGTATATAAAGTACTTTGCCGTCACCGCTGGCGTGCTTGAAATCGTGCTACCGATTCTATTGATTGTAGGCTTATTTACGCGCTTCTCAGCACTTGGCATTCTCTTGATGACTCTGTTTATTCAGCTAGCGGTATTCCCAACATGGTCTCACTGGGTGAACCCAGCTGCATGGTGGGCTGCCGTTGCCGCCGCCTTAATTGTAATCGGCCCTGGTAAACTATCGTTGGATTACTGGTTTGGATTTGAACGGAAAACAAACTAAGCCACATAGAATAAAACCCGGCAAGTCCGGGTTTTATTTTGTCTACGCCATACTTATTGATACAACTTCGCCGCTGCCAAATGACCTCCGGCAATCGCACGTCGCCCCCAAAGCTCAGCACCTTCCGAATCATTTCTGTCACGCAGCATCAACGCTAACTCATACTGAGCTTCAGCCACCCCTTTTCTGGCCGCTCGAAGAAACCAAGTCTCGGCATTAATCAAATCAACCTTTATCAAATCCTGATATCCTGACTGGTAGACCTTCGCCAACAACAGCTGGGACTCCGTAGACCCAGAGTTTGCTGCTTTACTTAAGTACTTAATCGCTTGGCGTGGCATTGGCTCTACACCTTCACCAGCCAAATATTTCAATCCTAGATTTTGCTGAGCATTCACACTGCCCAACTCCGCCGCCGACTCATACCACTCAACCGCCTTTGCCATATCTTGTGCAACCCCATCACCCTTCTCATGCATTAAAGCAAGGTTGTAATGAGCTTCGGCAACATTTTGCATGGCTGCGCGATTAAACCACTTAAACGCAGTTTTAGCACTACGAGAAACGTGCAAGCCTTTCATGTACTCCGTCGCAAGTTGATACTGTGCTTTACCGTGTCCGCTATTAGCCGCATGCTGCAACCAGTAAAATGCCTTACCCGGTTTACTTGGCGCATCGTGAAGTTTTTTCTTCATTAGATTAGCCAACAAGAATTGCGCCTCAATATCCCCCTGATCGGCAATGACTTCAACTACTTCGCGGGCGCGACTTAAGTCATTATTAGGCGTGAACGGACTACTCAATAACAGCGCCAGATTAAAATGTGCATCCCGATAGCCTTTGCGTACCGCCATTTCATAATACTTAATCGCCAGACGCGTATCCTCCTCAACCACCAGCCCAGCCTCATACAGCGAAGCCAGTTCAAACGCCGCTTGCGCATGACCTTTTGAAGCCGCTTTTTCCAGCAATGAAATACCGCGTGTAAACTGATCTTGCTTAATGAGTTCATCGCCCTGAATGAAAAGCTGTTGAGCGATTGGATGCGTTTGAGAAGCGCTGCTTTGCGTCGCAGCAGACATTGAGATACACAATAACAGTCCTGACACGCATAGACGTGCAAGACCTACCTTACTATTAGCCATTTATTAAACCCCAAATTATTTTTTGTTTTCAAAAATTCTACATCAGTTGCACCGGAACAACAAACCGATACAGCCAGAAAAAGGGAATCATTACCCAAGATTCATAAGAATTTAATGTTGGGAAGCTGTTGAAAGATAAGAGAATAAACCCGGCTAATCCGGGTCTATATAGAAATTGGCGGCACCCTGTCTGGTGGCTGCCAGACACACTGCGGGACATTTTTTAAATTGCCTAATTGGGGTAGACAGTAGTGGCAGTGCCCTTTTTTGGTGGATGCCTTTGAATATCTTAATTAAAATAGTAACTCATTGAATTAATTTAAGAAAAACAAGATTTTCTATCTAATCAGAGTGACTTAATTTATAACGAATAAAATGGCAATTTAGATGCATGTACGAGAGACATTCGTTTTACCCAAGAAATCATAGGGAGCTGTCATAACCTTCTAGTAGTCTAAAAATTTAG
>NZ_QGKM01000110.1 GCF_003172875.1 Leucothrix pacifica | reverse complement strand
AGTGAAATAACAACTTAGTGATGGGTTTTCAGTTGTTCAATATTTGAACTATATTCGGTCGTTTAATTTTTTGTCGTGTACAGAGCTATTAATGTATAAAATTAAGTTATTACCACCAGTTATTTCAATCCCCAATTTAACCAAAACCCCTTGACGACAGTATAACCACGGTTATACTTAAAATATGAAAACCGCAATATCCATACCAGATCCAGTATTCGAAGAAGCCGAGTCGCTAGCCTCTGACTTAGGCATGTCTCGCAGCGAGCTTTTCACAAAAGCTATCGCCAGCTTCATCGAAGCCCAGAAATACAAAAGTGTTACTGCACAGCTAAACGCAGTCTACTCGCGCGAAAATGCGGTAATGGATGAAGGTATAGCTAAAATGCAATATGACTCCATAGGGCACGAAGACTGGGATAATAATGAAGCGTGGTGAAATTTGGTGGGCTTCTATGGAAGATCCGCAAGGCTCAGCGCCCGGTTTTCGACGACCGGTGATTATTGTTTCTTCTAACGACTTCAATAAAAGTCAGATCAATACGGTCATCATCGTCACTGTAACATCGAACCTAAGACTGGCTGATGCGCCGGGTAATTTTAGGTTACCTAAAAAAGTATCTAAGCTCAGCCGAGACTCTGTTGCTAATGTCTCTCAGCTTGTCACACTCGATAAGTCGTTCTTGACTGAAGTCGTTGGAAAACTAGATTCAAAACACGCGAATTTACTCGATAGCGGTTTAAGGCTTGCACTTCATTTATAGCTAAGTAATTGAAATGACGATTCTCCAACAACAAAAAATCTACACCGGCACCGCCTGCAAAACACTCGACCGAATCGCCATCGATGATTACGACTATTCCGGTCTGCAGCTGATGACTCATGCCGGACAATCAGCCTTTGCCAAACTCAAGACACTCTACCCTACCGCGCGATCATTACTGATTCTTTGCGGTAGCGGTAATAACGGTGGTGACGGGTACGTAGTGGGCTCTGAAGCCATTAAAGTGGGTTGGGATGTTTCAATGATTGCCGTTCAACCACCAAAAACACTAGATGGCCAAACAGTCGCCAAGCAATATCAATCACTGGGCGGTCAAACCCTCAATGCTTCAGCTCGCGACACTCTGGCAAAACCAGCAGACTTAATTGTTGATGCATTATTAGGCGTTGGCTTAACGGGTGCGCCGCGTGGGGAGTATGCTGAGTTAATCGAATTTGCTAACCAATCCAATACTCCCATTTTCGCTTTGGATGTACCCAGCGGCTTAAATGCAGATACTGGCGAAGCGTATCAACCTTGCATTCGTGCAGAACACACCATCACTTTTATCGCTAAGAAGATAGGCTTACTCACCGGAGATGCCGCACAAACAGTCGGAGAAATCCATTTGGAAACATTGGGGCTTAAACCTGAAATATACGAGCGAGTAGCAAGTGTGACGCTGGATAGCTTATAGTTAGCTCAAGGGGGGCCCAGCAATAAAAAAGCGACCGTTGTAAGGCCGCTTTTTATCGCTCTGCGATGTAGAACTGGACGAACCCTAAATGGCATTTACACAGTTAGATTTACAGGCTCGAACTTAGTCCCGACTAAACAAATCCCGCGTATAAACCTTGTCACCAATCTCACGAATTTCATCCGTCATACGATTCGCCACAATCACATCGGAAAGCTGAGTAAACGCGTCAAAGTCAGCAATCACCTTAAAGCCATTAAACTCTTCACCCTCCAACTCAGGTTCATAGATCACAACTTCAACACCCTCAGCACGAATGCGTTTCATCACACCCTGAATTGATGAAGCACGGAAGTTATCAGAGCCGGTTTTCATAGTGAGCCGATAAATACCCACAACCTTAGGCTCGCGCTTTAGTACGGAGTCAGCAATGAAATCTTTACGCGTGGTATTCGCATCAACAATGGCTTTGATCAGGTTGTTCGGCACCTGATTATAATTGGCCAATAACTGCTTGGTATCTTTCGGTAGGCAATAACCACCATAACCAAACGATGGATTGTTGTAATGACTTCCAATACGAGGGTCTAACCCGACGCCTTCAATCACTTGCTTGGCGCTGAGGTTATGTGTCTGGCAATAAGTGTCTAACTCATTGAAATAAGCGACGCGCATGGCAAGATAGGTATTTGAAAACAGCTTAACCGCTTCTGCCTCTGTCGAGTTGCTAAACAATACCTCGACCTTTTCTTTCTTCGCCCCTTCCAGCAGCAAATTCGCAAAAGTACGAGCACGCTCTGAATCTTCACCAACGATAATTCGGGACGGATAGAGGTTGTCGTATAGCGCTTTTCCTTCACGCAAAAACTCAGGACTAAAGATAATGTTCTCACAGCCCATTTTAGTTTTAACGCCTTGCGTGTAACCCACTGGCACCGTGGATTTGATGACCATAACCGCGTCAGGATTAAAGCTGATCACATCACGAATCACGGACTCTACCGACTTCGTGTTAAAGGTATTCGTCTCAGGATCATAATCTGTCGGCGTGGCAATAATCACAAATTGCGCATCAGCATAGGCTTGCTGTTTATCTAAGGTCGCTGAAAGGTTCAGATCACCACTGCTCAGGTACTGCTCAATTTCCGCATCTTCGATCGGCGCTTTGCCATTATTCAGTAGTTCAATTTTGGCAGGATCAATATCCAGACAAACAACTTCGTGGTTTTGCGATAAAAGCACTGCGTTAGACAGGCCGACATAGCCTGTTCCTGCGACTGCAATCTTCATATTTGCTCCGGTTTTGGCGATGCCAGTTCCATCGTTCGAGGTTTTGATATCAGTATTATTGCAATGATATGGGGGTCATTACTATTCTTGGTGTTTTATTGTTGCAGATTAGATCAAACTATTTTCAACTATACAAATGTAATGATTGAGTAGGCTACTAACTTGTTTAAATCATCGGATTAGCGCGACTAAAACTTAAATATCTGTATTGTCCTTGGCATTCACATGCAACACCGTCAACTTAAGCAACTAAGGCACTCGCTTCTTATCCCGACGCAGATTCCTCGCACTTTGATTTTCCATAAACCCCTTCAACTCAGCCTCGGCCCAAGCCTGCGCTTCAGCCTCAGTCGCAAAGCCCGTTTGGTTCTTTGACACAACCGTTTCCTTTCTGCTCACCCGACGCGTGATATCAGCGGTCCAATAAGACTCTTTCTGAGTAATCTGAATTGCGTATTTATTGCCTGAAGCCATGCTGCTGTACATCCTATGCGTTACTAAAATCGATTTAATCTGTGCTCCATTGCCTGATAAACCTATCTTTACCAAACCACGAAGCCTCATCCGGCTGCATTGTAAATCAAAGCCACCATAAATGACTCTAGTTTCTAACAAACCTCTACTTCCAAACAGCAACAAACAGAAAATCGTTGCACCAACACCATCATCATTTGCCGCTTTTAGCCAGCTCCCGCTATAATCTCGCCTCCTCAAGTTCACAGCGGCCATCATCATGAAAGACTATCAAAATGAATTCCTTAACTTTGCCATTGAAAACAACGTACTAAGCTTTGGTGAATACACGCTAAAATCTGGCCGTTTAAGCCCCTACTTTTTCAACTTCGGACTATTTCAAACAGGCTCTGCACTCGCTCGCCTAGGTGATTATTACGCACAAGCCATTGTCGATTCCGGCCTGAAATTCGACATGCTGTTTGGCCCAGCCTACAAAGGTATTCCACTCGTGTCTGTGGTTGCCGCAACACTCTATGAAAAGCACGGCGTAGATTACCCTTATGCCTACAACCGCAAAGAAGCCAAAGATCATGGCGAAGGCGGTACAATTGTCGGCGCACCATTGGAAGGTCGGGTGTTAATCGTTGATGACGTAATTAGTGCCGGAACCGCTTGCCGTGAAGCCGCTGATTTGGTTGCAGCAAATGGTGCTGAATTAGCCGGCATTGCTATCTCACTGGATCGTCAGGAACGTGGAACCGGTACAAAGTCTGCGGTACAGGAAGTCGAGGAAACTTATGACATCAGTGTGCTGCACATCATTGGTCTGCAAGATGTTATCCAGCACATTGAAACCACGGCTAATGATGCGTCTTTATTACAACGCATTACTGATTACCGTAACCAGTATGGTGTGACTGCTTAGTATTAGTTGTACAGGAGTCCGTAAAGCAGTACCTGAGTCCATAACTCTCTTTCAGCAGTTGCCATATCTAAGCAATTGCTGATAGCGTAAGTCTCGAAAGACTAACGTTAAACATTCTTTTGAGGAGAAATATCATGAAATGGGAAAAGCCAAGCTTTACAGACCTTCGTTTCGGTTTTGAAATCACAATGTACGTGATGAACCGATAACAACGTCGGGTAAGGAGAGTCTGGTGTCTCTCCTTATCGCTCAAAAACTACCGGGATTTTCATGCAAATAAGAATTCTAGGTTCTGGTGCAGGTGGTGGCTACCCGCAGTGGAATTGTAATTGTCAGAACTGCAGACGCGTCAGGCAGCCTGAGTTTCGACACGAAGCCCGCACACAATCCTCCATTACCGTCAGCGCTGATGGTGAAAACTGGGTCTTAATCAATGCCTCGCCTGATTTACGCGCCCAATTTGAAAACTTTCCCACCCTACAGCCCGCCCGAGAAGTCCGCGACACAGCGGTTTGCGCCATTATTATTACTGACGCACAAATCGACCATACTACCGGACTGTTAACACTCCGCGAACACACGAAACCGTGGGATATTTACTGTACCGAAGCGGTGCATAATGATCTCACAACAGGTTATCCGATATTCAATATTCTGGGGCACTTTCGGGGTGTGAACTGGCATCCGGTTGATACGAATCAGCAAGCCTTTGAAATTCCGCAAGCTCCCGGTTTGCGCTTTACAGCTGTACCGTTGCAAAGTGAAGCGCCGCCATTCTCACCACATCGTCACAATACCGTTGCAGGCGATAATATTGGCCTGTTTATTGAAGACTTGAATACAGGGAAATCGTTGTTTTACGCACCGGGTTTAGGTGTCATCGACAATGATGTAAGCACCAATATGGAAGCTGCAGATTGCGTATTGATCGACGGCACTATGTGGACAGATGACGAAATGGCTCACGAAGGTATTAGTGACAAACGTGCCAGTGAAATGGGCCACCTCGACCAATCCAGCGAAGGTGGCATTCTCAGTGCGCTAAAAACATTGGAAAACACGCGTAAAATTCTCATCCATATCAATAATACCAACCCTATTCTGGACACCCAATCCGTACAGCGTCAGATGTTGGATGAGTTAGAGATTGAGGTTTCCTACGATGGCATGGATATTTTCTTATGAATTACGCAGATCGCCTTAATGTCATTAGCCCTGAGTCAGACAAGCTAGCGCCATGGTCACGTGAAGCGTTTGAACAAAAACTGCGGGACAAAGAAAAGTATTACCACATCAACCATGAATTTCATGTGCTGATGAATAGCGGACAGCTGGGTAAAGAAGCCATTCAAGGCTGGGTTGCCAACCGTTTCTACTATCAAACGGCAATTCCCGTAAAAGACGCTGCCATCATGTCTAATTGTTGGGATCGTGATGTACGTCGTGGCTGGGTGCAACGCATCTTAGATCATGACGGATACGCTGGCGAAGAAGGTGGCATAGAAGCGTGGCTTGCCTTGGGTGAAGCTGTGGGGCTGGAGCGTGAAGATCTAATCAGTCACCGACTATTACTCCCCGGTGTTAAGTTTGCGATTGATGCTTATATCAATTTTGCACGCACGCAACCTTGGGAAATCGCGGCAAGTTCCTCATTGACGGAGCTGTTTGCCCCAACCATTCACCAAAAACGTCTGAACAACTGGCCGCAACATTATCAATGGATTGATGCCAAAGGTTATGACTACTTCCGCAAACGCTTAAGCGAAGCACGTCGTGATGTGGAGCATGGTCTGGAGATTACTTTAGACTATTACACGACCCGACCGCAGCAAGAGTTCATGCTTAATGTATTGCAGTTCAAATTAGATGTATTGTGGACAATGCTGGATTGCATGTGGATGGCTTATGTCGCCGACAAACCACCGTATCACAATGTAGAGGGATAGCCATGAGTACCGAGACCGTTTACCAACTAAACCCTTTGTTTCGTTTGCAATGGGAAGAAGCTCAGCAATGTTATGTGTTGTTATATCCGGAAGGCATGGTGCAGTTAGGCGCAAGCTCGGCTGAAATCTTAAAATGTATTGATGGTGAAAAAAGCGTGCAAATGATTGCTGATGACTTATCTGCAAAATTTGACGATGACAGTGTAGCAGGCGATGTGATTGAGTTTTTTGACGTTGCTGCCAAACAAGGCTGGTTGAATGCAAACACCTGAACGCGCAGGCCCGCCACTTTGGTTATTGGCTGAACTGACTTATTCCTGCCCTCTGCAATGCCCTTATTGCTCCAATCCGTTGGATATGGCGGATCATAAAACAGAATTAACGACTGAAGAGTGGATCAAGGTTTTACGGGATGCCCGTAAAATGGGTGCAACACAGTTGGGCTTTTCAGGTGGAGAGCCGCTGGTTCGTAAAGACCTTGAAATACTTATCGCAGAGGCGCGTTCACTGGGTTACTACACCAACCTGATCACCTCCGGCGTGGGCATGGATGAAGCGCGAGTGAAAGCATTTCGCGAAGCCGGTTTGGATCATATTCAAGTGAGTTTTCAGGCCAGTAGTGAAGAGTTGAATAACTTCCTGTGCGGCTCAGATAGCTTTCAACATAAGCTGGAAATGGCGCGACAGGTCAAAGCTCAGGGCTACCCCATGGTGCTGAACTTTGTATTACACCGACATAATATCGATGATGTCGCGGCGATTTTAGAGCTATCCAAAGCGCTGGAAGCAGACTATGTGGAGCTGGCCACCACGCAATATTACGGCTGGGCGAAGCACAACCAGAACAACCTGATGCCAACCCGTGAGCAGGTGAAAAGTGCCGAAGCGATCGCACATCAATATCAAAAAGACTTAGAAGGTCAGATGCGTATTTTATACGTTGTCCCTGACTACTTTGAAGACCGACCCAAGCCTTGTATGAATGGTTGGGGGAGTATCTTTCTCACCATTGCACCCGATGGCACAGCACTGCCTTGTCACTCTGCACGTATTATTCCGGGTTTAGAGCTGCCAAATGTAAAGCAGCAAAGCGTTGACTGGATTTGGCACGAGTCACCGGACTTCAAAAAATTCCGTGGTTTTGAGTGGATGAAAGAGCCTTGTCGAAGCTGCGATGAAAAAGAGAAAGACTTTGGCGGCTGTCGCTGCCAAGCACTCATGCTCACAGGCGATGCCAGCAATACTGACCCTGTTTGCGACAAATCACCTCAACATGATGCACTATTAGCACAAGTCGCTGAAATTGAAGCACAGCAAGTAACAGAACAGCCACTGGTATTCCGTAATATGCGCGAGTCAAAAAAGCTCAGTCGCCAAACTAACTAATGCCACTGTATCCTCCGATCGAACCAAGCAAAGTTTATCACCTTCCCATCGATACACTGCACACCATATACGTCGAAGAAATGGGAAATCCTCAGGGCATACCTGTATTGTTCTTACACGGTGGCCCGGGTGGTAGCTGTAATGCCGATAACCGGCGTTACTTTGACCCCACACGTTACCGTATTATTTTATTCGATCAGCGCGGTAGTGGTCGCTCAACACCCCTTGGTAATGTCACTGATAACACAACGCAGCATCTACTCGATGATATAGAACACATTCGTCAGCACTTCGTAATTGAGCAATGGATGTTATTCGCTGGCTCATGGGGCAGCACCTTAGCATTGCTTTACGCACAAGCGCAGCCAGAGCGAGTATTAGCAATGGTATTACGCGGCAGCTTCCTCGCCCGACAACGTGATTGGTTGTGGTTTATTCAGGAAGGTGGTCCGCGATTTTTCCCGCAGATTTGGGCGGAAGTTGTAGACACATTGCCAGTAGAAACCAGCGACCTGTCTATGACTGACAGGCTGTACCATGCCATATTTTCTGATGATGAAAAACTCAGTCAACGCGTGTCTGCAGCTTGGCAATATTGGGGGCGAGTGATGGTAAATCGCTCGGTGGATGTCGATCGTTTTAAAGCTGCTGACTTTGCTTCCTGCGTGAACCATTCGCGCATCGAGCTGCATTATGCCAAACATGCTTACTTTATCCGTGAGAATCAAATTCTGGATAATATGCATCGCTTGCCAAAAGTTCCGGTACGGCTTATTCATGGCCAGCTGGACTGGATCTGTCCGGTGGAATCTTCTTACTTGTTGGCACAGGCAATTGATGGAGCTAGTTTGCAGGTACTTGAGGCTGTGGGGCATGTAGCTGGGGAGTCTGGTATGCGGGATGCTTTGCGGGATGGGGCGGATTCAGTTTTGAGTGAATTAGCTTAGCTGTCCGCCACACCAGACTGGTACGAACAGCTGATTTTATTCCCCAAACCCCGCCACCAAATCAAACAACTCCTCATCAATAGCCTCCTGCCTTTGATGATGATACTCATGCTGCAAACCCGCGAGCATTTCCTCAATGTTCTTCTCAGCCCGCTGCATGGCCACCAGCCGACTGGAATTCTCACTCGCCAAAGACTCAGCACAAGTTTGATACAACGACACAAACAAATACTCCCGCACCAACGCCCGTAGAGTTAATCCCGTAGAACCCAGCGTCTCCGGCAAACTTGGCCCTGTCCAAACCTGTTCCTGCAATGCCTTTTGCCAACGTAAATCAAGCGGCAATAGCTGATGCATCCTAGGCTTGTATTGCCCAGATAACTTTCCGGGCCGCTGATGAAACAGGTACAACGGACTTTGCTCACCCGTCTCCCACAAGTGCTCCGTTGCCAGCAGTAGCTCACCCACTAACGGCGTAACACCATCCACCGAGCCAGGCACATTAAAACAATGCTCCAACGCTAAATCAGCATCCTGCAAATGCCCGTACATGCGTTCACCAACCACCCAGATCTTTTTTTCACCAGTAATATCAGTCAGCTTTTGCTGAACAAACTCTGCCAGCGTATCGTTAAACTGCCCAACCAAGCCCTGATCAGAACCAAACACAATCACCGCAACAGGTACATGTTCACCACTTTTAGCAGCATTATGCAGTAATTCAGTTTGTTTTAGACAAGCAACTAAGCCCTGCTCTACCGTCTCAAAATAGCCATCCAGCGCACTCACCGCATTTTCATATTGCGTAATACCAGAAGCCGACATTGCTTTCATGGTACGCACCACAGCTTGCAGATCCACCGCACTATCCACCCGACTCCGTAGCGCTTCCAGACTCTCAGCCATCGTTTTTGTCCACTAATAATGACTGGTATAAGGCCTGCTCTGCCGCATGCATTTCATCCAACGGAACCTCGTCAAAACGGTTTTCGCCTAGTGCCTCTAACAAGGTAATTTGCGCATCCACCGGCACTAATTCGTGCTCACCCTGCTTTAAACACGCACGAATGCGTTTGCCATGCTCCAGCTGTGCCTTGGTTGATTGATCCAAGCGCGTACCAAACCGCGCAAAGTTTTCCAGCTCCTCAAACTGCGCATAAGCAAGTTTCAGGCGACTGGCAACTTTACGATAATCCTTGCGCTGCGCCTTGCCACCAACCCGCGAAACCGAACGCCCCACCTCAACCGCTGGCAAAATCCCCAACTCAAACAACTTAGGCGACAAATAAATCTGCCCGTCTGTAATAGAAATCAAATTAGTCGGAATATACGCCGCCATATTCTGCGCTTCTGTTTCAATAATCGGTAAGGCCGTCAACGAGCCGCCACCCAATTCCTGTTTCAGGTGCGTCGCACGCTCTAATAAACGAGAATGAATATAAAAAATATCTCCCGGAAACGCCTCACGACCCGGTGGGCGACGCAGCAATAAAGCAATCTCACGATAAGCCCGCGCATGGTTGGTTAAATCGTCATAAACGATCAGCACATCCTTACCCTGATGCATAAAATATTCCGCAATACTGGTCGCAGCATAAGGCGCAATGTAGGTCAGGCCCGCCGGATCATTCCCCTCAGTCACCACCACCGTGGTGTAAGCCATTGCACCATGCGCTTCTAAATCAGCAATCACTTTAGCCACCGCCGACGCCCGCTGACCAATCGCGCAGTAAATGCACTGAACATCCTGATCTCGTTGATTAATAATGGTATCGACCGCTATCGTCGTTTTACCGGTCTGGCGATCACCCAAAATCAGCTCACGTTGCCCACGACCAATCGGCACCATGGCATCCACGACTTTAATGCCGGTTTGCAGCGGCTCCGTGACCGGCATGCGATCCATAATGGCAGCCGCCGGACGCTCAATCGGCAATCGCTCCAAACAATTAATCGGACCTCTATCATCCATCGCCTCACCCAATGGATTCACTACACGCCCCAGCAGCTCCTTACCCACCGGCACATCCATCACGCGTCCGGTACGCTCTGCCTCATCGCCCGCTTGTAGCTGCCAGTAATTGCCCAACAGTACCACGCCGACTTCAGTTTCACCCAAATCAAAAGCAATGCCGTACAAACCATTGGGGAATTTCACCAACTCCTCATAACCAACCGATGGCAATCCCGTGACTTTGGCGATGCCTGTTGCCACACTTTTAACCCGACCAATTTCACGACTTTCCAGCGCAGGATTAAACTGCTCACTACCTACATGTAGCCGCTGAAACGCCTGATCTACCGTTTTATAAAGCTCAGACACTGGCTTCACCTTTACTGTCGACCAAACTAGCAATACTGCCCTCTAGCCCCGACAAATAGTGATCAATATTCCAGCTAAACTTATGCCCACCCGCTGTCATATCAATACCACTCACCAAGGAATCATCCACCTCAAAACGAAGTGATGGCTCTACAGAAAACGTCTCTTTAACCGCCTGTTGCAACGCCTTTTGACTCGCCTCACTCAGCGGCATCGCACTGCGGATAATAAACTCACTCTGTCCACTGTCCGCAGCAGCATTCACGGCAAATTGCTCACGCTGCGTCGGACTAAGCTGCAGCAATTGCTTGATAAATACCTGCGTTATTTGCGCCCCAAGCTCAATGCCTGATAAGTCCTGCAATGCCTTTCGTGCGACATGAAACACCTCATGCTGCGTGCGCTGACTAATATCACGCTCAAGGTTCTGCTGCTCTTTTTGCAAGCCTGCCAACCATTGCTGACGTTGCTCAGCCACCTCATTCGACGCTGTGTCTAACATTTGCTGCTTCACCGACTCAGCCTCGGCTTTGGCCTGCTCCAACAGCTCACTGCGCTCCGTGGCAAATGCCGCATTTTTATCGGTTAAAGCCTTTTGCTGTTGTTCCACTTGTTGTTCATGTTGTTGCGTGTCATTCAGCAAATCCGCGATACGTTTTTCACGCGCATCAATCGCATCCAGCACTGGTTTATACAAAAAGCGCTTTAGCAACCACATCAAAATCAGGAAGTTAGCGATTTGCGCAAGGACGGTAAACCAATCGAATAACACGATTAACCTCCGGCACCCTGTGCAATCACGTAATTCCAGAATGGGTTGGCGAATATCAGAATCATTGACACCACGAAGCAATAAATCGCCACCGACTCGATCATCGCCAAACCAACAAACAAGGTTCGGGTAATGGTAGAAGAAGCATCCGGCTGTTGCGCCAACGATGCCAATGCACCAGCCACTGAACGTCCCTCACCTAAGGCCGGACCAATCCCACCAATAGCGATGGTCAGCCCTGCGGTAATGATGGAAGTAATCGCAATTAAAGTCATGCTGTCCATAAAAAGTATTCCTATATTAAACGTTGTACTAACTGGCTTAAGCCGCTTCGCCTGAGGTAGCCGCAGCGATATAAACCGTGGCGAGTATGCTAAAAATATACGCCTGCACCACACCCGTTAGCAGGTGCAATACATTCATCAAAATGGGAAAAATAAATGGTGTCACCATCAGCAAAATGGCCAGAATCATTGCACCGCTCATAATGTTCCCAAACAAACGAATGGCCAACGCCAAGGTGCGGGAAATCTCACTAATGATGTTAAATGGCAGCATAATCGCGGTCGGTTCGATATATGACTTTAAATAACCCGCAACGCCCTGCTCACGAATTCCAAAAAAGGGAACGGCGATAAACACACATAAGGCCAGTGCGATAGTGGTCGATAAAGACCCCGTAGGCGGCTCATACCATGGGAACACACCCAAAAGATTCGACACTAAAACGAACAAAAATAAAGTCCCCACAAACGGCAAATAACGACGGGACTGCTTCAGCCCTACCTCTTCGATTTGTGACTTAATGCCTAATACAATGACTTCCAGCACATTCTGCCAACGTGACACATGCAAACCGCTATCCAAGCGTCGGGTCACCCACCATGCGCCCAACGTCATCAGCAACATCAGCCCCCATGTGGTGACAATAGTCAGGTTTAAATTCACCCAACCAGCTTGCCAGAAAATGGTTTCATCCGAGCTAAGATGCATGGGACGCCTCCTGCGGTGGTGGTGCCAATCGGGTCAGCGCCATGCGTGCCATAATCAATCCCAACAAGGCCATTGATAGCAACTGCCACTCGCCCTGCTGGGCAATCCAGTAAAAGCCGGCCAACACCACGCTCATGCGTACTAAAAAGCTCAATAAAAACCACGCCGCGGGTGTCTTGGCCGTCAGCCCTTTACGCACTGTCCACCAAAGTCCGGCAAAGAAAAACACGCCCAAGGCAGCACCCGCCAACCACGCTAAGATTAAAGATTCAGTCATCATGTGCATCCTTATGTATGGCTTTCGCCTCTTTTGAAACCCAGTGCCAGGCGCTGAAGCAGCCCAGTACCAAGCCAATAATTAATAAATTAAGCGTCCAGCTAAAACCCGCCGGATAATGCTTGTCCAACCACACACCGACCAACAAACCCAGCAAGGTTGGCACTGCCACTGTCCAGCCGACAATGCCCATCGTGCCCAGCCCCATCCATACCGAACGACCGGGATGGCGTTGCGCGTGCTGCTTACGGTTCGCCTTACGCTCAACGTTGTGGACAAATCGATTTTCTTTGTTCGTCGTCATGACTGGTTTCCTTGACCGATCTGCATGCTAATACACAGACAAGCCGATTAATCATCAAGAGGTCAGTGATTTAAAACCACGCATCAAACCACTTTCCAAACGCGCCAATACAGAGCGCATTTCTGCTTCCTTATCTGACAGCGACAAAAACTCTGTCAGCACCGACTGCTTCAGCGCCTCCAAGTCATCACCACTATGGGCATTGCGCACTGACACACGCACCTGCTGGCCTTTTTTCACCATCACACCCTCATCAACCGCTAAATAGCTGGTTGCTTGGCCTTTCTGCGTATAAGTTAAAATGCCGGGTTCTAAAGCTGCCACACAATCCCTGCGATGAGGCAGTAAGCCAAACGAGCCTTCCGGCGTCTCCAGCACCACACTTTCCACCTCGTCATAACGGCCAAATACACTAGAGGGCAACATCACCTCCAAGTGCATAAATGTTGATTGCTCAGTCTCAGTTGAAGCATCGGCTTGTTGAGGATTAGCTGGCATTCGCAGTCTGCTCCTCTGCGTGCTTGGCTTCAGGTTTCTTAGCCTCATCCACCTTGCCAATCATGTACAAAGCAATCTCCGGATAATCACTGAACTCATCCTTTAAAATGCGCTCACAACCATCCAAAGTATCGTCCAAACTCACCATCGCGCCCGCCATACCACTGAATTGCCCCGTGGTGTAAAACGGCTGCGTGAGAAAACGCTCCAACTGCCGCGCTCGGGAAACCACTTTGCGATCATTTTGTGAAAGCTGTTCCAGACCCAACATGGCAATAATGTCTTTCAGGTCTTCATACTGCGCCAAAGTCTGGCGAACAGATTGCGCTAAACGATAATGCCGCTCACCCACCACGCCCGGTGTCAGCATTTTGGAATTGGACTGCAAAGGATCAACCGCCGGAAATAAGCCCTCACTGGCACGCTTACGCGACAAGGCAATGGACGCGGATAAATGCGAGAACGTGTGTACCGCTGCCGGATCGGTAAAATCATCCGCTGGCACGTACACCGCCTGAATTGAAGTAATCGCGCCCGAATCCGTATTGGCGATGCGCTCCTGCAATTGCGCCAACTCGGTACTCAGCGTGGGTTGATAACCCAAACGTGACGGCATCTGCCCCATCAAGCCCGACACCTCAGAGCCGGCTTGTATAAAGCGGAAAATATTATCCACCAGCAACAACACATCTTTGTGCTCGTCATCCCGAAAGTATTCCGCCATGGTCAACGCTGCGTGACCGACCCGAAAGCGACTCCCCGGTAACTCATTCATTTGCCCGAATAACATCACCATGTCAGACAGCACACCGGCTTCTTTCATCTCACGGTGAAGCTCCTCACCTTCGCGGCAACGCTCACCGATACCGCAAAAAATACTCACGCCCTGATGATGTCCCACCATGTTGTGAATCATTTCCGTTAGCAGCACAGTTTTACCCACACCTGCCCCGCCGAACAAACCGGTTTTGCCGCCACGCTCCAACGGCACTAATAAATCAATCACTTTGATGCCGGTGGTAAACACCTCAGACTTGGTTGATCTGGACGATAACGCGGGTGGTGTATTGTGAACCGAACGCCACTCCACATTCTCCGGCGCTGGCTGCTGGTCAATCGGCCTGCCAAATACATCGAACATGCGCGACATAATGCCGGGGCCAACCGGTGCTTTTAATGGCCCGCCGGTATCGGTCACCGCCATGCCACGTGCGAGCCCTGCTGTGGGCGTCAATGCAATCGCCCGAACCCGCGTTTCATCAAGCTGCGTCTGCACTTCCAATAAAACGGCAGCGTCACCTTCCTGAAGTGCATCTACCTGCAAAACGTGGCGAATAGCGGGTAACTTGTCCGGAAAACCAATATCTACAACGCTGCCTCGGATAGCCGAGATTTTACCGACATTCATCATCACATCGTTTTCCATAAGTTGTGTGTCGATTTGACTCGCTGAGGAATACCTACGCGTCAATTCACCTGTCTTAAAAGGTACATCCGAGACTAAGCATGGTCATTGACATACATCAAGAAGAGACAAGGCATAAATAATTCATTGCTTATGTGCGGCTTGCTCCAACTCTGTAGCTCCATTAGGCTATTGTATAGTCCATTACTTAGTGTAGGGTTTTCAATTACTTACTTTTCAAAATAGCATTCGCGAAATTTTGTCGTCTGCAGAGTTAAATTTTATGTTTATTTTAAAATTAACGACTACTTTAGCCTTAGTGTTTATTGTTTTCCTATTCGATAACAATCAGCTAGCTGCGAGCGAGAAAGATACACAGTCAGTCAACACGCTGGATAAGCAAGCGGTGTTTGATATGCATACTCATTATAAATGGAGTCAGGCAAACGTTACTTCACCAGAACAAGCTTTAGCATTTATGGATGCTGAAGCGGTATCACATGCTGTCGTCATAGGAAAACCCACAGAGTTTGCCCTTAAACTCAAACGCTTAGCACCTAAACGCATCGTTGCTTTTTACGGACCCTATCGGGATTCCTTGGATTGGTTATTATGGCAACGCAATGAAGCCTTAATCCCTAAAGTCGAAGCGGCATTAGCATCAGGTGAGTATCAAGGAATTGGTGAACTGCATATTATTGGTGGTGGTTTTGCTAGACGAAAAGATGATTCAGTGGTGTTAAAAGCATTTCTCGAACTTGCTGTAAAGTATGATGTTCCAGTAATGATTCATACTGAGTTTTCAAAGCCTAGTTATATGCTGGCGATATGTGAAGCACATCGCAAAAGTAAGATTATTTGGGCCCATGCTGGTGCGATTCTTCAACCAGCAGATGTTGATTTAGTGATGAGCAAATGCCCTAACGTTTGGAGTGGTATGGCCGCACGTGATCCATGGCGATATGTGGATAACCAGCATACCGATGAAAATGGAAAATTATTTCCGGAATGGAAAGCGTTAATGCTTAAATATCCTAACCGTTTCATGGTGGGTTCGGATACGGTCTGGCCTGTTGATGAATTAGATAGCTGGCATACAGCCGATACCGGTTGGCAGGAACTTGGACGGTTTTGGACTTTTCATCGACGTTGGTTAGCTCAATTACCTGACCACATAAGCCTTAAAATCAAGCGAGAAAATGCAATGAAACTATTTAAAATGTAGGACGACCGTCAAATCGCGAGACTTTCAAGACTCACGCTTGGCCGCCATCAACGCATCCGAATTGCTTGGCTGCGCCTTCCCCATCCAACGCAGACGAGCGTGGTAACACCAAAACAAACACTACGAAATCTGAAACGATTTGTTTGGCGTGTGCTGATAAAGTCATTTACGCCTCCTCCACTTCAAATGCCACAATATTGCGATCTTCCTTACTAAACTCGACACCGATCAGATACATTTGCTGCCCTAACTCTCGGTATTTTTCAGCATAGGCCTTGTCTTTAATCTGCTGCAAGGCACTTCCATCCGGAACTAGCTCTACGACTTTGAATTCAAAGATATACACCCGCTGCTGAAATTTCAGCGTCATATCAATCCGACCATGGTTCGTCGCATCTTCCACCGTGATATCCAGACCCAGCGCGGCGAAATAAGAATAAAACACAGAAGCGTAATAACCTTCATATTGCTGGATGTTATTATTGCTGTACCAGTTGTAAGGAATACTGGCGTAGAAGGCATGGAACAAATCTTTAAGCCCAGCTAAGTCGTTTGCTTGCAGTAAGGAAAATAACTTAAATCCTTGTTCGACCTGAGCACTTTGATCCTGCACCAACTGACTTAACAGGCTTTCATTCAAGCTTTGATACACTTCTTTATTGGGATAACCCAGTCGGTAATAAGTCTGGCTCCCTACCTTTTTCACCTCATGAATCGTGAGATAACCGCTTTGGAACAGCAACGCCTCATGCGTTATATGGTTCACATCAAAACTCGACAGCATTGCACTGCTACTTAACATACTATCCAACTTGATAGAGCTGACTTGACGCTGGAACAACAGATCAATTAGAAAAGTCGGCGTACCGGTTTCAAACCAGTAATTATCAAACTCACGGGTATCAAATAATTTGAGCACATCATACGGGTTATACACACCCTCACCCAGCCAGTTATAGCCGTTGTACCACTCCTGAAGTTGCTCACGATCCAGCCCAAATAACTCCGACTCAAATACCGTATCAATATCGTGATTGGTATAACCACACAACGTCGAATAACGTTTATCCAGTGTGATATCAGTGAGATTATTAAGACCTGAGAAAATATTGACCTTCGAGAATTTACTAACACCTGTGAAAAATGAAAACCGCACCAGCGCATCATTATCTTTCACCGTGCCATAAAACCCACTTAGGAAATCACGGTTCTCGCGTGCTAAATCAGGCGTATTAATAGCATCCAGCATTGGCTTATCGTACTCATCAACCAAAACAACAACGGGCAGTTGCCATTGTTTATTCAACTGAACGAGCAAGTCAGTGAAGCGTCCTCCAGCATGATCGAACTGGGGGGTTATATTGAATTTTTGTTCCAGATGGAGAAGCTGTTTATCCAACTCTGCTTCCAAACTCCCGGCAGAACGATAGTTACCGCTACCGAAACTAAAACGCAGCACCGGATACTTTACCGACCAATCCCATTGATCATGAATGTCCAAGCCTTTGAATAAAGCTTCATTGCCTTCAAATAGTTCTTTCAGAGTATCCAGAAAAAGACTTTTACCGAAACGACGCGGGCGGGAAAGGAAGTAGTGTGTGCCTTCATTGATCAGAAGGTGTGCCAATGACGTTTTGTCCACATAGTAGTATTCATCACTGCGTATTTTCGCAAATGTTTGTACGCCTAAAGGCAGTTTACGTCGTGTCATGGTGTCATGCGCTCCTGATACAAATGGTCTGACTAGGCAGGCCTGTCTCTAGTGTAACAGCCATCACCTGAGTATCGGAAACTATGTCAAAATATGCAATCATAAACCTATGAAGCAGCTGTCGCCTTAGTGATAGAACAGGGCTAGCAACCCAAGCTCGGCACTAAGCGTATATCAGGCAAGTCACTGCTTAATTGACCACTAACATCAATGAGCTTGGTTAAGCTGATTAATTGTCGGCCTTCTCACGCTTGGCCACCTCAATACGAATAAACTCCGGCAAATAAGACGGCGTACAATTCTTCGAAACGCGCTCTTCTTTATAAAGCCCAAGCTCCTCACCCAATTTAACGATGCGGTCGCGATACTCCGGCTCATGAATACCAATCTGACCGGCACAGAAATTCATCGTCCATTGCACAAAAGGATCAGCTGAGGCTAAGTTCTTTTCAATAGCCTCCATCAATGCATCGGAATTAGTTGGTTGCGCCTTCCCCATCCAACGAAGACGAGCTTGGTAATACCAAAACAAACGCTGCAAAACGGGGGATTTATTATTTTGCCACGTTTCCAAAAGCGCCGTCAGGGGCTTAGTCTTGGTGAGCTGATTTGCTAAGAACCAATCCGCAATATGAGCACGTTCACCTTCATCATGATCCATCATTTCAGCGGCAAGCTGGTCAATAAACTCAGGCGTCAAAAGCTTCTTATCGAAAATGAGAACAGCCAATAAACGAGGTTGGAACTCGCCGGTAGACCATAACTCCTTTGCAAGTTCATGATTCGTTTTTAGAGCTTTAGCTCGCTTCTTGATATCGCCCATGTTTGGGTTTTCTGCTGCGAAATCAGAAACGATCTGTTTGGCTTGTGCTGATAAAGTCATAGCTTCCCCTCTCCACATTCCGGACAATATTTTGGATTCTTCCATTTAGGAATATGCGCTTCGCAATTTTGGCAAACGATGACGGTAGATCGTTTTTCAACGTGCCAATGTCCAGGGCCTTGGTGTGTTCTTGAGGCGCGCTTGCGAGTGATATTGCGCTCATTTTCTCTGTAGTTTTCTGCCATTTTTTGTTCCTCCGCTATTCAGCTTAGCACAGGATTATTAGAAGCTTTATTTGGGAAGATTACTTTTCCGGAGTTTGGGGTAGCAGCATAGACTTGTTATGCCTTAGTCGCACTAAACTCATATACGTACTTTGTCTTTTGGTAGCGATCAATAGCTCTATGAGCTATTTCATCTAAGGTAAACTCTGGTGACCAAAGCAATTGAATTTCCTGCTTTTTAAAGAAACGTTTCTGGTCTCCGTTCACATCGTACAACCCAGGTTCGATTGCTGAGTAGCCCATCGCACCATAGTTTTCATCTCTGTACGAATTCACTCTACACAGCATTTTACCCTGAGGTTTCAGCACTCGTGATAATTCCAAAATGATCTGTTTTGTTTTCTCCAGACTGAAGTAGTGCAAACATAAGCTTGCAACAACAACATCAAAGGAACCGCTCTGAAATGGCAATGGTTTGGAGTGGTCTAGGGACAGCACAGTACTCGTACCGTTTATTCGAGGCGCAAGGTCTCCAGACACTAAATGCTCTGTCAGTTTTGTAATAACTTTCGTATCTATGCCCGAGCCACAGCCAAGCTCCAAGACCTTTTTTCCTTGAAGCATTTCAGAATATGGCTCCAGCCAACGGTGATCATCTTTCATGGTATGTGTGTTTGATAACGCTGTAGATTAAACTTACCAGAACAACTTTCTGCAGCAAGGTTTACAAGGTATGGTATATACCCAAAAAGGACGATATATCAACGTCGGGGGGGCGATACATGATACCTACATTTATAGAGTCACGTTCGAATTCATTAGCATTAGTTAAGGTAAATTCAAGTGTTTTCATTGCACGTCGGCTTTTGGGTAATTGGTTGGTAAGTGTGCTTTTTTCGATTAAGATACCTATATCGTCGGATTGAAGATTAACACCTATTGAGTGAGACACCCCGAAAGAACCATACAAAATAGGAGTGCCCTTAAAACCCTGATTTAGCCTTCCATTAATACCGCAGAAGGCTTGGAATTTTTAGTCGTTGCTCATGACATTCTCAAAGCCCTATAGCGCCAGACACAATACATCCGATTTGCTTGCTCTGTTATGACGTTGCTGGTAAGCCAACAAGATCTAAAAGCTCATTTCGATCCTGCCTTGATAGCCAGATTTGGAAACTTTTATCAACAATATTAAGCCTTAAGTTTGTTTGATCATAATCCAAGACCATAGGCTTGATATCTTTTTTTATTTGTAAAGATGCTCTGTACACGACAAAAAA
>NZ_QGKM01000011.1 GCF_003172875.1 Leucothrix pacifica | reverse complement strand
AAGATTCAAAACATAGAATAAGCGCTTGATATCAGGATTTTAAACGCCACATTTAGCTATTATGCGGCTATTGGGGCCGGAATTTTGCTTGAGGTTAGAGTAAGCCAATGGAATATAAAGATTATTACAAAATTTTAGGCGTCTCAAAAACTGCCAGCAAGGAAGATATCCGTAAGAGCTATAAGAAATTAGCCCGAAAATATCATCCGGATGTCAGTAAAGAGAAAGATGCTGAAGCACGCTTTAAAGAAGTCAGCGAAGCCTATGAAGTGCTGAGTGATGCGGCAAAACGCAGCCAGTATGACCAAATGGGTAGTGGTGGCTTTCATGGTGACCCTTTCGGTGCTCGTGGTGGTGGTGCACACGGTGGGTTCTCTGGTGGGTTTGGTGGCTTCGGTGGAGGCAATAACACCGGTTATAGTGACTTTTTCGACAGTTTCTTTGGTGGCGGTGTCGGTGGCGGACATACCCGGTCGAGAAAGCCGGAGGCGCAAACAGCCACAGTTTACCTTGATCTGGAAGATGTCTTTGAGGGAAATACCAAGCGCATTCGTGTGCAGGGAGGCGATAGCCTGCAGGTAAAAATTCCCAAAGGTATTGAAGAGGGTAAAAAGATCCGTTTGGCAGGAAAGGCCAATAACGGGGGCGATTTATTGCTCAAGGTAAAGTTTAACACGCACCCAAAATACCGCGTTGAGAATAAAGATGTTTACCTCGATTATCCCATTGCTCCCTGGGAGGCTGCGCTAGGCGGTAGTGTGACGGTACCTACATTAAATGGTAGTATTAAATTGAAAATACCCGCCGGCGCAAAGGCAGGTAGTAAAATGAGACTGAAGGGCAGAGGTTTGCCGGGCTCTATGCCAGGTGACCAATACGTTGTGTTAAGAGTTGTTACTCCGGAAGCAAAGACGGAAGAACAACGGGCGTTTTATCAGCAAATGCAGGAGATGTTTGCATGGGATCCACGTCAGTCAATGTAGGGTAGGTCACAGGATGAGGTCTGCCAGCAATGTGAATGCTAAGAATAGGGTAAGTGCATGATTGTGTTGGCAAAAAAATATTACCAAGCGCTGCAGCAGTGGCTGTTTTGTTTGGTGTTATTGTCCGTGCTTTTGGTGAGCCAGCAAGCCACAGCTGCGCTGCCAAGTTCTGTGAACGGTCAAAGATTACCATCACTGGCTGATATGCTGGAGCGGGTAATGCCTGCTGTGGTTGATATTGTCATCGAAGGAATCCGTCCGGGCTCTGGCCGTGCAAACGGTACTTATCGGCGGTTGTTTGGTGGAAATGAACCTGAGAAAGCGAGAGGTACCGGCTCTGGCATCATCGTTGATGCAAAAAATGGATACATTGTCACCAATGCCCACGTTATTCATGGGGCAATCAAAATCAAAGTTGTACTGTCAGATGGCCGCGAATTCATTGCCAAGGTCATTGGTCAGGATGCTGAGGCTGATGTTGGTGTACTGAAGATCGAACCCAAACGCTTAAGAGCCATGTCACTTGCAAATAGCGATAATCTTCGTGTTGGTGACTTTGTGGTTGCGATAGGTAATCCATTTGGACTGGGGCAAACAGCGACTTCCGGAATTGTCAGTGCCTTGGGGCGATCTGGCCTGGGTATCGAGTCTTATGAGGACTTCATACAGACTGATGCACCAATCAACCCTGGTAATTCTGGTGGTGCTCTGGTCAATCTGCGTGGTGAGTTGATCGGGATTAATACGGCGATACTTGGTGGGCGCAGTGGCGGTAGTGTTGGTATCGGCTTCGCTATTCCTTCGAATATGGTTGGTAATATCAAGGATCAGCTAATCCAAACGGGCGAGGTTGTGCGCGGTCAGTTGGGTGTGGAGATTCAGAACCTCACTGCAGATGTAGCTGCGGACTATGGCTTGAGTAATACCGAGGGTGCTCTGATTTCAAGAGTGGTAATCGGTTCACCGGCTGATCAGGCTGGCTTACAAAGCGGTGATGTCATCGTTCAGGCGAATGGTGCCAGAGTCAGAAATAGCGTGAATCTTAAAAATATCATTGGAAACCTTCGCTTGGGTACACAAGCGAATATCGAGTTTATCCGAAATAAACGTGCGTTAATAACAGTTGCAGAAATTGATAAAGTCGACAGTCGAAATGGCTTCCGTCCAGTCCATCAAAAAAATACTGAAGCCCAATAGAAAATTGGAATGCACTAGTGGGGTGACAAACGGTAGTAGATAGACTAGTATTTAACTATGGCTGCTGAGACGCAGAACTGCGACTGAATTATAATATTCAGCTGAGGTTAAGTTTCGTAGCAGCACCAGTTTTCCGCTGTAAAGGGAAGAGTAAGTTATAGATGCTTAAGCCCGGTATCTTTATTCTTCTTAGCGGACGCAGGTTTGGTGTCCCCAATCCAAATCTGTTCTTTAGCCCTCACAATGGACCCCCTGTTGTTTGGGCTTTTTTATGCCTGTTAACTTATTGCTCCGGTTGATCTGCTGCCTGTGTTTCCTCACCGCTGGCAAACCAAGTGTCCAGTTGTCTTGATAGTTCGTTAACGCCAAGTTTTTTTAACGAGGAGAAAGTCTGAACAGTTGCCGGCAGGTCATAATCCTTTAAGGCTTCTTTGGTATCTCTGAGCTGTTTCGTCATTTCACCACGCTTCAGCTTATCTGATTTATTGAGAATCACATGAACAGGTAGCTGACGAGACTCCGCCCACTCTAGCATCACGTGGTCGTGATCGCGTAAGGGCCGACGAATATCCATGATGATGACAAGTCCGGCTAGCGTTGATCTTTCCATCATGTAGCTTTCGATAAACTTCTGCCACTCGACTTTTATTTTCTCCGGTACTTTTGCGTATCCATAACCAGGTAAGTCTACCAGTGAGTTTCCATCAGGCAGTATGAAGAAGTTAATCAGTTGCGTTCTGCCCGGTGTTTTACTGACGCGAGCCAGCGCTTTTTGCTCACACAAACAGTTTAACGTGCTGGATTTACCAGAGTTTGAACGTCCGGCAAATGCGACCTCTAAGCCCTGTTCAGGGGGAAGCGTATTTTTAGTGGTAGCACTGCTTAGAAAACGGGCATTTCGGTAGTTCGAACTCATCTTCGGTATATCCATTTTTTGCACGACGTGTTTTGCAGAAGCAGCCATATCTGTGATATAAACTGCGGCTATTAGTGGTGCAGGGCGACCCGATGTGGTCTTCAGTGCACCATCAGATTTGAGTGCGGTACAGACTAGGCGGGCTCGTGCCGTTTTGCAAGTGTTGTGTCGCTCAACGCAGCCGTATGCATTAAAAGCAGTATTTATTTAGTATTTTGGAGCAGGTAAGTAAATGAAAAAAGCATTAGTAATTGTGTTTGCAAGTTTGGCAATGATGGCCTCTGCGGCTAGCTTCGCTAAAGGTGATGCAACAAAAGGGAAGGAGCTTTCAGCGACTTGTGCAGCTTGTCACGGTGCTGATGGGAATAGCACTAACCCAGAGTGGCCAAAATTAGCTGGTCAGGGTGAGGCTTATCTGGCTAAGCAACTGCGCGACTACCGCAGTGAAGCGCGCGTAGATGCTGTTATGAGCGCACAGGCTATGCTAATCGCATCTGATGAAGATGTAGATCACTTAGCTGCATATTTCGCCTCACAGGAGGCTACTCCGGGCTCTGCTGACGAAGCAAGTGTGGAAGAGGGTGGATTACTTTACAAAGGCGGTAAAACGTCAACTAAAGTAACCGCATGTGCAGCATGTCACGGCCCAACCGGTGCGGGTAATGATCCTGCGAAATTCCCTAAGCTATCAGGTCAGCATGTGACTTACCTGATTGCTCAGCTTAAGATGTTCCGTTCAGGTGAGCGTGCTAACGACGCAGGTCAGATGATGCGCAATATCGCTGAGAAAATGTCAGATAAAGACATGAAAGCAGTTGCAGAATATATCTCAGGTTTGCAGGATTAACCCTCAAAAGCCGTGGTATTAGTTGATACAGACTATTAATATTTTTATAATCTGATATCGAATTTTAAAGGTGGCCTAGTGCCGCCTTTTTTGTCGTTTTATGCATCCAAAAAACGAACTTTCGGGTATTATGTAAGTCATTAAAATAATAGTTTATACAGGGAAAATGAAATGAAAACTAATCTCTCTTTGTTAGGGTCTGTTTTACTCGCGTCATCTATCGGGTTGACTGCGTGTGACTCTGCAACAGCTACCAACGAAAAGCAGGCCGCTGAAGTCAAAAAAGCAGTGGTTGAGAAGGTTGATGCTGCAAAGCAGGTCGCTCAGGAAGCACCTGAAGTTGCTGCTGAGAAAGTAGCAGAAGCAACAGAGGCAGTGAAAGAGGCTGTTGCACCTAAGGTTGAGCAGGCTGCTACTGAAGTAGCTGCAACAGCAACAGCAACGGCTGCAGCCTCACAGGCTCAGGCCATTGTTAAAGCACCGCAATTTGTTGAAGGTGAGCACTATTTCGAAATTTTCCCAACAATGCAAACCGATGCAGTAGGTGGAAAGGTCGAAGTGGTTGAGTTGATGTGGCTGGGTTGCCCACACTGTTTTGACCTTGAGCCTACGATGAAAGAGTACAAAAAAACACTTCCTGACTATGTAGACTTCAAACAAGTCCCTGCCATGTTGAACCCTCGCTGGAAGGCTGATGGTAAAATGTTCTACGTTGCCGAGTTGCTAGACCCTAAAGGTGAGAAGAAGCTGATTGACAAAGTGTTTCATGCAATTCACGTACAAAAGCGTCGTAACATGTCTGAACCGGACAACCTCAAGAACTTTATGCTTCAGCAGGGTGTGACAGCAGAAGAGTACGCTAATGTCGTAGACTCAATGGCCATGACTGCGAAACTAAATCGCGCTCAGCAAATCAGTGCGGATTCACAAGCTCAATCTGTACCTAGCATCATCATCAACGGTAAGTACCGTACAAGTCCTTATGCGGCAGGTGGCAATGCGCAGCTACTGCAGATTGTTGATATGCTAACTAAACGTGAACTAGATAAGTAATACAGCTATGAGACGTTTAACGGTCATTGACAAACTACTGTCAGAAATCGATCAGTCACTACGGACTGTGCATGCACAAGCCCCCGCGTCTGATCGCGATATCTCTTTGGGAAATCTTTCTGAAGTAGCTGACCTCACTGACTCTGAACGTAAGAAAGCGGCAAGCCTCATGCGCATTAATCATGCGGGTGAGGTGTCTGCCCAAGGTCTTTATCGCGGACAGGCCTTGACGGCCAAAGACCCTGTGATAAAAGCACAGATGGAAGAGTCGGCCGCAGAAGAAAATGATCACCTTAATTGGTGCGAAGCACGTATCAAGGCCTTAGATAGTCACAAGAGTTATCTGAACCCAGTATGGTATTGGGGTTCGTTTGGAATTGGCGCGTTAGCTGGTAAAGCCGGAGATCGTTGGAGCTTAGGCTTCGTTAAAGAAACTGAAGATCAGGTAACGCGACACCTCAACAGTCATTTGCAAACGCTGCCAGCTGCTGACAAAGCTAGTCATGCTGTGTTGTTACAAATGAAAGAAGACGAACAACACCACGCAGATGTTGCTCAAAACGCTGGAGCAGCTAAGCTGCCTTGGCCGGTTCGTAAAGTGTTCATGCCAATCACGGCAAAAGTCATGACTGGCTTGTCTGGTAAAATCTAGGCAACTTACCGAAACATCTCAACGATCACTCATGACCGGTTGCGTCCCATGAGTGATCTTCACTAGTACGATAAGACATTCTGTCTCCCCGTAAAATATTCAACACCTCCTCTTGTGCATGGCGAGACTCGGAAATGTATCGTTTATTGTCACTAATATGTTCACCCAAGCGGTCTGTGGTTTTTTGATCATGTACTGCAAATTGTCTTGCCTGACGCTTTGCTTTGTAAGCCCGCATGCCCAATGCCTGCAGTGTTTTCTCACCCATACTGAGTGATGACAAGAACAGTTCGCGAGAAATAAAGTCAGCGCCTTCGCTCTTTAACTCATGGTAGTGCATCGCATCATAAGCACGGATGTGCACCAGCAGATGTGGGTAGCTATGCTTCGCCATTTTTAAAATCGACTTCGCTTTTTCACGGTCATCAACGGCGATGACTAATACCTTTGCTTTATCAGCCCCTGCAGTGTGAAGCAGATCTTCACGCCCGGCATCGCCATAATAAACCTTAAAACCAAAGCGCCTTACCCGTTCAATATGCGTTGCGCTGTGATCCAATACGGTAACCGGAATGTCATTACCTATCAGTAGACGACCAACAATCTGTCCGTAGCGGCCAAAGCCAGCAATAATGACAGGATTATCCTGTTCTTCCATCGGTTCTTCATCGGCAGTCGTGGTCGACTTATCTTCTTTGAACCGAGGGATCACAAATTTCTCGTTAAACAAGATTAGTAACGGTGTTAATACCATCGATAAGGCGATAGCGGCGGTTAGGATATCGATCGTTTCCTTGTGTAAAATGCGATTCTCAAGGGTCGATGCTAACAATACAAATCCAAACTCACCACCTTGAGCCAGTGAGAACGAGAACCAGTAGCTACCACCGCCCGGAATCTTGAATAGCTTGGCCAGAAACAGAAGGATAATAAACTTCAGCGCGACCAGACCCAGAACGATCTCCATGATCACTATCGGTTTGCTACCTAGCAGAGCGAAGTCAATACTGGCACCCACTGAGATAAAGAACAGGCCGAGCAACAGTGCTTTAAACGGATCGATATTGGCTTCCAACTCATGACGATACTCACTGTCAGCCATCACCACACCTGCTGTAAAGGCGCCAAGTGCAGGCGACAAGCCGACAGTCGTCATGAGTAATGCAATGCCGATGACCAGCATCAATGCCGTCGCGGTAAATAGCTCTCTGAGTTTGCTGTCAGCAATAAAGCGAAACAATGGACGAGTTAGAAAGCGTCCGGCTAATATAATGCTCACAACCGCCATGACAACAATAATAGTCTGTTGCCAGCCGGGTAGATGTGCTATCAAATTTCCACCGCCTGAGCTATGCGCATCTGCAGTGACCACAGCAGCAATATTTGCGGTATCAACATTGGTTAGTGGTGCAGTAATCGCAAGCAGAGGCAGGATGGCAATGATCGGAATGACCGCGATATCCTGAAATAACAACACTGCAAAGCTGGATTTTCCGCTACTGGCATTCATTAGCTTCTTTTCAGCTAATATCTGGAGTGCCAATGCCGTCGATGATAAAGACAGAATAAGTCCGATTGCCAGTGCAGTTTGCCAGGGCTGGTTAAAATACATAGCTATGCCAGTGATGGCAGCCGTGGTTAATGCCATTTGCAGGCCGCCCATACCGAGGATGGGGAAGCGCATTCGCCACAATAGTGAGGGTTGTAATTCTAAGCCGATCAGAAACAACATCATCACAACACCAAATTCAGCGAAGTGCATCAGCTGGGTTGCATCGTGTAATAAGTTCAGGGCGAACGGGCCGATAAGGACACCGGCAATTAAGTACCCTAATACTGACCCCAAGCCGAGTCGACTGGCAATCGGAACTGCCACAACACCTGCGCTAAGGAAGATAAATGCTTGTAATAATGAATCCATGATTAGCTTTGTACCCAGTCGTTGAGATAGCGAAGTGATGCCAGTGTTTCTTCAGAAGGCAGGTCGCGTTGTAGTTTCCAAAGCAATTGTCGGTAGAGCTCCGCATACATCTCAATTTTTTCTTTAGGCATATCATGAGTGCGATGTACGGCAAACGGAGGAAGGTAATTCATACCACATAAATTTGCAGTTTGATCGAATGGTCGTAGCAGATCAATGATGCTGTATCGGTTGTGCCCGTGGGTGCTGTATGAGTTTTTACTACCACCTGCACTGATTATATTTGCTAAAGTTTTTCCACGCAGCGCATTGCCCGATGCTCCATAGGCAAAACCATACTCTAACACTAAGTCCTGCCACTCTTTTAGCATCGCCGGTGCGCTGTACCAGTAAAAGGGATGTTGAAACAAAATAATGTCGTGCTCGGTCAGCGCATCTTGTTCATATACAACATCAATCAGGCCGTCAGGATATAGCTCATATAAGTCATGAATCGTCACACCATCCACGGATTGCGCGGCTTTGAGCAAACTGATTTGCACTTTTGATTTCTCTAATGCCGGATGTGCAAAGAGTATGAGAATACGATTCAAGATGGCAGCCCTGGTTGATTGATTATACTACTAAGCCGTCCAATGTAGGGGGTATTGGATTTTAGTTCAAGTGCTGCGGAGAGAGTTAGCGAAATCCTTGCAAATAATTAATTGTATTACGAATTTTTCAGAAAAGTATGATTTATATCATGCTCGTTTTTTTCTATTTCACGCAGGCTCTCCCGCACATGATGTATGTGTGCCATCGCTGCTTTTTGTGCCCATTGCGCCTGACGACTCATAATAGCCGTGTAGATTTGTTTGTGATGTTTCTGCATTTGCTTTCTAAACTGTTGGTGCTGGCTCAGGTTTTCAACGGAGGCTTTGACAGACTCCAGTGTGACAGACTTAATGCTGTTCAGCAGGTGGATGAGTACCGGGTTATGTGAGGCCTCAGCTATGGCGAGATGAAACGCATAATCTTGCTGGGCATTGTCCGTTGATTCTACGGCTTCCATTGCATTAAAGGCTTTAGTGATTTGATAGAAGTCTTTGTTAGTACCACGCTCCGCGGCGAGTTTGGCGGCTTGACCTTCCATCTGCTCACGCACCTCCAGTAAGTCATACAGAGTGCGGGAATGGTCATGGAATAAGCGATCCAGTGCACTATCTTTTGTAACTTCTGAAATTACACTGGCAACAAAAAGAGCCCTTGCCGTGTTGTGTTTCAATCACGCCACGTCCTTGTAATTCTTTAAGTGCTTCTCTGAGAAGTGTGCGGGACACACCAAGGCGTTCTGTTAGCTGGCGCTCAGATGGGATTTTATGACCCGGCAGATAGCCACCATCCCAGATTAATTGCTCTAAATGATGAGCAACATTGTGTGAAACAGTCATTGTGATGATTCCTCCCTGTATCTCTACTGGTATGACCAGCTTACAGCAGATTCTCTTTCACATCTACGAAGTGTAGCCTCAAGCCTTTTTATATCATGGTCTTCACGGGAATTCGTCCAAGTGAGATTTGTAAAACTGGTACTACCAGTTGATTCATGATTGGACGATACCGATGAAGCAGGGCAGTTTATACATGTTGATTAAACTGTTCCGGACAAATTCGTGGCGATAAGACTCCGGACTAAGGCAATCGATATTCAAGAAATGCATGTTATGAGGAAATTATCATGAATCAAAAAAGCACATTATTTGGTGATGCACGTCGAACATTACTGAAATCAGTTGCCGTTGTTGGACTGGCAACAATAGCTTCGGTTAGCTTGTCGACAGCCGCAATGGCCAAAGCCCAAGTCTGGAAAATTCAGTCGACATGGGATGCCGGAACGGTTGGCTACACTCTGTTTGAAGAGTGGGCGAATAGTATAGAAGAAAAAACAGGTGGTGAAATTGCATTCAAGGCATTTCCCGCTAAAGCGGTTGCAGCAGACAATAACGCCTTATTTGACGCTGTTCGTAACGGTGTGCTGCAAGGGATGAATCCATTCACACTTTACTGGTCAGGTAAAATTCCCGCGTCAGTATTTTTATCGTCTTATCCGGGTGGGCCAGATCAGCCGCATCAGTGGGACACTATGTTCTACTCACTGGGCATGCTGGAAAAAACGCGTGAAATCTACAAGAAATTCGGTCTGATGTATGTGGGGCCGATTCATCACGATGCCAATATCATTCACTCTAAAAAGCCAGTTTCTAGTCTCGCGGATATGAAAGGGATGAAAGTGCGCCTTCCGGGCGGCATGGTTGCTGAAGTATTCCAAAAGTTAGGCGTGTCAACTGTGGCCATGCCGGGCTCGGATATCTTCCCGGCACTTGAGAAAGGCACGATTGATGCTGCTGACTATGTCGGTCCGGCAGTTAACTATGACCTTGGTTTCTCACAAGTCACGAAGTATATCTTGTTTGGTCCTCCGGGCGTGATGTCAGTCTATCAGCCAGTTGACTTGATGGATCTGACAGTAAGCCTACGTGCATGGAACAAAGCATCTGAAAAAGCGCGCAAAATTATCGAATCAGAGGTGCGCAACTATTCGCAACACCACTTCCTGACAATCCAAAAGCGTAACTTTGAGGCACTGGCTAAGTTTAAAGAGGACGGCAGCACCGTTACCCGTCTGGGACAGGCAGATGTAGATGCATTTCGTAAAGCTGCTATTCCGATTTGGTACAAGTGGGCTAATAAAAATGCGGATGCAAGAGCCATTTTTGATCTGCAAATTAACTACATGAAGAACGATCTTGTCGGCTATGTTTCGGACAAAGATTTAGAAGGCATGGAGTAAGTTCGACGCATGACCCTGTGCGGAGCCGGTCTGGCTTCGCACAGCTATCTGGAAAGGCAATTGAATAAATTTTTATAGAGTGGCTGGATTTGAGGTTGCGGTATGGATGAATTTGAAGCGTTTGGCTTTGTAATGCCCCACTGGGCGTACTGGGGTTGGTTAGCCATCATGCCATTGATCATGATGGGGCTCGATAAATTATTCTCAAAAGATGAGCCAGAGGTTGAGGCGATTCCACAGGACATAAAAGAGCTGTTAGAAGGCGAGGACCCTAACGCAAAGTATGGCTCATTAGGCAACGGTTTTACTAAAGTCTTCGACTGGATTAGTGAGCATACTGGTATTTTTGTAGCCTTCTGGACGGTCAATGCAGTGTGTTTCTATTTTTTTGAAGTGGTGATGCGATACCTGTTTAACATGCCAACCATTTGGGTACATGAATCTTCATATCTACTACTCGGAATGCAATATCTATTAGCCGGAAGCTTTGCCCTGCTGCACGGTGCCCATGTGCGGGTCGATGTTATATACAATTTCTTGCCACCACGTGGCCGTATCGGTATGGATATTTTTACCTCCATGTTCTTCTTTATATTCGCGCTTACGCTAACGACAACGTCCTATCGCTTTTTTACTGACTCCTACTCGATGAATGAAACAACGGTAGAAGCGTGGGGCATCCAATACTGGCCAGTCAAAGGGATGATGTTGCTGGGGTCAGCACTGTTGCTGATGGCTGGCGTTTCAAAGTTAATTAAAGACATACAGCTGTTTGTGCGTATGGGTAAGGGAGAAGCGTAATGAGTAATGAATCAATCGCTAAACCTTCAGCGAGTATGTTAAGCGTGATGGTGGGGCGCTTTGGTACGACTTTAATGGTGACTGCGACATTGGCTCTGGCCTTTGTTATCACCATCGAAATGATCAATATTCTGTTTTATGACAACTGGGGGGATGAGTATTTTTTATTTCGGACTGCCGGTGTCTTGTCTGATGTCGAGATAGGTCCGCTCACCTATCTTATGTTCGGTTCTTTGTTGGTTGCTTTGATGATGGGATTACCACTGTCATTTGTGACGGGTGGTCTCGGGGTGGTGTTTATCTACCTTGTTGGTGATGCTGCGATGTTAAATATCATTCCGGGACGTATTTTCCCAATGATGACTAATTCAGATATCGCTGCTATCCCACTGTTTATATTCATGGCCTCTATGCTTGAGCGTGCAGGCTTGATTGAGCAAATGTTCACAGTCGTCTACAAATGGATGGGGGGACTGAATGGTGGTTTGGCGATGGCCACGATCATTGCTTCAACCATCTTAGCAGCGATGGTCGGTGTGATCGGTGCGGCCGTAGTCACGATGGGAATTATCGCGCTCCCGGCAATGCTTAAGCGGGGTTATGATCCTAAGATTGCGATTGGTTCCATCATGGCTGGTGGTACGCTTGGTATCTTAATTCCACCTTCTATTTTAGCGATTCTTTACGCAGTTGTAGCACAGCAATCGGTAGGGGAGTTATATCTGGGATCAATTATTCCAGGTTTAATGTTGTCTGGTATGTACATCGCATATGTACTAATTCGTACCAAGCTCAACCCTGAGTTAGGGCCGCCAGTGCCGGAAGAAGAGCGTATCTCTTTTAAAGAAAAGCTTAAGTTATTACGGGCTCTGATCGCGCCGTTATTTCTGGTTTTTCTGGTATTAGGATTACTGTTCGGTGGTATTGCTACGCCCGTAGAGGCTGCCGGAATTGGATCGTTTGGCGCCATGATAGTAGCCGCATTACACGGCTCTTTTTCAATCGCTGGACTAAAAGACGCCTGCGTTACAACCGCTAAGGCGTCCGCAATGGTACTTTGGATTATGTTCGGAGCCTCCGTTTTTGTTGGTTTCTACATTCTTCAAGGGGGGCAGGATTTCATCACACAATCCATTCTTGGTACGGGGTTGTCTGCCTACGGAATATTATTCTTACTCATGTTTTTATTGGTAGTTCTGGGTATGTTCCTGGATTGGGTGGGTATTTTGCTGCTGGCGGTGCCTATCTTTATCCCGATCGTTAAAAGCCTGACGTTTGATGGTGTGTTTGGTCTGCCGGGAGTGGACTCGGACGATGTGATCTTGTGGTTCGGGGTGCTGTATTTGGTCAATATGCAAATGTCATTCCTGAGTCCACCTTTTGGGTACGCATTGTTTTATATCCGAGGCGTTTGTCCTCCTGAGATTTCAATGGGAACTATCTTCCGTTCAGCGCTTATCTTCCTGTTTTTGCAGGCAGTGGGGCTGGCGGTATGTATTTTGTTCCCGAGTATCGTCACGTGGTTACCTAATTTAGTTTACGGCTAACTACCTGTCGTAACATCACGTAAGTAACGGATTTCTATTTTAAATTTGCCTGATTTTTCAGGAGGGTATTATGTTGTCAGTAAAAAGATTAGATCAACAGGACTGTAAGGTGCTGATAGAAGGTGCCCGCACCAAGGCGGTAGAGATCGGTGTGCCAATGTGCATCGCAATCACCGATGAGTCAGGCAATCTACTAGCGTTCGAAAGAATGGATGGTGGAAAAGTGACGAGCATCACGATAGCTCAGGATAAATCATACACAGCATCAGCTGCAAAGAAGGCTACGCATGATTACAATGCGGTGAATGTTCCGGGCAATTTGGCATTTGGAATTCATACAGAAGTGGGTGGGAGAATTTCATCGGTAGGTGGCGGCCTACCAGTCATTGTCGGCGACGATGTAGTCGGTGGAATCGGGCTGAGCTCGGGTACTCCGGCTCAGGATATGGAATGTGCTCAAGCAGGTATTGACCATTTCATGAAGCATTTCACTTAACCATTTAATCTATCAGTACTAGCGAGCCTGCCTTATGTCTCAACAAATCACAATTACCAAGCAAGCACTCAGTGAGTTATTTAAGGCCTTTATCAACCCTGCCGATGTAATCAGTGATGATGAAACGTTAAAGCCATATGAGTGCGATGCTCTGTCGATGTACTGCGAAATGCCCATGTTGGTAGTGCTACCTGAAACGGTTGAGCAGGTGCAAAAAGTGATGCGAATTTGTCACCAATATGCCGTGCCAGTGGTGGCGCGAGGTGCCGGAACCAGTCTGTGTGCTGGTGCTATGCCTCATCCGGATGGTGTAATTTTGTCACTGGCTAAGTTCGCTGAAATCATTGATATCGATAAAGCGTCCAGAACGGCCAGAGTGCAGCCGGGGGTGCGTAATCTGGCAATTAGTGAAGCTGCCGCTGATTATGGTTTGTATTATGGACCGGACCCTTCCTCGCAAATTGCCTGCACGATTGGCGGTAATGTTGCAGAGAACTCCGGCGGTGTTCATTGCCTTAAATATGGCCTGACAGTTCACAATATCCTCAAGGTAGAGATGGTGACAGTTGAAGGTGATCTAATCACCATTGGAAGTGACGGTCTGGATAGTTGTGGTATGGATTTGTTAGCGGTGATCACAGGCTCTGAGGGCTTGCTAGGTGTTGTCACGGAGATCACCGTAAAGCTGTTACCAACACCTGAAAAAGCACAAGTCGTGATGGTTGCATTTGACAGCGTCCAGAACGCGGGCGATGCAGTCGGTGGGATCATTGCAAATGGCATTATTCCGGCAGGTTTGGAGATGATGGATAGCCATGCCATCATCGCTGCCGAAGGATTCGCTAAAGCTGGTTATCCTGTTGATGCAAAAGCGCTGTTGCTATGTGAGCTGGATGGTACGGTGGAAGAGGTTGATGAACAGATTCGGCAATCAGTCGAGCTATTTAAAAGCTTCGGCGCAACCACTATCCGTATGTCGCAATCAGAAGCTGAGCGTGCCTTATTATGGAAGGGGCGTAAGTCAGCCTTCCCCGCTGTTGGGCGTATTTCCCCGGATTATTACTGCATGGATGGAACAATTCCACGAGGTCAGTTGGCTCACGTACTCACAGAAATCGATAATATGTCTGCGCAATATAACTTACGAGTTGCCAATGTATTTCATGCTGGTGACGGGAATCTGCATCCACTGATTTTATTCGATGCGAACCAAGCAGGTGAGTTTGAAAAGACGGAGACTTTTGGCGGTAAGATTTTGGAGCTTTGTATAGACGTTGGCGGCACCATTACCGGTGAGCATGGCGTGGGGATAGAGAAATTGCGGCAGATGCCAATACAATTCAACGATCAGGAATTACTTCAGTTCCATGGTATTAAGGATTCATTTGATCCTCTGGGTACTTTAAACCCCGGAAAAGGGGTGCCAATCCTGAAACACTGTCAGGAATATCGCGCACTGGAAAAACAAGGTGGGGCGCAAACGGGAGCACATCACCATGGCTGATATTAGCAAGCAACTGGTATCTGAAGTCTTGGCCGCCAGTCAATCCAACACACCACTTACTATTCAAGGCGGCGGCACTAAGTCTTTCCTGGGTCGGGACACCGAGCAACGGGCAAAGTGTCAGGTCCTGAATGTCAGTGAACATAGCGGTATCGTGAATTACCAACCGGTAGAGCTGGTACTGACCGCAAGAGCCGGCACTCGCTTGAGTGAAATCGAAAAAACCTTAGACGACAATAACCAGATGCTGGCCTTTGAGCCGCCGCATTTTGGGGAAAGCGATACCTTAGGTGGAACGCTTGCCTGTAACTTATCCGGCCCAGCCCGGCCTTGGGGTGGCTCTGTACGTGATCATGTGTTGGGTATTCGTCTTATCAACGGCAAGGCTGAGCATTTGCGATTTGGTGGACAGGTTATGAAAAATGTTGCTGGCTACGATGTGTCCCGCCTGCAAGCTGGCGCGATGGGAACGTTGGGAGTAGTGACAGAGATTAGTCTGAAGGTGCTACCCAAACATGCACACACTGTCACGCTGAAACAAGCTATGGATGCTCAGGCTGCGATTGATTTAATGAATCAGCGTGCGGGGGTAGCGAAACCTTTGAATGCGGCTTGCTGGATGGATGGTTATTTATATATTCGTTTAGCCGGCGCAGAGTCATCGGTGGAAGCCACAGCGAAGGAGTGGTCGGGAGAACGTGTTGATGACGATGACGCCACTGAATTTTGGCGCTGTCTACGTGATCAGCAATCGTCTTTTTTTGGTGGAGATTCACCGCTCTGGCGCTTCTCCGTCAAGCCGACTTCGCCAGACTTTGCTCTCTCATTTCAGGCAGGAACTACAGAGATCCCAACAATGTCTGGTGAACCACAGGGGCGACAGCTGATTGATTGGGGTGGTGCTCAGCGCTGGTATAAAGGGCATGCTGATTGGCAGGAAATGCAAACAATCGCAGCTGAGGCTGGTGGTCAAGTGAGTATTTTTCGTGGCGTAGTGCGGGATGCAGAGGTTTTTCATGAACAGGCTCCAGCCTTACAACTGATTCAAAAACGCCTGAAACATAACTTTGATCCACAGGGGTTATTCAACCCCGGCAGACTTTATCACTGGTTATAAGGGCTCGATTATGCAAACTAACATTATTGAAAAGTATCGATCGACAGCAGAAGGTCAGGAAGCAGAGGCCATACTACGCAGCTGTGTACATTGTGGTTTTTGCACGGCGACCTGTCCGACTTATCAGGAGTTACACGACGAGCGTGATGGCCCTCGCGGACGTATTTATCTGATTAAACAGTTACTGGAAGGCGGTGAAGTTACTGAAAAAACACGTACTCATTTAGACCGATGTCTGAGCTGTCGTAGCTGTGAAACGACTTGCCCCTCTGGTGTGAAATACGGTCGATTGGTGGATATAGGCCGTGGTTTGATGGAAGAGGCAGTTCCCAGAGGTAAAAAAGATAAGCTAATTCGTTGGGGCATACGTCAGGTATTACCATATTCGACTCGCTTTGCTGGTTTGCTAAGAGCGGGTCAGTTATTAAAGCCATTCACGCCGTATGCTATTCAGGACAAAATCCCAAAACGGCAGAAGTCCTCGCCCTGGCCAGCCAATAGTCACCCACGCGTCATGCTGGTATTAGCCGGTTGTGCTCAGCCTGCCGCTGCGCCAAACACCAATGCAGCGGCCGCCCGGGTATTGGATACGCTGGGAATCTCGTTAGTTGAAGCGCCAAAAGCAGGTTGTTGTGGGGCGGTGAGCTATCACATGTCTGCGCATGATGAAGGTTTGGATTTTATGCGCCAAAACATCGACGCCTGGTGGCCTGCGATTGAGTCTGGTGCAGAGGCTTTGGTAATGACTGCATCAGGGTGCGGGGCGATGGTTAAGGACTATGGGCACCTGTTAAAGGATGATCCGGTCTACGCACAACGGGCGGCCAGAGTCAGTGAGTTGTGTAAAGACCTGTCAGAAGTCATCGTAGCGGAAGATCTGTCATTACTGAAAATCCATAACCGCAATGAGCGGGTCGCATTTCATTGTCCCTGCACATTACAGCATGCTTTACAGCTCGATGGCGTTGTAGAGAAAATATTAGAAAACGTTGGGATACATCTCACAGCAACTAAGGATAAGCACCTTTGTTGTGGTTCCGCTGGCACGTATTCGATCTTACAGCCAGAGATGAGCAAGACTTTATTGAAAAACAAGTTAGCCGCATTAACGGGGGATTCACCAGAGCGTATTGTTACTGCAAACATCGGCTGCCAATTGCATTTAGGCTCAAAGGCAGAAGTCCCCGTGCAACACTGGATAGAGCTGTTGGATCCCTGTAAAAGCGAGTATGATAATCACTGTTTGATTTAGTCACTTTCCCATTAACTAATCACAGTGAATAATGCCATGAAGATTGTAATTGCACCGGATTCGTTCAAAGAAAGCCTGTCTGCTGAGGGAGTCGCAAAAGCGATTGGCCGGGGTTTTAGTGAGATTTACCCTACTGCTGATGTTGTGTTGTTGCCGGTTGCTGATGGCGGAGAAGGAACCACCGACGCGCTGTTAGCCGCGACCGCAGGACAGCGTATTTCGCAGAAGGTGACCGGCCCTCTTGGTACTTCAGTGGACGCATTTTGGGGGCTATTAGGTCAGGTGGCTCACAGTCAAAGTACGCAAGATCATAGGCAAACTAATGCGTCATCGAATTCCAAGACGGCTGTGATCGAAATGGCTGCGGCTTCCGGTCTGGATTTGATCACTCCTGCTCAGCGCGATCCTTTAACCACAACAACACGTGGTACTGGTGAATTGATACTGGCCGCTTTAGATCGGGGTGTTGAGCACATTATTGTAGGCTTAGGGGGAAGTGCAACGAATGATGCAGGTGCCGGAATGTTGCAGGCACTGGGTGTGGCATTGTTGGATGAGTCAGGCAATGATATTCCTCCCGGTGGTGGCGGTTTGTCTAAATTGCACACGGTCGATGTGACGAAGCTTGATCCCAGACTTCAGTCAGTTCGGTTTGAAGTGGCTTGTGATGTGGACAACCCATTGGTTGGGCCTAATGGTGCATCAGCTATTTTTGGTCCGCAAAAAGGAGTGACACCTGAGTTAGTGGAAGTGCTGGACAAAAACCTTGCACACTTTGCAAAGCTAACACTAGCTGCGACAGGGAACGATATTATCAACACGCCGGGTGCTGGAGCAGCTGGTGGCTTAGGCGGTGCCTTTCTCGGCTACCTCAACGCAACGCTGAAAAGTGGCATTGATATCATCCTTGATGCGGTGTCATACGAGTCTCATCTGGATGGTGCGAGTTTGGTTATCACCGGTGAGGGGCGTATTGACAGTCAGAGTATACGTGGCAAAACACCGGTTGGTGTCAGTAAGCGCGCTAAAGCGGCTGGTAATATTCCTGTTATTGCGCTGGCAGGCTCTGTTTCGTCAGATGCATCAGTGGTGTACGAGCATGGAATCGATGCAGTATTTAGTGTGGTGCAAGGTATTACAACGTTGGAATGCGCACTCGCAGAGGCCGATGATAATTTATACCGTACTGCGCTTAATGTGGCTCGGGTGATGAGTCTGAGATAACACGTGAAATATGAGGACGGACTCTGGGGTATTTGTACTTCTGCGATCTTTACCTTTATAACTAAGATACATAAATTAAAGGTGTTCACATGTTTTCATTATTTAAGTCTGACCCGCTCAAAAAACTACAAAAATCTTATAAAGCAAAGCTGGAGCAGGCAATGCTGGCACAGCGTGGTGGTGACATCAGAACATACTCAACGCTGACCGCAGAGGCAGAAAAGATAAAAGAAGAAATCGATGCGCTAGAAAGCAAAAAGGCAGTCTAAAAAGACTGCCAATACTTGCTCTCGGGGAGAGTTTTCGCAAGTTTGGTGCGTTATTTTGAGTGACGCTTTCCGCGACGATTCTTACGCTCTTCCTTCATCGTCTTCAGTGTAGCGCGTTGCTCTTCTGTCAATACATTCATGAATGCCTGACGTGCTGTACTTTTCTGGATAAAACGCTTACGTTCAAAGTTCGCCTTTTCATCAGCAAGAGCAGCGACTTGGCTGTCATAGTCTGCGCTTGATGTATCAAGAGCTTTCATTTTCTCACGGAATGCTTTCATCTCTTCACGAAGCGCTTTGTGCTCTTCTTTTTGAGCTTCACGTAATGTCTTGATCTCTGCTTGCTGAGCTTCTGTCAGACCAAGTTTCTTAGCAATACGCTGCATCTTGTGTGCGCCGCCATGACGTTTACCGCCGCGCTTGCCATGATGCTTACCGTCTTTATGCTTTGAGTAACCGTGGCCACGCTTGTCAGAGCTTTCGCTTTCCGCGTGTACTGCTGTCGCGCCTAATCCCAATGTGCTAGCCAAAAGTGTTACGAGTAGTGCCTTTTTCATTTTATAAATCCTATGTGTTTTTATGTAACGACTCGTTTTGTCGATGTTGAAATTATGGGCTACCTAAGTGTTAGTTTGGGTAAACAGGTTGTAAAGGTTTTGTAAAGAAGAATTACATTGGATTAATGCGATTACAGGAATCACTAATTAGTGACTGAAATCTGTCGCAATTTATCTTAAACTGTCAATATAACTGACGAACAAATTTATCTAATTAATTCCAACGAAGAACAAAACAAATGACATTGGAAGATCAATCCAACCCGGATGTTATCCCTTTGGATGACTTTTTGACTTATAGATTAAATGTTTTATCCAACTTGTTGAACAAACAAACCGTGCGTTTTTTAAAAGATGAGCATGGTATTGCCATACCGGACTGGCGGGTATTGCTGTTGTTAGTACAGGGTGGCCCCATGTCGATTCGTGACCTTGCCAGTTTATCCAGAGCAGATAAGGCCTTGATCAGTCGAGTGGTGTCTCGTTTAATCGACTTGGGTTTAGTGGTTAGGAAAACTAATGACTATGATGCGCGGCTGGTGCAAGTTTCCATCACGGAAAAGGGCAGGGATGTGTTTAATAATATTCAGCCCAGAGCGAGGGTCCGTCAGCAGGTATTAAGAAGTATTTTAGAGCCTGATGAGCTTGAGGTGTTGGACCGGGCACTGACTAAATTGACTGATTTTGTTGATGAAAAAGGAGACGATCTGTTCTGATCGCCTCCAGACTATCGTTTACTTATTGGGCTAGAATGAACAGGCTATCGATGATTTCTGCTCCTTTGCTGATGCCTTCTACCAATCCGCTATAGGCAGAATCATTAGCAGCAGGTGACAGGTGATCGGTGATTTCCTGAATTTTTACCTTCTGGCTGTTGATGAGCTCATTAACCGCTGAAAAACCTTCCGTACGAATTTTCAGGATGTCCTGACTGAGTTTATGCAGTAATTCAGCATGTGCCTGCTTGTCTTCTGCTGTCATGTCTAGCGTCGATTTTGCTAGTAGTGAGTGATAAGCATCTAATAATCCTTTAAATGCGTCGCTTGTTATTGCCATTGCCATTGTGATGTTCCTTTCTTTTAGTAAGCTTAGGGCTTTTGAATCAAAATTCTGGAATTATCAGTTCCAGGGGTATTGGTTTTGAATGAGCTTATTGCTCTCACGAAATCATTGGAGTCCTTCAGGACGCTATTCACAGAGCTGATATCTCGCTTGCCCCGAATAATGTCCTGCCATGCCCATGACATCGCTTGTTGCGCCTCCTTTACTGCTTTAAACACGTCTTCAGTGCGTCGTAACTCGAACCAGGTCTTACGGGCTTCCGGCCAGTGTTGGAAAGAGCGACCATCAAAGTCCCCCTTTACATACGGCTCCATGACCTCATATTTCAAATGCATAATGCGTCCTTCTTTGAGTGCGCTTTGCATTAGGTCAATCAGGTTATCCAGCTGCTTTCCCTGTAGGTAGAGTTGGGTCGCGATAATTGAGCTATCACGAACAAGTTGTCGCTGAATCTTTTTAGCGTAGTGAGTCTTTACCAACTGATCTGCAATACTCTGTACATGACCCATTTGGTTGTGACTCATTCTGCTTGGAATAAGCGTTCCATATTTATCAACAGTTTCTTGGTTCAGATTGGCGATAGTGTGGCTTAGCTCACCGAGCGTGATGCCTATCTCTGTCTCCTTCCCGGCATTTGATGCAATTTCCAACTCTTTGAAATAACGACCAAGTAAGTCATTGTGTCGGCGGTATTCATCAATTTTGTCGATAAGTGAAGCTACACTAGCGTTCTGTTCCTGTAAGGCTTTCCGTCTTCCTTCCTTTGTCGGACGGGGTGAAACGAGTAGTAGTTTTGTATTTACCTCAATAATTTTTGACTGGGTCTCCTTCAATAGCTCACTGACTGATACGGTGTAATCCGATCCAGCACTGGAGAATCTTTCATTCCGGTCAAAGTGGTGAGTGGAACAGCCTGCTGAAACCAGCATACTGAGTACGAATGGTGAATAGGTATAAATATTCACGGCTCCTCCTGATTGATCTAAAAGTAGGAGGCATAACCTTGGGGGTAATAGATCTTATTTATTGTTGTGGATAACACTACAATTAAGTGTTTAATATTTATACTTAAAAAACGGTAAGGTAGAAATACACATTTAACCTTTATTATGAGAAGAATCAGCAATAACACACCTTAAGTGCGGTTTTATGGCATTAGTTAAGTTGATTTAGTTAAAGAAAATTAATGAAATATCCATATTAACTGAATAAATTTATGCCGTAATTTCTAGTATTTATTGATTTTTGCTAGGGCTTTCTAGATTATCTATAATATAGGCTTATAGCTAGCAGACTTGGCCTGTTCCAGAAAAAGTGTCATTAATAACCACTTAGCAGGAGATTCGATGCTCTATTCACCGAAATCTGAAATAATATAATTGCTCGTTAAAAAGTGTCTTTCATCAGTGAATTTAGATCGAGGTTTCAATGAAGTTTAAGCATCTGAAAAGTGAATTTGAACGGTTAGTGAATGGTGATGAGGAGATCATCACACTGTCTGATTTGGAGGGACTTAGAGATAAGCTTGAGGAGAAAAAAGCCAAATTCATACGCAAGCTCAAAAAAGGCATTAGTTTATCGAAGCGTGATGTTGTCGAGGTCAAGCTGGAAGAGCTCCAGGAGATGCTGAAACAGCTTAAAGCGATCATTGCTAATCGCTCCTAGCTGGCAGTTAAGGCTGATACAGCAACTAGCAGATAAATGATTGCATAATGTAGTTGGTTAAGTCTGTTGCACTAGTTGTTAGCCTTGTACGGTAAAGTGATATTCACCGTTGTGCCAGCCCCTTCTTCACTGGTTATTTCTAACGTTCCATGGTGAGCATCGATAATACGTTTGACTAAATACAAGCCTAAACCGACGCCACCTGTTTTACGTTGTCTCGATGCATCGACACGATAGAACGCGTCAGTGAGGTGCGGGATGTGATCCTTCGGTATTCCCCTGCCGAAATCCTGAATACTGAATTGATTACTGTCCGCACTAGCCTGAGTGATAACCAACACCGGTTTTGAATCAGGCTGTTGGTGTTTCAGCGCATTATCTAAAATGTTGCGGGCGACCAAACGCATGCGAACAGGATCCAGTGGTTGAGCTGGGAGATCATCCTGTAGTTCTATATCGAACTCAGCATCCGGAAAATATTCATCAATCACAGACATGACGATTTCATTCAAACTCACGTCGACTTTCTGTAACTGTTGATGTTGACCATTTAGCCGCTCAGCCTCTAATAACTCACTAATCATATTCTCCATTTCACGTAGATCACGAGCAATATTGGCTTGTGTGGGAGAGTCTTCAAGTAGTGCTGTGGAGACCTTGGCACGAGTCAGCGGGCTGCGAAGTTCATGACTTATTGCTAATAACAATTCCCGCTTCGCTTCCAGCATCTGCTCAATATCATCTGCCATATGGTTGATACTGCCCGCAAGTTCGCCTAACTCGTCATCACGCAGTGGTGGTATACGCTGTTTGAGATCGCCGGAGCCAATGCGTTGAACACTCTGTTTTATGGTTTGAATTGGCCGGAATAATCGGCGGATCAACCAGTATAGTGTTGCTAATATGATGGTTAGGATTGAGAGTCCAACGATCAGGCCGCGACCGGGAGGATTGCGTTCTTTTCGGGGATTCGTCCAGAGAATGGCTTCGGCATCACCTTCGACAATTTGTACGATCGTTTGGCCGCGTTTGAATTTAATATTCACCGTTTGCTGCGGCAAGGTGTTGTCTGTATAGGGGTAGAGATCAGTGATAGCAGGGGTGTCAGGGCTGGATGCCCAGCTTTGTTGGCCATCGTTTATCTGTATGTCGATAGGTAAACGGGCTGCGACATCTTTTGCCCGTTCAATACTGAGTGGTGAGCCGAGGTCGCGCTGTATGTAGCTGAAATATTGTTTTAAATGTGGCGCGCCTTTCTCCATTAAATGAGTTGAAATGGCATAGCCAATCATCACCTGAAACACGATTCCGAGCACAATGCCTGTCGCAACAAACAGCAGTAACAGACGCAGTGATAAGGAGTGGCGTATTTTTTTAAGAAGGGTCATTAGGCTTCGGCCTCAATAAAGCGATAACCGCTGCCCCACACTGTTTGTATGCATCGGAGCGGCTTGAGTTTTTGACGTAGGCGGCTAACCAAAATATCGACGGAGCGCGTGAACAACTCTGCATCAATGCCACGCAACTCATTAAGGATGTCGTCTCTTGTAAATGCCTTGCCGGGTGATTTTGCGAGGAGCAATAACAAGCTAAATTCACTGGTGGTGAGCTCTAATGGCGAGCCATCAATCGTGGCATTGAGCCGGTCTTCATCAAGCTTTAAATGGCGAAAGTGGGTACTGTTTTCACCAGTACCGGGTGGTACGGTTTTAGTCTGAACACGCCGGAAGATATTATGAATCCGTGCGACCAGTTCACGTGGTTCAAATGGTTTTGCAAGATAGTCATCGGCACCTAACTCCAAGCCAATAACCCGATCCATCACCTCGCCGCGGGCGGTCAGCATCAACACAGGGAGGTCTTTAAACTGCTCGTCTCGGCGGATGGTGCGGCACACTTCAAAGCCATCCATATCTGGCATCATGACATCTAAGATCACTAGAGAAACAGGGTCTGCCGCGCTTTGTTTAAGGCGTTGCAGACCACGTTCGGGATGGGTTTCATTGATCAGGTTTAAATCGTAGCGGGCAAAGTACTCACGCAGTGGCCCGGCCAGTTGCTCGTCATCATCAATCAATAAAACCGTTTGCATCACGTTGTTCCGGGTAGTTTATTCGCTTTAGTGTTTATGCATTCTACCGGAAAATTTCTCGATCATTTCGACCAATTCTGTGCGTTGTTCAGCACTCAGGTTATCGGTGAAGGCAGCTATTTTACCCAGCGCCTCAGGTGCCTGATCACGCATTGACTGCATTTTCTCGTCCATCATTGAGAGTATCTGAGCCTGATCTAACTGTGGCGCTTTCAGTAGCTCAACCATTTTGGCCTTACCGGCACTTCGGTCATGTGACTCATGCTTTGCCTTCATGAAGCTTTGGATGTCTTTGAGTTGATCAACTTGCGCGGTGCTAAGATCCAGCTCTTTTTCGAGCTTGTAAATCATGAACTCACCTTTCATGCCTTGTGAGAATTGCTTGCCTGCATACGCGCCAGCACCGATTACCAAACCTGCTGTTGCGACGACGGTGATTGCGATTTTTGAAAATGTATTCATTGTTATCTCCTGAGTTAATGGCTGCCTTGTTGGCATGAGCTCATAATAGGGATAACCACTGTTACAGAGGTCTCAGCTTTGTAACAGTTTGTAACATTGCTGGTGTTCGTTAGCTAACACCGTTAGATCGTGCGGGAAAAGCGCACCACATTGTCCTCGGTTTGAGGTGGTTTATTATTCAGATAGTAGTCGAATACCATCGCAATGTTTCTCAGGAAAAAGCGACCGGCAGGCGTGATGCTGAATTCGTCATTGCCGTACTCAATCAAACCATCTTTTTCAAAGCCTTTCAGTGCTTGTAATTCATTTTTAAAATAGCTAAGAAAGTTAATGCCATAGGCAGACTCTATAGAATGATACGGGACAGTGTTTTGACACATAATGTACTGGATCACTTGCGCGCGAATCAGGTCATCTTCAGTCAGACTAATGCCACGCTTTATGGGTAATTCACCTGCGTCGAGTTGTGCGTAGTATTCAGTAAGCGTGCTGCTGTTCTGGCTGTATGAGTCATTCACCTGACTGATTGAGCTGACACCGAGCCCGACCTGATCACACTCTGCATGGGTCGCGTAGCCCTGAAAATTGCGTTGCAGATTGTGCTCTTTTAAAGCCACCGCCAGAGAGTCTGTCGGCAGTGCAAAATGATCCATGCCAATGTGCACATAACCCGCGTCTTTGAGGTATTCCAGCGTGTCTTTACCAATGGCGATGCGTGTATCGCGTTTGGGGAGGCTGCTTTCAGCGATCATCCGCTGTGCTTTAATCCGCTTTGGTAAATAAGCAAATCCATAAATAGCAATGCGATCCACTTTAGACTCAACAACTTGCTTTAAAGTGTCGGCAAAACTATGACGGGTCTGAAAGGGCAGACCAGCAACTAAATCCACAGAGATAGATTTGATACCGGCAGATCGGGCCGCTGTGATGACTTCATCAACTTGTTCGCGTGTTTGTATGCGGTTTATTGCCGTTTGCACATTCTCTTCATAATCCTGCACACCAATACTGATACGATTAAATCCTAGATTGGCAAGTTCCACGATTTGTGGACCACTGGAAAAGCGAGGATCGATTTCAATACTGATTTCCAGCTTCTCAGGGTAGCTAAGATGAAAGTGACGAGCGATGACGCTCAGCAGCTCTCTGAATTGCTCTGTGTTGAGGTAGTTGGGTGTGCCGCCGCCGAAATGAATCTGAGTGACCAGTCGATCTGCCGCAAATAGTTTGCTCTGCATTTCTATTTCGTGGAACAAATATTCCAGATAGCGTTCTGCCTTGGCTTCGTTTTGTGTCACAATTTTATTGCACCCGCAGTAATAACAGAGCGAACGACAAAATGGAATATGCAGGTATAAAGACAACGGTTTAGGGATCAGTTCGTCATTGCTGTGCTCGACATGCCTTACATAGTCTTGCACAGTAAAATCACCGGCGAATTCCGGTGCAGTAGGGTATGACGTATAGCGCGGACCCTGTGTGTCGTATTTTTCCAGTAAGGACGAATCGAAGTCTAGAGACATGACATGTGTTCTCATACAAGCGGCGAAGTGTGTATGGTAGAGCGAGGTACCTGAAGTCTTTTTGATGTAAGTCAAATAATGACAGTATTGTATTTTTTGGAATTGCTCGTTTTCTTGTCAATTACTTTGGTATGTGCGACTCTTGATAAGTGATCAATTGGGCCTGATCAGCACGATAAATTTGGGAGATTAATAATGAAATCAACAAGATTGAGTTCCTCATTCGCTGGGTTAGTACTATTGTTTACAGTGGTATGTGGGGGAGCGGCCGAGCATGATAGCGAAGTGGTTATTGAGATCTCCGCAGACAATATGACGGCTGATAAAGTTGAAGCAAAAATTGCAGATCCCATCGAATTGTTGATGAGTAATCTCAAAGATGTGTTGTTGATCTCTGCTAAGTACAGTGACAATGAAGCGGAAATCACCGTCAAATTTGATCCTGATACCACCCGACGTTCTGATTTGGTTAACCGAGTGCGCAGTGCGCTGGATAAAATGACGACCATGCCAGACAGTATTATCAGCTTATCGGTGAGTCTGGCAGGTGATGCCATTAATGAACCTGCACCACCGGCTAAGGTTGAGAGTAAAATTCGACCAGCGCAGGCGAGGTCATTCGTTGGAAACTACCTCGGTAATATTCAAAGTTCGAATGAATTTGTGCCGGTGGTCACGATCTTTGATAAGCCTGATTCGCGATTTGGAGGCGCCTCCACCGGGAGTTACCAAATGAGTGAAGCCAAAGCGGTGGTTGAGGGAGAGATATCCTCTTGTTTACCGAAGGATGGCTACATTGTTGAGTGCCGCTGGAAAGATAAGTATGGGCAAGGCGACGTATCATTCCAGTTCACCGATGATTATGAACGCTTCAAAGCAAGCTGGCGCATCGACCGATTGCAAGGCGAGTTCAAGTGGAATGGCGCGAAGTTTAAAGCAAAGACCGACTAATGCATCCCGGAACACCATGAGCTGAAACGTGCGCTTGTTTAGTTCATCATAACCTCCCTATACTCAGCCTTTGTGTCTGCCATGCTCCGAGCGCTTTGTCTCGGGCAATCACCCTTGGAGTTTGCTGGCACAGGTAAATTCATCAGAGGAGAGATTCATGGAACTGCGCTCAAGAAAATGGTTTGCGAACCCTAATAATCCTGAAATGACGGCCTTGTATCTCGAGCGTTATCTCAACTATGGCATAACGCTGGAAGAGTTGCGTTCGGGTAAGCCCATTATCGGTATCGCCCAGAGTGGATCAGATTTATCCCCTTGTAATCGTCATCATGTCGAACTCGCGAAACGTGTGCGTGATGGAATCATCTCTCAGGGCGGCATCTGCTTTGAATTCCCGACTCATCCGATTCAGGAAACCGGGCGACGTCCTACCGCTTCATTAGATCGCAACTTAGCCTACCTCGGCTTGGTGGAGCTGCTGCACGGCTACCCGTTGGATGGGGTAGTGCTTACGATTGGTTGCGACAAAACCACGCCCGCTATGCTCATGGCCGCCGCTTCAGTGAATATACCGGCAATTGCCTTATCAGTAGGGCCAATGCTTAACGGGTGGTATGAGGGTAAGCGTGCTGGTTCTGGTACGGTCATTTGGGCAGCCAGAAAACGGTTGGCTGCCGGTGAGATTGATGATGAGGAATTCGTGCAAATTGCTGCAGCATCTGCCCCCTCAGTGGGTTACTGCAATACGATGGGAACGGCCAGCACCATGAATACCTTGGCGGAAGCTTTAGGGATGCAATTGCCTGGTTCCGCCTCCATTCCTGCATCTTATCGGGAGCGTGGACAAATCAGCTACAAGACGGGGCAGCGCATTGTTGATCTGGTTTTGGAAGACAAAAAGCCGTCAGACATTATGACGCGGGAGGCGTTTGAAAATGCCATTGTGGTCAACTCTGCTATTGGCGGTTCAACTAATGCTCCGATTCACTTGAATGCGATTGCAGCACATATGGGGGTAGCACTTGATAATGATGATTGGCAGCAGATTGGGCATGATATTCCCTTGTTATGTAACGTCCAGCCAGCGGGTGAATACCTCAGTGAAGACTTGCATCATGCTGGTGGAATCCCCGCAGTTATGTCTGAGCTATTACACGCAGGAGTATTGCCACATCCTCAAGCGATTACGGTCAGTGGGAAAACGGTGGCAGAGAATTATTCGGGAGCAGTTAACACCAATCGGGATGTCATTTTCCCGTATGCCGAACCTATGAAAGCAGCGGCAGGATTTATCAATCTCTCGGGAAACTTGTTTGATAGTGCCATTATGAAAACGTCGGTGATTTCAGAGGCGTTTCGTGAGCGTTACCTCTCAAACCCTGATGACCCCGATGCGTTTGAAGCACGCGCTGTTGTATTTGATGGGCCTGAGGATTATCACGCGCGAATTGATGATGCCTCGCTCAAGATTGATGAAAGTTGTGTGTTAATTATGCGTGGGGCAGGACCGTTGGGGTATCCGGGTGCAGCCGAGGTGGTTAATATGCAGCCGCCGGGAATCTTAATTGCTAATGGCGTTAATGAATTGCCGTGTATGGGCGATGGGCGTCAGTCCGGCACCTCTGGCAGTCCTTCTATACTCAATGCTTCACCTGAAGCTGCAGCGATGGGTGGCTTGGCTTTGCTGGAAACTGGTGACAAGATTCGCATCGATCTCAAACAAGGGCGGGCTGATGTGTTGCTCAGTGACAAGATTCTGGCCCAACGCAAGTCTGACTTGTCTGCACGGGGAGGCTATTCCAGTCCGGAGAGTCAAACACCTTGGCAAGAAATCTATCGCCAAAATGTTGACCAACTGGATAAGGGTATGGTGTTAAAGCCAGCGGTTAAATATCAGCGTATCGCCCAGAAAGATGGCGGTGTACCCAGAGATAACCACTAGTTTAGTAATCTCCTGAGGGGCTGGATGGTTCCAGTAGCTGATGACTCAATTCAGGAAAATGGCGCAGCTAAGGTTCCTGTGCCAATTCCTTGGTTCGCCAGATTCTTAATTGAACCAGAGGTATAGTCGGTGCCAATGACCAGTTCATTCCAGCGACTATTTACCTCAGTTTGTATTGCCGGAATGGCTGTTGCATCGGCGCGGTGGTTCCAGCCTGATGTAAACAGTTCAGGATAAGCATTGGAAGGCACTGGCACTGCACCGCTGGCGCCAATCTCGTTTAGCCAGGCAAAGTCAGGACACATACCCTGATAGACCTTAAGACCGGTTTCTTGGTGGTCTTGGCAGAGTGACTGGATGTAATCCTTATCGCCAGAGCTATCTTTACAGCTTGACGTCCAGCCACGTTTCACCATGTCCAAAACAAGCTCAGCAGGGATGCTAACACCTGTACAGCCCGGCATATTGTAGAGCACCATTTCCATATCCGTCGCTTGGCGCTGCGCATCAAAGTGTCGTAGTAGTGCATCGCTTTCGGTAGCACGCACATAGTAGGGTGTGACGGTGACAAAGAACTTTGCGCCCAGTGAATCTAATAAGCCAATACGTTCCACCGCTCGTGCTGTCGATGGTTCGAGTACACCACATAACACAGGGTAACCCTCAGGTACTTCGGCAAGTGTTGTGGCAATCACCTGCTCGTAATCTGCTGCAGTTAGGATAGAGCCCAGACCGGCAGTTCCTCCCATAAACAAGGCACTAACACCACCGTCAATCAACTTGTGAATCAAAGCTTTAAGCGCAGGGATGTCTACTTTCTGCTCAGGAGTGAGTGGGGTTAATACGGGAGGAATAATGCCGTCGGGCATGCGAGAATTGCTCATAATATTGTCCTAAGCTAGCAGTGAAAGGTAAGTGTTCCCCTCATTCATTACTGTCGGTTTGAGGTGGAAGTTGTATCAGATGTCGAGACAGATGCTGATGAATACGCTCCCGCGTTAGTGCTTCATCATGCAAAAGTGCGGCTTCGAGAATGCCTTGATGCTGCTCAACATTGGTGGTGATGAATCCAAAGTTTTTGTCATGTGAAATGAGCTGCTGACGAAACCGGTAATAGACTTGCAGATGAAGTTGCTTGAGCACTTCAGAGCGACATTCTTCGATCAGCGTGCGATGAAACTTCAGTTCAGCGGCAGACCAGAGCGGAACCAAGTCTTGTGAGTTGCCTGAAGCAGAGCTTACGCGTGATTCAATGTGTTTGAGCTCATGATGTGCTGCATTCAACCGGGCTTCCCAGCCAACCCCACCATAGCGAATCGAGAGGCATGCTCCTTCGGTTTCAAGCAAAATACGTGATTGCGCCAGATCGTGCCTCAGTGCTTCGGTCTCATGAGGGACGCGGAAGCCTCGTTGTTCCAAAAAATCAACCAAGCCGACCGCTGACAGGCGGAACAGCGTTTCGCGGACACTGCTAATTGAAATGCCATAGTCAGCGCGCAAGTCTTCGTATTTCATCCGTTGGCCAGGATAAAACTCACCACTGATGAGCCTGTCGCGCAGGTGCTCGTAAGTTGATTTTCCTCTAGTCATGCAGTGCTCTTTTGTTCTGTCTTTTCAATATAGATAATTTCGAAATTTTTATCAAATGGCGAAATTACAATAAAAATGATAATTTATTTGCATAACTATTAGTAGTCTAAAAATTTAGCT
>NZ_QGKM01000109.1 GCF_003172875.1 Leucothrix pacifica | reverse complement strand
CAATTCCGCCCGCTATCTTTCAATAAGTAGAGGCGACAACTATCCTGACATAGGGGGGTGGTTAATCTGGTTATTTTCTGGTCTGTGCTGGTTTCGCTTATGATCTCTGGTTTGTCTAGCATCTTCATTGTCAATCGTGGTCTGAGCCCACTAAAAAAGTTTGAACATTACCTCACCAAGATTAGCCCAGGGCGCTTGAATATCCGTATTCCGACACAAGAACTGCCAGTAGAGTTGGAGACCTTAAGCAAGACGCAAAATGCAATGCTGGATCGACTCGACCTAGGTTTTCAGCGTCTTAGTGAGTTCTCATCTGATATTGCTCACGAATTAAAAACACCTCTAAGTAATATGACGACTCAAACACAAGTTATGTTGTCTGCAGACAGAGCGTTAGCAGAATATCAGGATACGCTGGGGTCAAATTTAGAAGAGTTAGAGCGCATCAATAAAACGATAAATGATATTTTATATTTAGCAAAATCTGAAAATTCGCTGCTTTATCAGAACAACGAAATGTTAAACCTCAGTGAGGAAATATCGCGGCTGATTGAATACCATGATATTGCTGGTGAAGAGAAAGGCGTCAGTATTCATCTGAAAGGTCAAGGTGAGCTTTTTTATGATAAATCGATGTTCCAGAGAGTGATGAATAATTTATTTACAAATGCTATACGACACGCCTCACCAAACTCAATCATTCAAGTAATAATTAAACAACTTGATAATGAATTATCAATTGGTGTAACCAATCATGGCGATACGATTCCTAAGGAGTCGCTACCTTTTATTTTTGATCGCTTCTATCGTGCAGATAAATCAAGGGTTCATACTAATAGTGTCGGAGCAGGGTTAGGGCTGCCCATCACACAATCAATTATTGAAGCGTATGGCGGGACTATTTTGGCTAAATCATTTGATAGATCTACAGAATTTTGGATAAGTTTCCAAAAAATCACATAAAAAATGCTTGACCTGTAACGTACTACAGGATTTAAAATCAGTATCTATATGGAAGTAATTATGAAAAGACAAATTATATTTAGCTTAACCATTGGTGTCATTGCCATGACGATTTTAACTGCATGCAGCAAACAAGATGACAGCCAACCAATCAAAGGTCGTTGGTATACCGGCGATCAGCTGAAATTAGGCAAACAAGTTTTTGCTGATAATTGCGCTGCTTGCCACGGCAATAATGCCGAGAGCATACCTAACGGGACTGACAGTTCTTATTCTGCGCCACCTCTGAATGGTAGTGCACATGCTTGGCATCACTCGATGAGTATTTTGATAAGAACGATTAATGAAGGTGGTAAAGAGCTAGGCGGAAAAATGCCAGGTTTCAAAGATAAGTTGTCGGACGCTGAAAAAAATGCTGCGATAGCCTACTTTCAGAGCTACTGGGATGATCGACTCTATGGCATTTGGAAAGATAATGGCAATTTAAAGAAATAGGAATAATGTCCATATTGTTGTGTGGGCTTCATATAGAAAGATACTGAAAATAACAAACTCGAGAATTTAGAATGAAAGAGTCAAAAAAATCACGATTAGATACTCCATCTAGTCGCCGCGGTTTCTTAAAGTCATTGGGTGCTGCTAGCCTAATAGTTCCTTTCTCAGGAGCAACGGTAAGCGCGGACACTTCAACATCTGCTGGTACTATAAACACTTTCAAAGTACCACCCTTGGACTTTGGCCAACGCAGCGGCGACACACTGAGTTTTAATTTACAGCTAGGCGTAGCTAAAACTCAGTTTTTCAAAGGTGTCAATACCTCTACACTTGGTATTAACCAAAGTTATCTAGGGCCAGTTTTGAGAGCCAAACGAGGTGATAACGTTCGCATCAACGTCACCAACCAAATGGGTGTCCCATCAACCTTACACTGGCACGGCATGGTGTTGCCTGCCAATATGGACGGTGGTCCACACCAAGAAATTAAGCACGGAGACCGGTGGACTTCTGAATTTAAAATTCGTCAGGAAGCCAGCACTTTGTGGTACCACTCACATCAAATGCATCAAACTGGTGCACAGGTCTACCATGGTTTAGCTGGACTTTTTATCATTGATGATGATAGCAGCCAACAGCTGGGGCTACCACAAGAATACGGTGTTGATGACATTCCTTGCACTATTCAGGATCGTCGATTTAACCGTGATGGCAGCCTTAGCTATATTGGCTCTATGCATGATCGAATGATGGGCATGGAAGGCGATACTATTTTAGTCAATGGCGTTGTAACTCCGACGTTGCAAGCCAAACGTTCGTTATTACGTTTAAGGTTACACAACGGCTCAAACGCACGAACTTACCAATTAGCTTTTAGCGACCAACGAAATTTCCAGGTTATTGCCAGCGACGGTGGTTTTTTAACAGCACCTGTAACAATCAACTCATTACGCCTTGCGGTCGGTGAGCGTGCAGAAATATTGGTGGATGTATCTGATCAGAAAACCATTCAATTACTAAGCCAGCAAGCTAACGGTGGCGGCGGCATGATGGGAATGATGAGCCGTATGAGTGGAAGTAGCGAGGCATTTACGATAATGACGATTGATGCCAAACAAGCACAACCCTCTACTCACGCTATACCTGCCACGTTACGGGCAATGGCCGCTATTCCAAACCCTAAAGCATCAATCGCAACCCGTAAATTTGACCTACAAATGGGCATGGGAATGATGGGCGGGGGATTCCGCATTAATGGCAAAACGATGGAAATGTCTCGCATTGATTTTCAGGTAAAGCGTAACAGCACCGAAATATGGGAAGTGCGAAATGACTCACCGATGGCACACCCATTCCACGTGCATAATGTGCAGTTTCACATTCTTGATCGCAATGGAAAGAAACCGACAGAGATCGAGTCCGGCTTAAAAGATACCGTACTCGTACAACGTGATGAAGTGGTTCGCATCGTTATGACCTTTCCTGAATATTCAGATGCGAAGGTACCTTATATGTACCATTGCCATATTCTGGAACATGAAGACCAAGGCATGATGGGCCAATTTGTTGTTGTATGATAAGTTGATTTTCAGACACCTAGGCGGGTTATAAAGATATGAAACATGACTACAGAATAATAGGAATGACCTGTAATGGTTGCCGAACCACAGTAGAAAAAGCACTTAATTCCATCGACGGTATTAAGCAGGCAACGGTGACCTTACCAGACCATGCTGCAATAGAAATGGACAACCATATTGCCACCGAGACGATGCAGTCTGCATTGACCAGTGCGGGTAAATATTCGATAGAGATGTACGATCACGGCAAGCCTTTCGCTGTTGCAAATGATGAATCGGCTTGTTGTGGGGGTAATAGAAAGGTACACGCTACACACAGCTTTGATGCAAGTGCGGCGGGTAAGTATTATTGCCCGATGTATTGCGAAGGCGACAACGTTTATGATGATGCCGGTGACTGCCCTGTGTGCGGTATGGATTTACTCAAGGTTCCAGACTTGACTCCGCAAGCGGTTCAATATACCTGTCCGATGCACCCTGAGATTATCAAAGATCAGCGGGGGGGCTGCCCAATTTGTGGCATGGATTTAGTGCCGATGCAGGCTAGTGAGAATGAGGAAGATAAAACCTATCAAAGGCTGCTGGGTAAAATGAAAATAGCGACAATTTTCACCTTGCCTATTTTCATTATTGCCATGGCTGAGATGATTCCGGGCAACCCTCTATTAAGACTCTTCCCGCAACAAAGCTGGAACTGGGTACAGTTGATTTTGTCCCTGCCCGTTGTATTTTACGCTTGTTGGATGTTTTTTGAGCGCGCTTGGAAGTCCATAATCACACGTAACTTTAATATGTTTACCTTAATCGGTATTGGTACCGGTGTGGCGTGGTTGTTCAGTGTGATTGCACTACTCGTTCCTGATATTTTTCCAGACCAATTTAAAACTGAATCGAATACGGTCTTTGTTTACTTTGAAGCCACCACGGTTATTTTAACGTTAGTGTTACTGGGCCAATTATTAGAAGCCAGGGCACATAGCCAGACTAGTGGGGCTATCAAAGAGTTATTAAAATTGGCACCCACTGAAGCGATTTTAGTCACCCAAGATGGTGACAAAGTGATCTCTATTAATGCCATTCAGCTTGGAGATTTATTGCGAGTAAAGCCGGGTGAAAAAGTCCCTGTTGACGGCAAGATAACCGAAGGTAGGAGCAATATTGATGAGTCGATGATTACTGGCGAACCTATTCCTGTTGATAAGTCCGTAGGTGACATGGCCAGTTCTGGTACGATCAATGGCAACAAATCCTTTGTCATGCAAGCTGAAAAAGTGGGTTCTGAAACTTTGCTCTCGCAAATCATTCAGATGGTTAACAATGCCAGCCGCTCTCGTGCGCCGATTCAAAAAATGGCCGATAAAGTTGCTAAATACTTCGTACCTATTGTATTGCTGATTTCAGTGCTTACCTTCATTGTTTGGGCCGTGTTTGGACCTGCTCCCTCGCTGGTATTTGCGTTTGTGAATGCCATTGCGGTGCTGATTATTGCCTGTCCTTGTGCTTTGGGACTCGCCACGCCTATGTCGGTGATGGTGGGTGTAGGAAAAGGTGCTCAAAATGGGGTGCTGATCAAAAATGCTGAAGCCTTGGAAAGTTTAAGCAAAGTCGATGTGCTGATCACTGATAAAACCGGCACCATTACTGAAGGCAAGCCGTCAGTTGAAAAAGTGGTGAATACGACAGGAGAGTTTGATGCAACGCTATTGGGCTATATTGCGTCGCTAAATCAATACAGTGAACACCCTTTGGCTGAGGCAATTGTTAAATTTGCGGCACAAAAAGAGATTAAACCCCAGGCATCAATGGACTTTGAAGCAGTGACGGGAAAAGGGGCTATTGGTACAGTGGATGGCAAGAGAGTAGCGATTGGCAATAAGAAATTGATGGAACAGGTCAATGCAACCCTCAGCAAAGCGCTCGAGCAACAGGTCATTGCCGAGCAGGAGCAGGGCAAAACTGTTTCTTATATTTCAGTGGCAAACGAAGTACAAGGTTTCGTTACCATTACCGATGCTATCAAAGAAACGAGCAAGCAAGCCATTAAAGCCTTACAACAGAAGGGTATTGAGGTGATTATGCTGACCGGGGATAACCAGCGAACCGCCAAAAGTGTGGCAGACATTTTAAGTCTGGCACACTTTAAAGCGGAATGCTTGCCTGAAGATAAACTCAACTTCATTAAGGAGTTACAGAGTCAAGGCAAGGTAGTCGCAATGGCCGGTGATGGTATTAATGATGCACCGGCATTAGCCCAAGCCAATATTGGCATCGCTATGGGAACTGGCACTGACGTTGCCATTGAAAGTAGCGGGGTAACCTTGGTTAAAGGAGATTTGCTCGGCATCGTCAAAGCCCAAAATCTGGGAACCAGCGTTATGAGGAATATCAAGCAAAACCTGTTCTTTGCCTTCATCTATAATGCGTTGGGTGTGCCAATTGCGGCTGGCTTGCTCTATCCATTTTTCGGCTTATTGCTGTCCCCAATGATTGCAGCGCTTGCGATGAGCTTAAGCTCGGTATCCGTTATCGCCAATGCATTGCGACTTAACCGTATTAACTTGAAGCAAGATTAGTTAGGAAACATAGGAGTATCCAACAAGAGAGTGGGTACATCCCAACAAAGGTACCAAAAGTACTATAGGGATTTAGCAAAACCGTTGTTGCAGCAGGCTTCAAGGTGTTTTGTCACCTCCCGAAATTGGAGCAATTTTGAGTTCTGAATTCGGGAGTAAAGAAAACGGGCATTTTGTTTACTCCAATCAGCTAGACTAGCCACACCACTTAAAGCAGCATTTGATGAGTAAATGAAGCCAGTAAGATAATCAAGAGCAACATACCAGCTGCTTACAGTGGGTTTTGTTACTGTCTAAGACCCGTAAATTTTCGTGAAGCTCTATCTATTGGTCTGTGGGACTTTTGGTACCTTTGTTGGGATGTACCCAGAGTTATGCAAATGAAAACTATGAATCATAAAGAACATGGCAGTAACGGGTAAGGCTACCAGCATGCGACCCGAAGGCCATCAAGTGCGGAGCAAAAAACATATAAGCTTCGCATAGTCGGTGTTATGTTGAGATACTTGTTATGTGATTTTTGCGAGTCTGATTCTCGATACATTTGAATTCATGAGCTTTCTTACCACATGCTTATAAATAATCGATTTTAAGCCATTTAAATTAGAACCTTCCTCCTTGTAGAAAGAATCTGGATCTTCAAACACACCAAAATCATTATTTATTCCGTCTTTTTGAATATAGGTATCGTTACCATTCCAGTCAATTTGTGGATTTCTAAAATCTGAAGTAGCAACACCATACCCACAAAACGAGTTTGTAACATCAGGGAATTTACGTTGAAGATTATTTAAGTATTTTTTATCTAAAATAAAACCTTCTAAGTTTAACCACTTATCTTGATAATAAACTTCCACCCAACTATGAATAATATTGTTGGGTGCAAGTAAATAAGGAAGACCTGTAATCGCGCCTTTTTGTAATTTTTTGTCTATAGTAAATCCGTGAAACCGGCAAGGAATACCAACCCCCCTCAGCAAAGCCATAAGTAAGGAGCCCTTTGTATTGCATTGACCATAACCGTCTTTTAGTAAGTACCTACCTAAAAGTTA
>NZ_QGKM01000108.1 GCF_003172875.1 Leucothrix pacifica | reverse complement strand
CTACTCTTGACCATAGCTCCCACAATCCTTCCACAAATATCTGCACCTTGTATACGAGGGAAATGTAGCGGTGTGCCAGACCAAGTGGCATCATCATCGTTGAATAAATAACACGCCACCAATAGCAATTTCAGGCAAATTTACTACACTAGTAGTTAATCATCTTTTGAGAGACCAGACACCACGAACAGTCATGCCAAAGATGCAACATCAGGGAAATAACGCACATAATAAACGGACTTGGAGTCATCATGCTTAAAACAAAAATACTCACCACAGCAGTATGCTCTCTGCTGTTAGCAGCTATCGCGACTCAGGCAGGCGCATCGCCCAATGCGGTTCAGGATAAACACCGTGACCTTGCGGCTGCCATTCAAAGAATCATTCTTCAACAACAGTCACTTAAGAAACTCGACAATACCTATTTCCACCCGATTGATGCCATCAAATATGGCGTACAGATTCGTAATCCTTTCAATAAAATTCCGGCGAATGTCGCCGAGGCAATGTTGACAGGTGGGCTTAATTTAAAAGCAATGGCGCGTTATCGGGCGATTTACGTTGGTGGTATGTTGGCTGGCGCGAGTGCCAGAAAGTTAATTAATAGCGACCCCGGCACGGTCTTAGTCATCGGTAATGGCACTATTGCACATGACCCGGTTTACAGCCGGGGGCCCGTTGTTATTCTGGGAAACGCGCAATTGACAGGCGGAATGTATGGCGAAAATCTGGTGTGGTACAGCGATGATGCTGCGTTTATCAATGATGACTACACCAAGCATATTGGCCTACCGGCTGTGATACCAGGTAATAATCCAAACCATAGTTTTGGCACCACTTTATACAGCCCACAGGAAGAAAAAGCTGCTGCAGACGCTCTAAGCAAGAAGGTGAAACAATGAAATTAATCAACCAAACAGTATGGGGTGTTGCGTCTCTCTTAAGTCTTAGTTTTGCTACATCCGCACAGGCTGATTTTGTAATTCCAACTCTGCAACAGATTCAGGATAAGCAGGCAGCCATTCGCTTTTGTAATGATTATGCTGATGTTGCCATTGAGCAATTTGCCAAAAGCAAAACACTGAGTTGTGGATTTAGTGGGCCACGCTGGAATAATGACCGCCAAGGACAATTTAATTGGTGTCTGACTGTGCTGGAACCATTTGCTATTACCGAACGTGGCTTTCGTGAAGATGCATTAAAAACGTGTCAGGAGAATAAAAGCAGTGGTAACAACCCACAAAATCAAATCTCTATACCCCAAGCCTGTAAAGACCCAACTAAAGCGTATACCTCAGTGAAGCAGATTAATCACCACTTCCGCTATGAAACTAACCTCACCTCACCGGTACAAAACGGCTTGATTAGCTATGACTATAACCGTGACAGAAAAGCGGACTACGTATTTTTGGAAACCAAAGACGATAGCGCCAGAGTGGCTATGTGCTTTAGTCAGGGTCAACGTTACCGGCGACAAGTGACAGATATTACGTTTTACTCAGGCTCAGGTGGCTTAGGAAGTTCAAAATACGAGATCACCCAACAAGGTGACACATTGGTGGTGACTATTGATGAGTTTGAACACAATGCGGGGAGTAGTTATCGTCAGGTTAGCTATCGCTTCGATCCTTCGACCAGCAAATTCAAAATTATAAAGAATGAATCGGATGTATATCCGGTGATCTATGACGGTCAGCCGTATCCGATGGGTGCGCCAGTGACGCCAAAGTTATTTTAAGCCGCTGAGATTTATTTGATATCCTTATTTGAGGTAGTTAACTAAGTTTATAGCTCAGTGAAGAGTGGTGATTTTGCTGCTTTTTTATCAAAGGTCAGTGTTGTGTCGCACCCACCTCCTTTTGCAACTTGTGAGATCAGTAAGTCTGATAAGTCGTAAGTATTGTCATGGCTAGCTGTGACGAAATCACGCACTACCTGCTGATCCTGAAACTCAAGTGCTGACATTGAAAGAAGCTCACTAATCGAGAGTAATATATCCTGACGGGGAACTTCATAAGCACTTCTAAGTACCCAAATAAGCTCAAGTACGACGGTTTGACTAACAAACAAAGGCTGTTTCATTTTTTCAGCCTCAGACAGAATTTGGGTTACTTTTTGAGTTTGTATCTCATCATCTTGTATGAGAAAACGAACAAGCACATTCGTATCTACAGCTTTCATGTGATGTCATTCTTAAATTGCTGTTGAACTGCGTTATCCATCTCCTCGATAGTGAGAGATTTACGTCTTTTGTATTTACTCAAAATACCTGCAACCTCTGACACTTTTCGAGTAACAGGTTTTATCACAATTTCACCGTGGCTATTTAGCAAAAATTCCACTTTGTCCCCCGTCACAAGGTGTAGAATTTCACGCACATCCTTAGGAATGGTAACCTGACCTTTTTGGGTCATTGTAGAAACAAGAACACCCATAACAAACACTCCATAGTATTACCAACTTATCAATCATTACCTAGAGTAATACCACGCAGTATGGAAGTCAAAATGAAATACTGCTAAGTGGTATCTTATTAACGCGATCCACCAGCAATCATTTCAACACCTTATCGGTTCCGAATAAGCAATATTTTTGAATCATCAATTGCAATTCGGTGAAACCGATATCTTTAGTACCAAATTCAGTCAAACTGAAAACGCTTTATCGTTTCTTTATTAAATGTAAAACCAGTGCCCGCTCGCTCAGGAATAATTAGCTCACCGGCCTCCAACTCCATGGTTTCATTAAACAGAGGTGTGTACCAAGGCATGTGCTCAACCGAAATACAGTTAGGCGAAGAACCCGCGATAGACAAACTGTGCTCAGTGAAGATATGCGTGGAGATTGGCATATCAACACTGGCAGCAATCGCTGCAACTTTTCGCATTTCCGTTAATCCACCGATACGTTGCAAATCAGGCATTAAAATATCACAGGCCTTGGCGTCAACCATGGCGCGCATGCCGTAACGGGTGTACTCGGTTTCACCGGACGCGATTGGCATATCCAAGCTACTACGTACTTCCGCATGCCCCTGTAAATTCTGAGCACCAACAGGCTCTTCCAACCAAGCTAGCTCATAAGGCTCAAGCTTATGACCCAGTTTGATTGCCTGCTTAACTGTGAGCGCCTGATTCGCATCCGCCAGCAACTCGATATCATCACCAATACACTCCCGTACTACTCTGACGCGTTCTACATCTTCACGCCAATTGTCTTTGCCGACGCGTATTTTCATAGAGCGGAAGCCTTGGTCAACAAAATGCTGAGCGTCAGATATCAATTCATCGATAGTCTGTGAAAGCCACAAACCACCGGAAGCATAGGTTTTAATACGACTTCGGCACGCACCAAATAAACGATGTAAGGGCTGATTCAGAGCTTTACCTTTCAAATCCCACAAAGCTGTATCTATCGCAGCCAGAGCACCAATAGTGATACCCTTTTGCCCCATTGGATTAACCGACTGGTAGATCTGCTCCCAGATTGCTTCAACAAAATCTACATCTTGCCCTCCAACTAGCGGGGTATAACTCTGAATCACCTCATCAAACGCCTTTAATCTCAAGGCATTGAGTGTGAAACAATAACCCTCGCCCACCAGCCCCTGATCACTGTGCACCGAGACCAACACACAACCCACAGAACGCATGTCGTGAATGGCGGTTTTGATTGGCTTATCCAGCGGTACATTAACCAGTTGCGTGGTAAGTTTGCTGATTTTCATAGAAACTTCATGAGCCTATTTATCTTAGTTTTTGTAAGATGGATCCTGACGATCAACGCGACGAAGCAGCGCAGGCCACTCATGCAGACCAGGTGAAAACGATTCGTATTGTTCACAAGACATTTTCCATAGTGCCGAATCCGCCGGATCAATTTTCAAACCCGTAGCATGCGCCTGAAGTGCAGTCTCACACAGGCGAATCAGATAATACATATTCATAAACGCTTCACCAGCCGTCTTACCGACAGTTAAGAAGCCGTGATTACGCATCACCAAACATTTGTTATCACCTAAGTTCTCAGCGATACGGAATCGCTCATCTAAGTCTACAGATAAACCTTCCCAGTCATGATAGCCAATTTTGCCGTATAGCATGGACGAATCCTGCACCAAAAACGGAATACCCTCTTCAAACACCGTTGCAGCAATCGCTGAGGGCGGATGCGCATGAAATACAAAGTGGTTTTCAGGATGATTCAGATGAATAGCACTATGAATGACAAAGCCTGCAGTATTGACGTCAGCAGGACCTTCCAGCACATTACCTTCTTCATCAACTTTGATCATGTTTGACGCTGTGACTTCTTCATAAAGCAGTCCAAAGCGATGCATAAAGAATTGATGATCCGTTCCTGGCACACGTGCGGTGTTATGGTTCCAAACGGTATCATCCCAGCCCATCATTTGGGTGAGTCGGAACATTGCTGCTAAATCTACACGTGTTTGCCATTCCTCAGCACTGGTTGCAGTAGCACTTTTAAAATCTTCAGCTTTAACTTCTTGTTTCATAATATTCCTTGTTACTCCAGTAAGTCAGGTTCAAATGGGTAGTTCGTTAATAACTCATAGCCTGTGTCTGTGACTAATACCTGCTGTTCAAGCTTAACGCCATCACGCTCACCTTGCGCACCAATATAACTTTCAATACACATCACCATTCCAGCCTCAAGTTGGCAATCATAGGGGTTTTCCATACGGAAGATGTGTTTGATCTGTGGATATTCGTCGCACATACCCACCGCATGTGCAACACAGGTGTAAGCATTCGCCTGAAACTCTTCAGGCACAGGCCAGGCCAATTGTTGAAACTCACGGAGACCAATGCCCGGCTTGACCAGATTCATGTTGAAAGTAATTTCTTCAACAGCTAGTCGGTACAATTGTTTCTGTCGGAGAGTAGGTTTAGCGGGGCCACAGTGAAAAGTCCGGGAAATATCGGCGAAGTACCCCATCGGCCCAACCATATCCGTATCAAATCCGACCAGATCACCGGATTCCAGTTTGCGAGGCGAAGCCTCCTGTAGCCAAGGGTTAATACGTGGCCCGGATGCCAGCATTCGGCCATCATGCCAATCACCATTATTCGCAAGGCTGGTGTAGTTGAGTAAGGCCCAGAGTTGTAATTCACTCACACCCGGTTTGATTGCTTGTTTCAGTTTGCTAATACCAAGCTCAGCGACCGCGATTGACCATCGCATACAGGCAATTTCATCAGCTGATTTTATGACTCGCGCATGCTCACTGATCATCACACCATCGATTACCTCCAAACCACGCCTCTCAAGTGCTTGTGTGATTGCAGGCGTAACATATTCAACCGCGACACGTCGATTATCTGTACCGATTTCACTCAGGAAATTGACAACATCATCTGCCAATGCTTCAGCGGCAGCAACTAACACATCACCACCATCAAAATATGTCACCGGTCTTCCGTGACGCAGCTCAAATCCCTGCGGGTCTGGCTCATAAGCGCCAAAAGCAACCACGGGACCTTGCTGCGGGTAAAACAGATAAGTCGTTGGAATATGCGACTGAAACAGCGCGTAATTTCGGTAATTGACGGCATAACGCATGCTGATAGGATTAAACATGATACAAAGTGCTGCATCCGCTTTTACCAACTCATTCTTTAGACGATTGCTGCGATAACTATGCAATCGTTGATGATCAATCTCTGGCATCGGATGAAACTGAGCCAGGTCACTCCAGTCATCATCATTGACCATTGCGTCACAGATAGCCGTCATGACCGCAGCAATGTGCCGCTGGCATCTTCCAATAATTTCACTGCAATCAGGTGATTTGCATCCTTGCCATAGGTCTCACAAGCTTCCTGATAAATATCTGTCACTAATTGCGACATCGGTAAAGTAATGCCTAAGGTTTCCGCCAATTCCATCGCCAGTCGCATGTCCTTTAGCGCCAACCCCAAGGCAAATGAAGGGTCATAATCACCATTTAACATACATGGGCCATAGCGATCCGCGACGTAACTTCTGCCAGTACTATTTTGAATAATATCCAGCATTTCCGAAGCACTAACGCCAGCTTTCACTCCCAGCATCAAGGCTTCTGACAAAGCGATGGAATGAAGATAACACAATACCACCTGAGAGATTTTGGCCGCATAACCAGCGCCTGATTGGCCTAGATGTTTTGTGTTTGAACCGATCACTTCATAGATATCACGGTGCGCTTCAAAGGCCGTCTGATCGCCACCTACATAAATACTGAGTGTGCCGGCTCTGGCCCCTTCATCTCCGCCTGACACCGGTGAATCTAGGAAGTCGATTCCCCGCTCAGTTGCTGCTGCCAATAGATCCTGACAGGTCGCTAAATTATTCGTACTCAAATCAATCCATGTAGCACCTGTTTTTGCATGTAAAAATACATTTTGCTCTGCAAATGCAGCGATCTGAACAGGCCCCGGCAAAGAACTCATAATGACATCTGCATTTGCCAAGGTTGCAGGAATATCGTCGATCCACTCTGCACTGGCATTGCCGTCGTCAGCTCTTAGTAAATTGGCCGCTTTGGATTTATCAAGGTCAAATACACTAAGCTGGTAGTCTCCTGACTTCAGCAAATTGACTGCCATAGGATTTCCCATATTTCCCAGCCCAAAAAATGCGATATGCATGTGCGACTCCTTAACGGTTGGCATTGTGTTAAATCACTGTAGCAATGTTGATTGCTATTGAAATTATCACGCCCCCTCCAAACAAGTAAAACGAATATAAATGATCCTTCAAATCGATAATCTTGTTATGTCAATGAACTTTTGACGGGAATTAAATCTGACTAGATAACACGCCACTCATGGCAATTTCAGATAAATTAACTACACTATAGTTAATCATCTTTGGGCTGTTAGAGACGGTGAAGGGAATTGCCAAAGCTTATGGCACTATTGCGCTAAGCAAGGGGGTGAAATAGTGTCAGCTCACGGCCAGACTCACCTCTTTCAAACCCTGAATTGCCACCTCAAGCAACTCAGGGTTAATCGGCTCTTCCTGATACACCAGATAAAGCGGTCGCTGAAACACTGGTGCATCTTCCACACGATACAACTGCCCATTGGTAACCAACTCAGTCACCATACTCTGGATAAAATAGCCCGAGCCACCACGTTTCAAAATGTGATCTAAAGCGACGGCCCCCAAACCTATGGTCATACGGTGAGTCGGAGCATCTGGAAAGGCCATGCTATGTTCCGTATGAAATGCATCGCCCCAATCAACAAAGATATACCCCGGCACCTGTCCTGTAGATATTTTACGTGGCGTGCTAGATACCATGATCAGTGACTCAGACATCAAAGGTTCAATAGCAACACCCGGACGCTGTTGAGGTTGGTACATCACCGCCAGATCCAGCACACCATCTCTGACTTTTCGCATCAATGTATCAGAATACTCCGCAATAATTTGTGTGGCACTCTCTGGCATATGTTGCTCCATCCATAGCAACCACGGTGTCGCTAACTGATCCCAGTGATTAAGCTGAATACCCAGATTGGTAATCGATGTGAGTGCTTCGGGTAGCGCCACTTCTTGCTTGGCACGACCCCAAGCCTGTACCACTGTCAATGCGTGTGGATGAAAACGCTGACCACCCGCCGTCAGTTCCACACCGCTACGCTTGCGAATAAACAAAGGCCGATTCAATTGATCTTCCAATGCCTTAATGCGTGCACTAACGGTAGACTGAGTAACATACAGTTTCTCTGCAGCTAGTTGGAAACTACCTGTGCTAGTCACCTCCAGAAAGGTTTTGATGTGATCGATGTACATAGGCTTGTGACTCCGGCAGAAACTAATTCAACTAAATCGATATAACAGTCCATTTATATTCGTTTGAATTGTTAGATGGATTACTGAAAAATATCAATTAATTATTATGGAGACTGCCATTAATGGCTATTTTACTGAACAATAATTGTGATGCTGGTAATGCGGAATGGCTTCTTGCATTGGCTAAGTACTTACCTGACATGCGCATTTACAGTTATCCAAATATACCGGAGCCGGATGAAATCAAATACGCCTTGGTGTGGAATCATCCGGCGGGTGACTTAGCAAGATATCCAAATCTGCATTGCATCTTGTCATTGGCTGCAGGTATGGACCATCTGTTAAGCGATTCTGATTTACCGGACGTTCCGCTGGTGTCATTGGGTGACCCGACGATGTCTCAGGAGATGGCAAATTATGCCTTGTATTGGACAATCAATGCGCAGCGTCATTTTGACCAATACCGTGTACAACAAGCGAATAAATACTGGCAACGCATAGAAACGACACCTCCTGAAGCATTCAAGGTATTAGTCTTAGGTCTAGGGCGTATCGCAGTCAAAGTTAATCATAACATTCAAGCTGCAGGTTTTGATGTCAAGGCTTGGGATTTCAAAGAAAAACAAGTTGATAAAATCCAGTCTTATCACGGCTTGGACGCGCTACCAGATTTATTAAAGTCGGTAAGTGTTGTCATTAGCTGTTTGGCATTAAACAGTCGTAGCCAGTATCTAATCGATGAGCAGTTTCTCGAAATGATGTCGCCACATAGTCATCTGATCAATATTAGCCGTGGCGATATTGTCGATGAGCAAGCACTCATCAATGCACTGGATAAACTTAAAATCTCGAGTGCGACCCTAGATGTAATGAGCGTTGAACCATTGCCCAAAGAACACCGTTTGTGGCGGCATCCCAAAGTTAATATTACCCCCCACATGGCTGGTCCGACGACAGCCAACAGTGCCGCACGCATTATTTCAGAGAATATTAGACGTATTGAGAATGGCTTAGATCCTGAGCCAATATTTGACCGTAGCAGAGGATAATCACTATGAGTTCTGTAGCCAATTTTGACGTACTTCAAGTTCGCTCACTTGAACAGATAATCGACCTGAAACGTTACCCGATTCATGACTTGGAGAATGCGAATACAAAACGCATTATCAAGGAATCGCAGGAACGTTTAGATTATGATGGTTGCGCATTAATTAAAGATTTTTTACTTCCGGAATCATTACACAGAATGCGCGAAGAGTCTGAACGCCTTTATTCACAAACCTATTGGCCAGAATCCAGTCATACGCCTTATTTTACAAAAGATGACCCCAGTCTGCCGGAAGGACATCCCAAGCGATACTTTCAAAAGCGCAGTAGTGGCTATATCAATTCTGATATCCTCGAGCAAGACTCTGATTTGCAGGCTATTTATGACTCTCCCATCGTGACCCGTTTTATCGGGGAATGTTTGAATATCTGGCCGTTGTATACCTGGGCAGACCCTTTGGGTTCAAACCCTTACTCGCTGATGGATGAAGATAACTACTTCCCCTGGCATTTTGATGGCAATGATTTCACTGTCAGCCTGTTAGTTCAGGAAGCTGAAAAAGGCGGTATCTTTGAGTACGCAGCGGATATTCGTAATCCTCAAGATGAGAACTTTGAGGGTGTTAAGGATATCCTCAACGGCAGTCGCGAAGGAGTTAAAGAGTTAGACTTACGACCCGGTGATTTGCAAATTTTCAAAGGGCGATTCTCCATGCACCGTGTCACTCAGGTAGAAGGTAAGAAACGCCGGATCATTGCCTTGCCGACCTATGTGACAGACCCATATTATGTCAACAGACCAGCACATTCTAAGCACTTATATGGTCGTGCGCTGCCAATACATTATGAGCGTGAGAATTATCGTCCCGATGGTTTAACAGATTGAATGACTGAATATGCTTGTCTCCAGATCGAGCACACAACGTAGGTATGTGTGCTCGGCCCCCTAGGTTTAGTGGTGCGCAGCAATACCTCTCAATAATCGTCCTAATATATCGGCCCCCGTGATAATTCGCTTTTGTTCTTCAGTCCATAGCAGAATAATATCTTTATCGATAACAGCGTCAGAATCTTCCTCAGTATCAGACTTGAGCCGACTTAGTAAGTCTCCCAGTGGCATTTCCGGATCATGAACAATGATTGGTCTATGACAGTATTGGTAAAAATTAACTGTCTCTGTGTTCTGGAACAATGCTGCACGTAGGAAGCCATCAGCATCCATGACTAAATGAGGTATATCACTTTCGTCTGTCAATATAACCCATTTATGTCCCGACTTTTCTACACGCCTTAGAAACTCATCCTGAGGAGTTGCAGTAAAATCAGGAATGATTGGTAAATCTAATTTTGTGTGTAGTGAAATTAAGCTCAAAGGATCGATGTCTTCGCCTTCTTTGGAGACAGCTAAGTCATCGATCTGAAGAAAGTTCAGCGCACCAATCCCTTCAATATGTTCGACTTCAGCTTCATCAGCTTCAACGTGTTTTTTGATAATCTCACGGATGTCACGCTCACGCATATAGTCAATGCCTTCAACACCAAGCCACATATCTAAGAATTTAGCGCATGGCTTTGCAACGACATAAAGCAATATTTGATAAAATCTCAAAACAGGTGCCAACATTGACGCCATTCTCAAGGCATTCCTCGAAAAATATGCCTGAGGTGTGATCTCACCAAATATCGTGATGAATGCGGTTGAAAAGATAAATGCACTCATCCCTGTTAATACAGAATCAGATAATAGCGTGAGCAATACATTGATACCGACATTGCCCCATAAAATTGTAGTGAGTAAGAAGTTTGAATCGCGCCGCATACGCAATACTTTTTTAGCGTGAACGTCACCATCACTGGTTAACACTTCCAGCTGCAGTCGGTTAAGACTAAAGAAGGCAAGATTTAAACCTGAGAACATTGCCGATTGTGGAGTTATGATTGAAAGTAG
>NZ_QGKM01000107.1 GCF_003172875.1 Leucothrix pacifica | reverse complement strand
TCATGACCCGTATAACCACGGTTTGTCCAAGGATCATCTGACAGGCTTAACATAGTAGTGCGCTTACCAAACGGGTCGAATTCCGCTCGCTGCACAATTTTACCGTTAGCATCCGTTATCGTGTCAATATTACCGAGTGCGTCCTTATGCAAGTAACGAGTTACATCTGGCTGCTGCTTATGATTAAGCTTTGAACGAACCTGTATCGCAACCACCTCTTTGCCCGCATAAATATGGTGCTTCATTTGCTCATATTGATCCGCTAAGCCTTGGTTACTAATCACGTATTCATAGGCTTTGCTTACGTAATATGTCTTCTCGATATTGCCCTTTGCCCAGCGTGTTTGCATGGCTCGGGTATTATCTGGTCCATAAATGAAATCCGTTTTTTTGCTTCCCTGACGAATCTGACTAGGTTTATTAAAGCCTGTCCATTTATAGGTTTTTTTACCATCGGTTGCGATATTGCCATTCAAGTCGTACTTATAATCACGGCTCCCGGCAACACCCCTGAGCGTGGAAAGTCGGTTACCATCATCATAAGTCATCGTTCCAGCGTCTGACTTATAAATTATATTGCCATGCTGGTCATAGTCGTAATTGTAATTTTGGCTGTTACCTGCTGAGTGTACCGAAGTAACAGTATCTAATCGGTCATATTCATCATATGTGTAGGTATTATCGATACTGACATAGGCGTTGGCCGTACGTTGATATCGCTCATTCCGGGTTTTGACATTATCAACTTCATCATAGGTATAGTCGATATTACGAATCAAGTCGAAATCACCGCCTATACCGGTGGTGATGTTTCTAAGGTGACCATTGTACGGATCAAACTCTCGGTTAGTGACTAGGCCATTCCCCACCCAATCGCTACGTAAACGACCCGAAGCATCACGCCCTGAGGCCTCCCAAAGAACCACCATAGCACTATCATCATTTTTGGTATCCAAACTACGTTCAATTCCATCAATGACATCTTTATAGTCTTCTATTTTCTCTGTGAGCGCAGTAAGCTTTTTCGTTTCCTTCCTTGCTCTTGCTACTTGTTTTATTGCTAATTCTTTGTACCTTGACGCCCTTTTTTCCCAATTACCCGCAGACCTCTCTTTCGAAGCTGCTTGTCTGGTTTTAGTATTTGATTGAGCAGCTTTTTGTTTCGCAACAGATGAGTAGGAATTAGATCGATTGGTATAAAATTCCGCAAGGTCAATGGTACTTGGCACCATT
>NZ_QGKM01000106.1 GCF_003172875.1 Leucothrix pacifica | reverse complement strand
TCATGACCCGTATAACCACGGCTTGTCCAAGGATCATCTGACAGGCTTAACATAGTAGTGCGCTTACCAAACGGGTCGAATTCCGCTCGCTGCACAATTTTACCGTTAGCATCCGTAATCGTGTCAATATTACCGAGAGCGTCCTTATGCAAGTAACGAGTTACATCTGGCTGCTGCTTATGATTAAGCTTTGAACGAACCTGTATCGCAACCACCTCTTTGCCCGCATAAATATGGTGCTTCATTTGCTCATATTGATCCGTTAAGCCTTGGTTACTAATCACATATTCATAGGCTTTGCTTACGTAATATGTCTTCTCGATATTGCCCTTTGCCCAGCGTGTTTGCATGGCTCGGTTATTATCTGGTCCATAGATGAAATCCGTTTTTTTGCTTCCCTGACGAATCTGACTAGGTTTATTAAAGCCTGTCCATTTATAGGTTTTTTTACCATCGGTTGCGATATTGCCATTCAAGTCGTACTTATAATCACGGCTCCCAGCAACACCCCTGAGCGTGGAAAGTCGGTTACCATCATCATAAGTCATCGTTCCGGCATCTGATTTATAGACTATATTTCCATGCAGATCATAGTCATAATCGTAGTTTTGGCTGTTACCTGCTGAATGTACAGAAGTAACAGTATCCAATCGATCATACTCATCATATGTGTAGGTATTATCGATACTAACATAGGCGTTGACCGTACGTTGATATCGCTCATGCCGCGTTTTAACATTATCAACTTCATCGTAGGTATAGTCGATATCACGAATCAGATCGAAATCACCGCCTATACCTGTGGTGATGTTTCTAAGGTGACCATTGTACGGATCAAATTCTCGGTTAGTGACCAGGCCATTCCCCACCCAATCGCTGCGTAAACGACCCGAAGCATCACGCCCTGAAGCCTCCCAAAGAACAACCATAGCACTATCATCATTTTTGGTATCCAAACTACGTTCAATTCCATCAATGACATTTTTATAGTCTTCTATTTTCTCTGTGAGCGCAGTAAGCTTTTTCGTTTCCTTCCTTGCTCTTGCTACTTGTTTTATTGCTAATTCTTTGTACCTTGACGCCCTTTTTTCCCAATTACCAGCAGACCTCTCTTTCGAAGCTGCTTGTCTGGTTTTAGTATTTGATTGAGCAGCTTTTTGTTTCGCAACAGATAAGTAGGAATTGGATCGATTGGTATAAAATTCCGCAAGATCAATGGTACTTGGCACCATT
>NZ_QGKM01000105.1 GCF_003172875.1 Leucothrix pacifica | reverse complement strand
AGCCCCTTCTTTTAGATAGTGATATACCCTGCGAAGCTCCATTGCAATAGATGACTCTGGCCAGATCACTAAGTCTGGTTGTGGCAATACTTCACTATATGCAAGGTATTGCTTAATTGTATCGATGGCGTAGTAGCGTTTTGTTTTCTTGAGCTGGTCGGGTGAACCATGCACTAACCGTACCTTTAGCGGTCTTTCACCCACCGTCCCCCAGTCCATCGTTTGTAATTGCGCGCCACCCGCCCAAATAATTAACAAAGTAGATAGCATAGCAATTCTTGTTTTATTGGCTTTGAATATAAACAAACCAGCCAACAATGAAACAGATACCAACACTGACAACGTTACCGCTAGCTCACCACCCAGTGGCGCGAAGCCAGCCAGAGGCATATCAACAAATGCAAAACCCAGTTGGTAGTATGGGAACCCTGTCCACAACCAAGTTCTCACCCACTCACCAATCAACCAAACAAAGGGAAACAACACAACTAACCATCTAAACGAAGTATATTGCTTGATCCAAACCAAAGTCGCTGCATATATCACAGGGAAACAAATCAGAATAAAAATGATCCCACCCAATAGAAAGTACATGATGGGTTGGTAAATGACAGGGAAAGTTCCTATAAAGGTAAACTGCCAATACGAACCAGCACCATAAAACCCTAAACCATATAAAAAACCTCTTCGAATCGCCAGCTTGACTGTATTAGTCCGCTGGCATATGAGCAGAAAAGTAACTAACGACAAGATTGCTAGAGGCCAAATATTAAATGGGGAAAATGAGTAAACTATAAGAATACCCGCCAACAGTGAACCTATGTCGGGAGTGAGTTTTTTAATATGCACTAATTACTGACCAAGAAGATAAACTACAGAAATACACTCTAATATGTAAATCGAACCTCCCTTCCGTTCACCGTTGCTGTATAAGCCCCCTTCTTTTTCACTATATAATCACCTACTTTAATATCCTTACGTGTGAGAACAACCGAATCATCACAAAGTACTTTTACTTTTCCATTGACGTCTTTATATGTAATCGTAGGTTTATGGTAACGATTCGTGCATCCCCAAGTAATCTTTGTAATCACGCCCTCCATTTCATATCTTTTTGCTGATCCGCTGTTGTAGACACCAAAAGTAAAAAACACAACTGCTGACACCAACAGAAAACTGAAAAGTTGAAAACCACTTAGAGGGTGTTTAGTCAGAAGTCTCTCTGTTTCTTTACCGAACATATTTATCACCCGTCATCACCAGCGCATGGGAGTATAAGTTTCATTTGTAATCGAAGCATCAACTCCCGGATCTTGGATGCCTAAACCGATGCCATACCAACCAGAGCCCTGAAAATATGAAACGCTAAACATACCAAAACCAAAATTTGCGGTAGGAAAATCCCCAGCCCAATTTTGCTCTCCTAGACCATCAGGTAGCACGTAGATTGCAAGGTTACCTTCAAGTGAAACACCTTTATCTTTCCCAATACCCAGCCCTTGAACTGTATAAGGGTTTATATTACCACTTTTGCTAAAAGCTTGAACGTTCAACCCTAGCATACCTCCACCGACTTCAATTAGTGTTCCTTGCGCAGTCATCCCAGCTGACAACTCGAATTTCGGAAGTTGATCTATTTTCCATTGTTTAAGCTGTTCTGGTGACATCTTTTCAATAGCTTCAGATTCTTTTATTGCTTCACGTATCGCATAGTCTCGCATCTCATTATTAAATAAATGTACGAGAGCCGCGTTCATAGCACCATCATGGAAACTACCACCAGTAGCCTTTGTAGCCAAGCCACCAAATACAGAAGCAACAGCTGTTCGCGCAGCAATTGCGCCAGCGCGAATCCCTCCAATGCCACGCGTCACCATACCAGAAACATGCCCTGCAACCGCTGATATAAAGCCATGCTTAAACTTGCCACCTCGTAATTCAGCAATCGCTCCTTGAGTAATACCATGGGCCAACCAACTCGCTCCACCAAAAGGTGAAAGACCTCCAGCACCATGCCCAACCCAATTGGCAACACCGGCAGTCAATCCAGCAAACAGCGCACCTTTCAGTGCACCCTTCAGACTAGCGCCACTGGCGATCCCACCTAAAAAGCCTGCAGCT
>NZ_QGKM01000104.1 GCF_003172875.1 Leucothrix pacifica | reverse complement strand
CGACTTGCATGTGTTAAGCATACCGCCAGCGTTCAATCTGAGCCAGGATCAAACTCTTCAGTTAAATTAGTTCGCAATATAAATATTGCTATATCTTTTAGCTGAAGCTTTAAATCCTAACTTATACGTATAATCAAAAATTAACGTTCGTTAGGTTCATTGCTTCTTGCAGTTTCTTGCAAGCCACAAATCCCCACACAAGTTATTTGGTCTCTTTTGTTAATTAGCTACCAAGATCTCTATCTCAGCGAGGAGGCGTATTCTATACAACCCTCAAATTCTGTCAATCATTTTTTTGTGATTTATTTTCGAAGTAAACATCTAAAAAATAAACTACTCAAAACAATTCCGTTCGAACCGTAAAACAAACTGCTTTGCGTCCGAACGAGCTGCGCATTATAGAGATAAAATCACCCTTGGCAAGCATTATTCAAAAGTTTTTTAAGCTTGGGTTAATTTAAAATTTTCAAGAGATCTCACGCCAGGAAAAACCATGCTCCTGACAGGCCATACTCACCCATTCCGACTCACAGTCGGCTCCACGATATAACGCGGATTGTGCATATTCTTTTAAGTTGTTTTTTTCACTGACATGCCCACCAATCAGGTGCTGCATTTTAGAAAGGTCGAGCTTCTTAAGGATGGCTTCTGATTGGCGATTATCTAAATGCCCCAAACCACCGGATACACGTTGCTTTAGAGAATAAGGATACTCCCCCGTCATCAACATATCGTGATCATAGTTACATTCCAGCATTAGCCCATCGAGTGAAACAAGGTTTTCCATTACATGAGGAGTTTCCCGACCCAGATCACTCAGCACAGCAAGTCTCAGACTGCCATCACTAAATACGAACTGACATGGCTCACGGGCATCATGTGGCACGGGGAATGCCTGCAGATGAATATCGTTAATAGAAAATGCATCATGCGGGTCGATAAAGTTGGTTATTTCAAAGCCGGTATCTTTGCTTGCATGATGAGTCCCTACCGTCAACCAAACGGGCAATTTATATTTACGGGATAAACGACCCACACCGTTTACATGATCACCATGCTCATGGGTTACTACTACACCATCAATCGAGGAAGGCTCGCATCCTAAACGGAGCAAGCGCTTTTCTGTTTCTTTCACAGAGAAACCACAGTCCAGTAAGATTCTGGTCGAACCTACCTCGATAAGCGTCGAGTTCCCCTTACTACCACTACCCAACGAAGCGAAACGAATCATTAGGAAGCAGTATACTCTTTGAGGAAACGCTTCAACACTTGGTTCGCCACATCTGCAGACAATGGTTTGTTAGCACCATTACGGAAGGTAATAAATGATGAGCCACCCTCAGTTGCAACAATGACCTTATAAGCAGCACCTTTGTTAAGCTTACCAAGGCTCTTATTAAGGAAGGCTCCGATAGGACTACCTGAGTCAGCTACTTGTGAACGATCACGACCATCAATTACACCACTTGCTTCGTCACTCTTACTTACAGTAACGCCCATTGCCTTCAATGCATCCAATGTACGCTTCCAAATCAATTTATCACTATTAATCTGCAGCGTACGATCATCTCCGCGAGTAATAATACTGACTTCACTGGCAGATGGTGCTGTCAAACTACTGTCGACCAATGGAACTGCATCTGAAATACCCGTACTGCCTGAGGCGGCTTTATCCGACACATCTGTCAAATAGGTTTTATCGTACTCAGGCGCATCCAAATCCGACGGTACTTCTAATACTTTGACAGACTTATGATCACTGTAATCAATCAAATTAGTCACATCGGTCATTCTGGAAATAGACGAACAGCCCGTAGTCACGCTAACCGCTAAACAAAGTGATAGATATTTCATACGTACAATCCGATTAAATTAGTCAATATTGATGCCTAGCTGAAGCATAGCATCTGCCAGACCAGCGTGCAGTGACTCGTCAAATGGCACTAGCGGTAAACGAATACCGTTGATATCGCCGTAACCCATTTTAGCCATTGCCCACTTTACCGGTATAGGGTTTGAATCACAGAACAACGCTTGGTGAAGTGGCTTCGCTTTATTATCCAGATTCAAGGCAGTCTCTCTATCGCCTGCCAGAGCAGCGGCACAAATATCATGCATCAACTGAGGCGCTACATTGGCAGTTACAGAGATATTCCCTTTACCACCCAATAAAATCAACTCAAATGCCGTTGGGTCATCACCACTCAGAATATCCATACGATCTGCACAGCGCTCGATCAACTCAGCAGCGCGTTGCAAATCGCCCGTCGCCTCTTTGATACCAACAATATTGCTAATACTCGCAAGACGATCCACGGTATCTGGAAGAATATCGCTGACCGTACGACCCGGAACATTATAAAGGATCTGAGGAATAGCAACGCCATCCGCCAACGCTTTGAAGTGCTGATAAAGCCCTTCCTGATTCGGCTTATTGTAGTAGGGCGCAACAAGCAGTGCAGCGTCTGCACCGACCTTGTGGGCGGCAGTCGTCAACTCCAGCGCTTCAGCAGTGCTGTTAGACCCGGTACCAGCAATCACCGGAATCTTTTTATCAACGATATCGACCACGCGTTTCAGAACATATCGGTGCTCTTCATGAGACAACGTCGCTGATTCACCAGTGGTACCCACCGCAACAATTGCATCTGTCTGATTATCAAGATGGAAACCCACCAACGCCTCTAGCGCTGCCTCATCCACTTGACCCGAAGCTGTCATCGGCGTAATCAGCGCGACCATACTTCCCTGAAACATTAAACCCTCCAACGTGGTTAGCTCAGTTAGGAATTAACTGAGTGTTATGACCAGTATAAATTGAAGAAAGTCTAATAGTGCACCTATAGAAACACAAGATAAATAAAGGTATGTAGCATTCAGCCTGTCAATCGGATAATTTATGAGTCATTGAATGATAAATATGGAAGAAATTATGCCTGCTTTAGAAGTTGGACAAGTTGTCCCTGATTTTTCTGCCCCTGCAACGAGTGAAACGACCTTTACCCTGTCAGATTATCGCGGTAAGTCGAATGTGATCATTTACTTTTATCCTAAAGACAGCACACCAGGGTGCACGACTGAAGGTCAGAACTTTAGGGATATGAAAGAGGAACTGGACGCGTTGGATACCATCGTTGTAGGTGTATCCAAAGACACCATGCGACGCCATGAAAACTTCAAAGCAAAGCAAGAGTTTAATTTCGAACTAATCTCTGATGTGGATGAGGAAGTCTGCAATCTCTTCAATGTTATCCAACTGAAAAAGCTGTACGGCAAAGAATACATGGGCATCGTCCGCAGTACTTTTCTTATTGATAAAGAAGGCGTACTGCGCGAGCACTGGGATAAGGTGAAGGTGAAAGGTCATGCGGACGCCGTTCTGGAGTCAGTTAAAGCACTTTAACGCCTAAAGATCAGCACAAGATGAGAATATCTAGCCCCTTGCTACAGTTTTACTTCATCCCTTCTGCTGATCTCTACCTGATCGGATAATAACGCATGAAACCCAGTCATAAAAAAGGCCTGAGAAATTACTCAGGCCTGTAGGAGAAATACATTGCCAGGCGGGCAGCCACACAACCTCCAACAATGAATTAATCAGTGAATACTGTCATTCCCTTCAATCACCGTCTCTGAAAAAATCCGCTCAAGATCAATTTCATCAACCTGATAATGCGTATTACAGAAATCACAAGTCACTTCAATCTTGCCCTGTTCACGCAAAGTTTCCTGGGCTTCCTTACGACCCAAGCCAATCAGCATATCGTCCACTTTCTTCTGCGAACAACCACACTCAAACCCTAGCGCTTCAGCATCATAGAGTCGAAGATTCTCTTCATGGAACAAGCGATGCAACAGAGTTTCTACATCCAGCGTCAACAGCTCATCTGTTTTGACCGTTTCTGCGAGCATGCGAGTACGATTCCAACCATCTTCATCCTCAGCAGTACCCGGTAAACGTTGCACCATCAAACCAGCAACAGACGTTTCACCAACCGCTAATTCCAAACGCGTCTTCAGCTGTTCTGACTGCTCGAAATATGCCGTCAAACATTCCGCCAGCGTATTTCCTTCAAGGCCAACAATACTTTGGTAACGCTCACCCTGTCCTTCTTCAGGCTCAACAGTGATTACCAACGTTGCTTCTTTACCAAACAGATTTGGTACAGTCGCTTCGACATCAATATCATCAGACCAACGTGCCATACCACGCATCTTACCCTCTGAAGTCGCCTGCACGACCAACATGCTTAGTGGATTTCCCCCGTTCACTTGAATGACCAACGTCCCTTTGTATTTGATGGTGGCCGACAACAAAGCCACAGCAGCAAATGCCTCGCCCAACATTTGGCGAACCGGTGCAGGGTAATCCGCACAGTCAGTCAGCGCCTGCCATGCCTTATCAAGCTGCACCCATTCACCACGCACATTGGCGTCATCAATCAAAAAACGATGTAGTTTATCCATAGTATTTTCTCAGTAAGCGGGACGCCTTAAGCGTCCAACTTTGCTTTTAGTAAGCGATTCACTTCAGCAGGATTAGCCTTACCCTTGGAAGCCTTCATAACCTGACCGACAAAGAAGCCAAACAATTTATCTTTGCCCGAGCGGTATTGTTCATACTGACCAGGATTCGCAGCAATGATCTCATCGATAATACTTTCAATCGCACCACTGTCAGTGATTTGCTTCAGTCCTTTCGCTTCAATGATCTCATCAGCATCCCCTTCACCATTCCAGATCGCTTCGAAGACATCCTTAGCGATTTTTCCGGAGATGGTGTTGTCAGCAATACGCTTGATTAGTCCAGTCAACTGCTCAGCAGAAACTTTGGATTCTGTGACATCCAGCTCTGCTTTATTCAAGTGGCTGGCTAATTCACCATTCACCCAGTTCGCAGACAGCTTTGCTTCACCCGTGGCTTCAGCAACTGCTTCAAAGTAATCCGATAAAGCGCGGTTAGAGGTCAACACACCCGCATCAAACGCACTTAACTCAAACTGATTGATAAAGCGCTGCTTCTTTTGCTCTGGCAATTCAGGCAACTCAGCTCGCACGCTATCACGTAGCTCCTGAGTAATCGCAACGGGTAACAAATCCGGATCAGGGAAGTAACGATAGTCATTCGCCTCTTCCTTAGAGCGCATGGAGCGAGTTTCGTCTTTGTCGGGATCAAATAAACGCGTCTCCTGAACGACCTCACCACCGGCTTCAATGACATCAATCTGGCGCTCAACTTCAATATTAATCGCACGCTCAACGAATTTGAATGAGTTGATGTTTTTCAGTTCGGCACGTGTACCAAACTCAGCCTGTCCTTTTGGACGGACCGACACATTGGCATCACAGCGGAACGAGCCTTCCTGCATATTGCCGTCACAAATCCCAAGAAACTGAACCAGCGAATGAATTTTCTTCATGTACGCCACAGCTTCTTTGGCATTACTCATGTCCGGCTCAGAAACGATTTCAAGCAGAGGTGTTCCCGAACGATTCAAGTCAACACCAGTTTGACCAGCGAAGTCTTTGTGCAGTGACTTACCAGCATCTTGCTCCAGATGAGCACGTGTTACACCGATACGTTTGGTTTCGCCATTTTCCAGCTCAATATCCAAGTGACCCAAACCAACAATCGGCTTATCAAACTGACTGATTTGATAGCCCTGCGGCAAGTCAGGATAGAAGTAGTTTTTACGAGCAAACACTGAGACATCCGGTACGTCAGCCTCAATCGCCATACCAAACATCACCGCTTTACGAACCGCATCAATATTAAGCACTGGCAATACACCCGGCATTGCCAGATCAACTACATTGGCTTGCGTGTTCGGCTCAGCCCCATAAGCGGTTGACGAACCTGAAAACAGCTTACTTTTCGTTGAAAGCTGAGCGTGGATTTCTAATCCGATAACAGTTTCCCATTCCATCGTCTTAACCTCCAAATCCTTCAGGGGATTGCTTGTGCCAATCCGTTGCTTGCTGGAACTGATGCGCGACGTTTAATAAACGCGACTCATCAAAGTAATTACCGATAATTTGTAAACCGACTGGCAAGCCTTCTGCCGGCTCGACAGGTACTGATATTGCCGGCAAGCCTGCCAAGTTGACTGCTAATGTGTAAATATCGGATAGATACATACTCACTGGATCATCCGACTTTTCACCCAATTTAAAGGCAGTCGTTGGAGATACTGGCCCCATAATCACATCGACATTTTCGAAGGCTTGTACAAAGTCATCTTTGATCTTGCGGCGAACTTTTTGTGCTTTCAGGTAATACGCGTCGTAGTAACCTGCTGATAAAGCATAAGTACCAACCATAATACGGCGCTTAACTTCAGAACCAAAACCTTCGGCACGAGAGCGCTTATACATATCTTCAAGATCCACCGGATCTTCACAACGATGTCCATAACGCACACCATCAAGTCGCGATAAGTTTGCGGAACACTCTGCAGGTGCAATCACGTAGTAAGACGGGATAGCCAAACCAGTATTGGGTAACTCAATCTCAACAATTTCAGCGCCTAGCTCTTTATATTTATCTAGTGCTGATTTGATGGAAGCAGCAACGCCCTCATCCAAACCTTCACCAAAATATTCAGCAGGAACACCAATGCGTAGACCTTGCAAAGATTGATCGAGGCCAGCGGCATAATCTTCGACTTCACGCTCTGAGGAGGTAGAATCCTTCTCATCAAAACCGGCCATCGCGCCTAGCACCAATGCACAATCCGCTGCATCACGAGCAAATACACCACCCTGATCCAAACTGGACGCATAAGCAATCATACCGAAACGAGACACACGACCATAAGTCGGCTTAATGCCGGTAATGCCGGTTAACGATGCAGGTTGGCGAATCGAGCCACCCGTATCTGTTCCGGTAGCCATTGGTACTAAGCGCGCTGCAACGGCTGCAGCACTTCCGCCTGATGAGCCACCCGGCACACGCTCTGTATCCCAAGGGTTTTTAACTGCACCGTAATAGCTGCTTTCGTTTGATGAACCCATGGCGAATTCATCCATATTGGTTTTACCCAACATAGGCATACCTGCGGCTTTCAACTTCTCAACAACCGTCGCATTGTACGGTGAAATAAAGTTATCCAGCATTTTTGAGGCACAAGACGTTTTCACACCATCCGTACAGAAAATATCTTTGAGCGCCATCGGAATACCCGTTAGCGGGCCAGCGGTTCCGGCTGCAATTTGTGCATCCGCTTCTGCTGCCTGTGCTAAAGCGATCTCTGGTGTAACCGTGATAAAGCTATTTAAAGACTCATCGTATTTTTCGATACGATCTAAAAAGTGCTGAGTCAACTCAACACTGGTAAATTCACCCGCGCGCAAACCTGCCGCAAGTTCAGTTAGGGACTTGTTATGCATGGCTGGGATCACTCAAGAACTTTAGGAACGAGGTATAAACCGGCTTCAGTATTCGGCGCAATGGCCTGAAACTTTTCACGCTGATTCACTTCCGTGACGATATCATCACGCAGGCGTTGCGTGGCGTCCTGTGGGTTTGCCATTGGCTCTATGTCTGCAACATCCGCTGCATCCATTTGCTCAACGAGACCCAATATATTGGACAGGTTATTTGCGTATGGCTCGATATCCGCCTCGTCAATGGCAAGGCGGGCCAAGTGTGAGATTTTTTTTACGTCAGAGGCCGTCAAAGACATGGAACCTGTGCTCCTGAAAAAATTAGCAAGCGCAGGAATTTAACACAATGCACCCCTGCAAGGAATCATTGGCTTATAATGGCGGCCTTAAATTATTTATCAACCCGCGATGAGTTGTAAAATATCGGCGATGTGATCAGGTTCACCAGCAATACTGGTTTGAGCAAGCAATAATGCTGCCAGTATGATGGTCATAAATATCCAGAACGATGTGCGTACCATATAGACCCCCTATTTGGTTTGGCTATTTTTTGTAAGATTGTTTAAATCAGTGTAGGCAATTTAGAACCCAATTACACCGTTTGGTGCCATGATTTTTGTTACGGTTCGGTCATATTTTCCCGACGAACCGATTGAATTCGGGTACACTTCGCAGCAAATATTGAAACTAGGAATAACCCGCATGAACATTCGTCAGCTTCTCGAAACACGTGTTGAGCAAGCCATGGAAACCGCTGGTGCCGCTAAAGGTTCACCGGCAGTCATTAAGCCCTCAGGTCGCCCTGAGTTTGGCGATTATCAAGCCAATGGCATCATGGGTGCTGCAAAGAAGCTAAAAATGAACCCTCGTCAATTAGCAACGAGTGTACTGGAACATTTGGATCTCGACGGAATAGCTGCCACTGTCGAAATTGCGGGTCCGGGCTTCATTAATATTCACCTCTCAGACGAATGGTTGTCCACGCAAGCTGAACACACCCTTAAGGACAAGTCATTAAACATTGAAAGTAGTACGCCATCACAGACTATTGTCATTGATTACTCCGGCCCGAATCTCGCAAAAGAGATGCATGTTGGCCACTTACGCTCCACCATTATTGGGGACGTCGTTACACGTACCTTAAAGTTTCTGGGCCACAATGTGATCCCGCAAAACCACGTGGGTGACTGGGGTACGCAGTTCGGTATGTTACTGGCTCATATGAAAAGCCTGATGGATAACATGGACAGCAATGATGAGCTATCCATGCAACTGGCTGACCTTGAGAGTTTTTATCGTGACGCTAAGAATCGTTTTGATAATGAAGAAGGTTTTGCCGATATCGCGCGTGATTATGTAGTTAAGCTGCAATCGGGTGATGCCGAGTGCTATGCGCTGTGGCAGCAGTTCGTTGAAGTTTCACTGAGCCATTGTGATGCGGTTTATGAGCGACTCGGTGTACTGCTCACCCGTGACGACTTAATGCCTGAGAGTGCTTACAATGATGACTTGCCGCAGGTGGTTGAAGATTTAAAACAAGCGGGTTTGATTACTGAAAATGACGGCGCGCAATGCGTATTTTTGGAGGAATTCAAAGGACGCGACGACACCCTACTTCCGGCAATCGTGCAGAAATCTGACGGCGGTTATCTCTACGCAACCTCTGACTTAGCTGCACTTCGTTATCGTCATAACACGCTGCACGCTGATCGCATGCTGTACTTTGTTGACGCACGCCAAAGCACTCACCTTGCGCAAGTCTACGCCATCAGTAAAAAAGCCGGTTTCGTCCCTGAGAGTACGTCATTAGAGCACATGGCCTTCGGCACTATGATGGGGCAGAACGGTAAGCCGTTTGCAACGCGTACTGGAGGTACAGTAAAGCTGGTTGATCTTTTAGAAGAAGCAGAGCAACGTGCATTTGACTTGGTTAGCGAGAAGAATCCTGATCTGGGTGAAGCAGCGCGTAGAGAAATTGCCAAGTTGGTTGGTGTGGGCGCGGTTAAATATGCTGACCTTAGTAAGAACCGTACCTCTGACTATATCTTCAATTGGGAAACCATGCTTAGCTTCGAAGGGAATACCGCACCTTATCTGCAATATGCCCATGCGCGAATTCGTAGCATTTTTGCGAAGGCGGGGGATGTAGATACCTCTGCGGATATTGCGATCAAAGCACCTTCTGAGCACCAGCTTGCACTGACGCTGATGCGTTTTTCTGAAGCGCTGGAAATAGTTGAAAAAGATGGTACTCCAAACACCTTGTGTAATTATCTGTTTGAATTGGCGGGTAACTTCATGACGTTTTATGAGGCCTGTCCAATTCTGAAAGATGATGTGCCAGTCGAAGACCGCAGCAGTCGTTTGCAGTTAGCGCAGTTGACGGCTAATACGCTTAAGACTGGACTGGGGTTATTGGGGATTGAAGCGCCTGAGCGGATGTAACGCACAGGGCAGCCCACTCAAAAAACACACCTATTCAAAATTACCGTCTAAAGGCTGTTGGCAACATTCGTTTGCTGGCAGTCTTTTAAATGCCTCTTTCAACTCTGCTATACTCAAAAACACATTCAAGATAAACCCGCTAGTATTTCGGAACCCTGCAATGAGTGCGCTTGAAGAATTTAACTACACGACACCTGAAGCTTACCTACTCGCTGAAAACGACCGCGAGTCTGGTATAAAATATGAGTATAGCAATGGACTTGTATATGCGATGGCGGGAGCGAGCCGTAATCATAATCAAGTTTCAATGAACTTTGCCGGACTACTTTTCATGCACCTGAAAGGAGGCCGTTGTCGAGTAACCCAATCTGATATGAAAGTCGCCATCAATAAGGGAAACGAAAATTACTTCTACTATCCTGATGTACAAGTTAGCTGTGAAGACGAAGATAATAAATACTACAACACCTCCCCCTGCCTTATCGTAGAAGTGCTTTCTGACAGTACCGCACGTATCGACCGAAATGAAAAACTAGCGGCCTACCGCCAGCTGGAATCGTTACAGGAATATGTCCTCTGCTCGCAAGACTTTCCCGCTATTGAAATCTACCGACACAGCACTGATTGGGCAGTAGAGCGATATACCTCAGGACAAACTGTGGTATTAGAGTCCGTTGGCTATGAACTGGTACTAGACGAGCTTTACGACTTTTTATTGCCGTTAGCACAAGCATCGCAAGAATCGCAAGAATAAGAAGTACATTGAAGTAATTGAACAGATAATCCCGACAATACCAATAACAGAACAACTATAGCTATTAGTATCCAACTCGGGATATTCTAGCTGAAACAACTCCTTCATAACTAAAGTGGCTAAATTATGAAATTAACTCGTTTCACCTCTCTAACTGTGTCTACATCACTTGCAGCACTTATCTTAAGTACCCCTCTAACCTCCCACGCCCTGGAACTCGTCGAAAAAGTCGAAAACTTCCAAATAGCACGCGTTACCAGTTCCGAAGTCTGCTTTGCGGTACTCAACACCAAATCCACAAAAGGCGCTGAAGTCACCTTCGCTACCTACAAAACAAAATCCGGCGATCGCTGGCAAGTGGCTGGTTTTGTTAAAGATGAAGATATCACCATCAAAGGTGACCTACTGAGTATTCGCTTTGATGATAAACACCTCATGGCTCGCGGCATTGAGTTCAGTAAGGGAGACTTTGCACTCCCATTTACTGAAAAAAGTGATTTAGAAGCCTTTGACTCTCATATCGCAGAAAAAAGCACAATGGAATTACAACTCAAACTACTCGACGACAGCATCACCGTGCCACTGCCCGAGCTCCGCAAAGCCAAAGAAGCGATTGATAACTGCTTGAAAGCGATCTAAATCACAGAGTAAATTGCTGCTAAAAACATGCGGCAGCGCAACAAATAAATTTTAATTAGTGAGCCTATAAACTAATCTTATAAGATAAGCTTATGCCTATATTAGATACTTCCATTAGATGAACGGCTAAATAACGCGCATGATGTCAGGTCTGGAAATCTAATACAGAAGTGATCGAGGTAGGTATGAGCTCATTACCAAAGTTTGAGGACCACGATAAGCAAGAGGTGAAATATTCCACTTGCTATATGTGTGCCTGCCGCTGTGGCATCAAAGTGACAGTCGAAGATAAAAAAATTCGATACATAGAAGGAAATCGCGACCACCCAATTAATAAGGGCGTTTTATGTGCCAAGGGTAATGCCGGCATCATGAAGCAGAACTCACCCGCAAAACTGTCTACGCCATTGCTGCGTAAGCCAGGCACTAAGCGTGGTGAAGGTGAGTACGAAGCGATTAGCATGGAAAAGGCGATGGACATCCTGACCGAGCGCCTTAAAAACATCCGTGATACTGACCCAAAAAAACTGGCGTACTTCACTGGCCGTGACCAGATGCAAGCATTCACCGGTATGTGGGCGACACAATTCGGCACCATCAACTGGGCAGCCCACGGTGGTTTTTGTTCGGTCAATATGGCCGCTGGCGGACTCTATACCATGGGTCACGCCTTCTGGGAGTTCGGTGATCCGGACTGGGATCGCACTAAATATTTCATGATGTGGGGCGTTGCAGACGATCACGCATCTAACCCGATTAAAATTGGTCTGGAGAAGATCAAACGTCGTGGTGCTAAATTTGTGTCGGTTAACCCGACGCGTACCGGTTATCAGGCGATTGCAGATGAGTGGATCGGTATTACGCCGGGCACCGACATGCAATTCGCACTGTCGATGGTTCACACACTGCTGAAGCATGATCAGTTCGACTGGGAATTCCTGATTCGTTACACCAACTCCGCGTACTTGGTTGTTAACACGCCGGGCGAGAAGGGCGATGGTTTATTCCTACGTGATGAAGATGGCAACCCGCTATCTTGGGACATGGAAAAGGAAGCAGCGGTAAACGCTAACCTGCCTGACATCAACCCTGCCCTATTCTACGAAGGTGAAGTAAACGGCAAGCCGGTACGCAGTGCGATGGTGATTTTCGCTGAGACTTATCTTGATGATAAATACTCACCGGAAAACTCGGCTGCAATCACCGGCATTCCCGCTGAAACGATTGAGCGTATCGCCCTTGAAATGGCACACGTTGCCTTCAAAGAAACGATTGAAATCGAACAAGAGTGGACGGATTACGCGGGACGTAAACACGATAAGTTTATCGGTCGCCCGGTTTCCATGCATGCGATGCGTGGTATTTCTGCTCACTCAAACGGTTTTCAGGCCTGTCGTGCGATTCACTTCGTACAAATTCTGCTTGGTTCTGTGGATTGTCCGGGAGGTCATCTGGCTAAGCCGCCCTACCCAAAACACATTCCGCCTGCATTAAAACCGGCGAAACACACCGCTCCAAACACACCGCTCAAGTCACCACCACTAGGCTTCCCAACAGCACCGGAAGACTTAGTTATTGATGACGACGGCAAGCCACTACGTATTGATAAAGCCTTCTCTTGGGATGCGCCGATCTCAAACCACGGTTTGATGCACATGGTCATCACTAATGCAGTCAAGGGTGACCCTTACCCCATCGACACATTGATGATGTTCATGGCGAATATGTCATGGAACTCCACCATGAACACCTCCGAAGTACGCGACATGTTGTGTGAGCAGGATGAAAATGGCGAACATAAGATTCCGTTTATTGTGGTGTCAGATGCCTACCATTCTGAGATTGTAAACTTCGCAGATTTGGTCATTCCGGATACCACCTATCTTGAGCGCTTCGACACCATCTCAATGTTGGACCGCCCTATTTCGGAGCCACATTCAGCCTGTGATGCGATGCGTCAGCCCATTCTTACGCCAGACCGTGATGTGCTGCCTTGGCAGGATGTACAGTTTGAAATTGGTAATCGCCTCAAATTCCCTGTGTTCGTCGACAAAGATGGCAACCGCAAATACAAAGACTATAAAGACTTTGTTGTGAACTGGGAAAAAGAACCGGGTATCGGCTTGCTTGCAGGCTGGCGCTTGGATGAAGACGGCAATGAAGTCCACCTTCGCGGAAAACCAAACCCGAAACAATGGGAGCGTTACGCAGAAAATGGCGCCTTTATGGAAGTCCATTTCCCACCTGAGACACGCTACTATCGTCATGCCAATAAAGACTATCTGACATGGGCGAAGAGCAACGGTTGGGTTGGCTCAACGGATCAAATCGTGATGGAGCTTTATTCCGAAACCATGCAAAAGTTTAACTTAGCAGGTCAAGGTTTATACGATGGCCTAATGCCAACGGAGCAGCATCACAAAGACCGTCTGACCAAATACTTCAAACCACTGCCTGAGTTCTACACACCATTGGAGCAAACGCGAATTGATGAAGAGGAATACCCATTCCACGCCATCAACCAGCGCCCAATGTTCATGTATCACTCATGGGATTCGCAGAACGCGTGGTTACGCCAGATCATCTCCCAAAACTTCTTGTACATGAATCGCGAACAAGGCGAGGAAATGGGCATCGAAGATAAATCCTGGGTTTGGGTGGAATCGCATAACGGCAAGATTCGCGTACAAGTTAAACTTATGGAAGGCTGTGTGAAAAACACCGTTTGGACATGGAATGCCATCGCGAAACAGTCCGGTGCATGGGGTCTTAAAAAAGACGCTAACGAAGCCAAAGACGCCTTCCTGATGAATCACCTGATCTCGGAACTGTTACCGAAGAAAGGCGACAACTTAGACAACGTCACCAACTCTGACCCAATCACTGGTCAAGCTGCTTGGTATGACTTACGCGTTAAAATCTATCCGGTTGAAAACGGCGAAACCGGTGCTTACCCACAATTCCCGGAAATGAAGAAAGTACCGGGCATGGGCGAGTCACCTGACATTCTTCGCTACAATGCACATGTGAATGGTCAATCAGTACAGCTACATCGTTCGATGGAAGATATTCTGTCTCGCGGTAGTGTTCACGATAATGCTGATTACAAAAACGGTGATGATAAAAAGACTAGCGGAAACAACGGGAGTCAATCATGAAATTAGGATTAGTTGTTGATCTGGATGTCTGTGTTGGCTGCCATGCCTGCGCGGTCTCCTGCAAACAGTGGAACACCTCGGGAACCACCGGCCCACTGACCGACTACGCGCCATACGACGAAGACCCAAGCGGTGTTTGGTTTAACCGCGTGCGTCACTTTGAAGTCGGCGATTTCCCAAACAGTAAAACCGTCAATATGCCGATGTCGTGCATGCACTGTGAGCAAGCGGACTGTGTGGATGTTTGTCCAACGGGTGCATCCTACAAACGTGCAGAAGATGGCATTGTATTGATCGATCAAGACAAGTGCATGGGCTGCAACTATTGCTCATGGGCTTGCCCATACGGTGCACGTGAATTAGACCGTGATACCGGCACCATGAAAAAGTGTACGCTGTGTGTGGATCGCATTTACGATGAAAGCCTGAATGAAATTGACCGTCAGCCTTCATGCGTCATCACCTGCCCTGCGCATGCGCGCCACTTCGGTGACTTTGATGATCCAAATTCAAATGTCAGCACCTTGGTTCGCGAGCGTGGCGGTCACCAGTTAATGCCGGAACTGGGCTACAGCCCAACCAACCATTATCTGCCACCGCGCATTATGAAGCCTCAGCAAACCGCTGAGACCCCTAGAAAATCATTGATCAGCTCAGTTAAAGACTGGGTCAATCAGTCTGTAGCACGATAAGGAGAGCCTCATGCATCCCGCTTTTTCTGTGATTGCGTTTACGGTGTCTTCAGGTGCCGGATTCGGTTTATACATGCTGCTGGTCATGGCGCATGTATTTGGTTTTTTAACAATGGAACGCGGCACGATTATCACTGCCACCATTCTTGCGATGGTATTGATTATCGCTGGTCTGCTTTCCTCTACTCAGCACTTGGCAAACCCTAAAAATGCCTGGCGTGCCTTCTTCCGATTCAGAACCTCGTGGCTGTCTCGTGAAGGCGTTTTCGCCGTGTTGTTCTTCCCATTTGCCATGCTGTATTTGTTGGGCGTGTTTCTCAGCGATACTGGCAGCATCGGCTTTTTCACCAAGCTGATGGGCTTGTTTGGTGTGATGCTGGCTTTTGCCACGCTGTTTAGCCAAGGCATGATCTACGGCTGCCTAAAGACGATCAAGCAATGGAATACACCACTAACGCCAACTAACTACATCTTGCTGGCATTTGCCACTGGTGCGCTACTGTTCAACTTGCTATTGGCAATGAATGGGCACGAGTCATTGGGCATGATGGGTGGTATTACGCTGGGACTGATCTTTATTGCAATGATTGCCAAAGGCATTTATTACTTCTGGATTCGTACGCCGAGCAGCTCCAGTATTAACACTGCGACTGGCTTTGCGCGTGGCAAGGTTCGTTTGTTGGATGTTGGGCATACCGCTGGTACGTTTTTGACTGAGGAATTCGGCTATAAAACAGCAAAGGGACAGCTGAATATTTTGAAGGTTGTTGTGTTTGCTTGTGGCTTCTTTATTCCGTTTTTACTGACTACGTTTATGGTGGTTGGTGCTAGTGCAGCTGTGTTCTCAGCGTTGCTGGCGTTTGTTGTGGCGATGGTTGGGATTACTGCGGAGCGTTGGTTGTTTTTTGCTGAAGCGCGACATGTGGTGAATCTTTATCATGGGGCGCAGCGGACTTAATCACGCAAGAACCTTACACTTAAATCCTGTCGGCTCTATAATCTATATGTACATAATATAGCCGACAAGGATTTATTGCGTGAATCATACCCAAAACTGGTTTGTATGGAACTGCTTCATTGAAGAAGAAAATCTCCCTCCTACTTTTATCTACGGTTATGCTGTAGAAACTTTTATAGAAAACAACAACTTACTAACTCCTCAAACTGAACAGCTAATTGCTGGTAGAAAGGTTTATTTCGTTCAAGAGATTGTTAGCCCCAGAGATTTCAGAGATCGCTTTACATCAGAATCACTTGAGATTGCGGAACAAGTAATTCCTGTCTATTTCCAAAAAAATGTTATCCAACAACGCCTCGGACACTATGCTCCTGCTTCTTTATCCCTTACAGTAAAAAATCCTAAGGAGCTTAGTGAACGTTTAGGGGAGTCTGATGAGTTTATTGCTGCACTTTTAGCTACTCTTGAAAAAAGGTTGGTCTTCCCTTTCGGGACGAAAAATACTATGAGCGACTAGGTTGTTTTGAATGCATATCCAATCATGACTGGTTAGACAAAAGCCCTCCCTTTCAAATCAATATCACGAAAAGTAGTAAACCAGAAATTGAAAGTTTAGAGGTTCGAAGAGCATCAGCCTTTGCAGTTAATTGCCACCTCATGCACTTAATACTGAGGAGCAAGGGAAGTGTTGTCAGAGATAGAATTTACACAATCCCCAAAGATACAACCATATTCACTCTTCCTGACAATATAGTTGCTTTCTCTCAAATTGAAGCTTGGCTATTCACTGAAGATGGCCATACTGCTCTGCACTACGAAAACCATAATTTAGTACAAGAAATTGGTATCTCTGGTGGGATAGTAACTGGCTCTAAAATCATTAAAGACAAACTAAGTGAGAAGGCGGCAGGAAAAAGTAAGCTTCTGGGAAAACAAGCAGAGCTGGTAAAAACATCTTCATTAGGATCTATGAGTTCCGTTACATTATTTTCAAAGGGCAGTTGGCCAGATATCAAGCCATTGATTAAAAATAGGGTTAAACGCTTTTTCGTAACGCCAAAAGTCGACCGCTGGTTTTCAAAAGGGATTGAAAACGAGATAGAGGTTATTAAGCACATACGAGACTTAGTCAACTCTAGAAAATCTAAAAGAGCTATATTGGTTGATCCATTTTTTGGCTATGACGCACTTCAACGCTTTGTGCTGCGCATTGAAAGTAGTGACACTGATCTGACTATCATTACCAGCTTAGGTAGTGAAAATCCTGATAGTCATACTGAGAAAACAGATGACCCAAATGCACTGATTCAAAAGACCCTCCACGAATTTTCAGATATCATGATAAGCGATTTACAGGTACTTAATGTCAGAACTAGAAAAGGTACTCAAGCATTTCATGATAGGTATTTGTGTATCTATGATCGGGAAGATAATGCCAACGTATATCTCTTATCAAACAGTATCAACAAAGCATCAGGAAATTGGCCTTTTTGTATGACCCTGCTTGCTCATGACGTTGCACATAGAGCTAAAAAATATATCGAGGGCCTTTGTGATGGAAAAGATATTGAAAGCAATCAAGCTTTAGAGGTTACCTATAAATGGCCCGAGGAATAAAGAGTATAGAGTTACACTCGGATCAACATGTTGCTAGTTTCTTTCGCTGGCTATTTCAGCTCAACCAATCCGATACTGGTGAGATGATTCAAAAAGCAATAGAGCAAGGCTTTATTCGCGATATAAGCGAACTTAGTTGGAGTGCGAACGGAAAAGCTATAAATCTTTACCCTCTGTACACGACAATTTA
>NZ_QGKM01000103.1 GCF_003172875.1 Leucothrix pacifica | reverse complement strand
CTACTTTCAATCATAACTCTTAGAGCACTAGAGCAACCCGACTCTCAGAGAGCGTTTACTGACCCTGATTTTTTGAAGACTTTTAACTTCCTTTACGCCAAACCTTCAAGCAAGCAAGATCTGCCCATTGGATTTGCACTTGATCGGCAAAATGACGAACATTTTATAGTCACTAAGTTACGCTGGAAAGCAAAACAAAAAAGCAATGAACCTTGGATTGGGATGAATTGTTCTGCTTGTCATACTGGGAAGATTGAATATAAAGGCGCATCCATTGTAATAGACGGTGCCCCAGGACTTATTGATTTTCAAGGGTTTATTGAAAATTTTGACCTATCGCTAAGACAAACCTTTGACGATAGCAAGAAGCTAGAGCGTTTTGCAACAAAGGTATTAAGGACTTCTCCAAACCCAGAACAAACCAAAAAGATTAAAAGTGCGCTCAAACAATTACTCACGTGGCAAGAAACTACGGCTAGACTTGATAGATCTTCAAGCCGCTACGGATATGGTCGCTTGGATGCGTTTGGCCATATTTTTAATAAAACAGTGATGTTCGCAAACCTTGATTCTAAAAATTATGAAACAAGTTTGCATAAAATGAAGGGCAATAAATCAGATGCTCCAGTGAGTTTTCCTTTTTTATGGGGAATACAAAATCAAAATAAAGTACAGTGGAATGGGATTGTTGAAAATACTGTTATCTCAACCAAAGACATCACATTGCTTAAATATTTCAAGAAGAGAGAAATTGAACTTGGTGCAATCGGAAGAAATAGTGGTGAAGTTCTAGGTGTGTTTGGTGAGGCAGTCATTGATGAAAAAACCTTTAAAAACTTTGATAAGCCGTTAACAGCTCTGTTGTCAAATGGTTTCAAAAGCAGTGTCAATATCCCTAGTCTTAATGGTTTAGAGGCAAAGCTCAAAACGCTTGAGTCACCAAAGTGGTTAAAGGAACTACCTAACTTGGATAGCGCTAAAGTCAAGCAGGGCAAGCAGCTATTCAGTGCTCACGGCTGTAACAACTGCCATACACCTACCGCTGCCGAGATTACCCAAGGTGAAGAAAAAACAAAGTGTCTCAACAGCGATGGTACAGTACCTATTATTGAGAGCAAGGGGGCTGAGTGTATGGATAATTTCTCTCCCTCATTAAATAAACAAACTGCAATGGCCATTAAGAAGGCAGCCGCTGTTTCTGCTACTGATGAGGACGTAGATAATGCACTGAGGTCCTATACAGACATTTTGATGGCATGCAATGCTTTAAATTACAAGGCAGATACTGGCCGGCTTAGAGGAATTACAATTAATAAGAGTAAGATGGGAGAGGAAGCTCTGGTCTCAGCGATGCTGACGACCACCGTTAAAGGTGTCATATTTGATAATAAGCGAAATACACTTAACACAGCCTTTAAAAATGAAGTGGAGGTTTGGTCGTTTCCACCGGCTATGATGACAAAACCAAGGAAAATACCTTCCAAAATATATCAGTGTATCAATCAAATCAATGAACTAATTGAAAGTAATGGCTGTCAGGATTCACCAAAAGTAAATGCAATCTGTCAACTGCCATATCAGTTGCTGGCGTATAAGGCTCGCCCCCTAGATGGTATCTGGGCTACTGCACCTTATCTACACAATGGCTCAGTACCTACCCTCTATGATCTACTACTACCTATTGATGATCGCCCAAAAGATTTTTGGGTAGGTAGTTTTGAGTTTGATCCAAAAAAAGTGGGTTATGTTACTGCACAACCTGAAGACGGGCGCGCGACTAAATTAACTACAACTGTGGATGGCTTGCTTAGTGCAGGTAATAGCAATTACGGCCATGATTATAATAACAACCAAATGAGTGACGAAGACCGCTGGGCGTTAGTCGAGTATATGAAAAGCCTCTGATCGTTTATTTAAGCGTTGGGGGCAAATCCAGCGCTTAACTGAGATGATCGCTGTATTGGTATTGACCAGAGCCGGACAGTGAACTCCTCGAGTTCAACAATTTCTAGCTTGAATAAACTAATTAAAAATTGCTGCACAATATACTTGCCGTGCACGTACTGATTAGCTATCATGTGCGGCTTTTCGATGGTCTGAAGATCTTAACGGGTTCAGAGCGTCAGCAATTTAGATTTCCTGATTCGGAGTATAGTCATGGCTAAAGTATGCCAGGTAACAGGTAAGCGCCCAGCTGTGGGTAACAACGTATCTCACGCGAAGAACCACACACGTCGTCGTTTTCTTCCTAATCTACACAGCCACCGCTTTTGGGTTGAGAGCGAAAACCGTTGGGTTAAGCTACGTCTAACCGCTAAAGGTATTCGCATTATCGATAAAGTCGGTATCGATGCAGTATTAGCAGACATGCGTAAGCGTGGCGAAAAAGTATAACCGGCTTAGCCGATAGGAGTTAACATGCGCGATAAAATCAAACTAGTTTCTAGTGCTGGCACAGGTTTCTACTACACCACTACTAAGAACAAACGTACCATGACTGAAAAGCTGGAAATGAAGAAATTCGATCCTGTTGTTCGTAAGCACGTTATGTTCAAAGAAGCGAAAATCAAGTAAGTCACTTATTTTATGAATGACTTCGAAAAGCCCGGCCATTGTGCCGGGTTTTTTTATGCTTGAAATAAGACACACTAAGTTGTAATTTTAAGCACTGGGGATAATGGTAAAAAATAACAATAAGGAAACGGTATGCAGACCTCCACTCCGCTGGTAGAGGCAACCAATCTACAACGATTCTATGGAAAACATGCCGCAGTTGCAGGCGTTGATATCTCGCTCCGACATGGTGAGGTGCTCGGCTTACTAGGCCCTAATGGTGCGGGTAAGTCTACGATCATTCAAATGCTCACGGGTACGCTGGCACCCCATACAGGTAAGATCCTTATCAACGGAATCAACCTCAAAGAACAAGCACTGGCTGCCCGAAAGCACATAGGGTATTTACCAGAAAACCCACCGTTATACCGTGACATGACTATCCGGGAGTACCTCATCTATTGCGGTAAACTACATCACTTACGTGGTACTGAGTTACGCAATGCCGTCAGCTGGGCTATCGATAGCTGTGACCTAGGCAGCATGAGTAAACGATTAATTAGCAACCTATCCAAAGGTTTTCAACAACGTGTTGGTATTGCACAAGCCATTTTGCATCGCCCTCCCCTGATTATTCTTGACGAACCAACTGTCGGTCTTGACCCGTTACAGCTGGACCAGATTCGCCAACTGATTCGTGAGCTAGGCAGAACACATGGGATCATCTTATCAACACACATTCTGCAAGAAGTTGATGCGGTCTGTCAGCGAGTACACGTCATTAATCAAGGCAAGACCGTCATTAATGAAACACTGGATGATTTAAACGCCAGAGGCCAGTCACTACAGTCTATATTTACTGAGCAGCTAACAGAGATTAACGAGGTGGAAGATGCTTAATATAGGCTTGAGCGAATTCCGACGCTTCTTGCGGACGCCGATGCCATGGCTGCTTCTTGCAGCAGTGCAACTCATTCTTGCTTATTTGTTCTTCGCGCAAATAGAAGATTACATTAGCAAAATACAACCGCAGATTATCGCCAGTCAGGCCGCTTATGGCGTAACAGATATCGTACTGACTCGCGTCTTCACCTTTGCCGGCATTCTCATGCTGGCTATTATGCCTTTACTGACTATGCGGAGCTTTGCAGAGGAACGTCAGAACCACACCCTGACATTACTAAGGGCTGCACCAGTCACCGCTACTCAAATCGTTTTAGGTAAGTTCTTGGCAATTGAGTTATTCCTCATCTGCCTTATTGCATTAATCAGCTTAATGCCGCTTTCCCTGTTACTCGGTACTTCATTGGATTTAGGACAATTAAGTAGTGCTATTCTTGGACTCTTTTTATTACTAAGCTCATTTGCAGCAGCTGGGTTATACCTGTCATCACTCACTAAGCACGCCATGATGGCAGCATTGGCAGGTTTCGCATTCCTTTTAATTCTGGCTTTACTGCATTTTGCAGGTACACGTAGCGACCAACCCAGCGAATTATTGACGTATTTATCTCACTTCAGCCACTACCTCAGCTTTGTGAATGGAATCATTGATAGCCGGGACATTGTCTACTACCTGCTGTTTATAGCGCTCTTTTTGGTGTTATCGATTCGAAAGCTTGATAATGAGAGATTGGGGTAATCACGATGAATACTAAAAAACCTTCAGCTATCTCTCATAAACTCAGTCAGTTATTGTTTTATGCGCTGTTAATTCTAATGGTAGTGATGGTGGCCTGGTTAAGCACACGTTATGTGAAGACCACCGACGTCTCCTTTGGGCAACGCAACACATTAACTCAGGCTACGCAATCTTTAGTACAGTCCGTAGAACAACCACTTGGCTTTGTTGCCTACCTATCCAACGATAAAACCAAGCTGCACGATGGCATGCGTAAACTGGTGGCGAAGTATCAGCAGTTTAAACCCGAAACCACACTGGAAATTGTCGATCCTAACCTCAACCCTGAACGCGCAAAAGCTGACAATGTCATGGCCGAAGGTAGAGTGATATTGCATCTGGGCGAGCAAAGTGAAAAGCTCACCGCAGTTGATGAAAACACTGTGGCCAATACCATCCAGAGGATGTTAAGAAAAACTATTCCACGCGTGATTGTCTTGGAAGGCCATCAAGAGCGCTCCGTATTTGATGAAGGCAATAGCGGCATGAGTAAGCTTCGTGAACGCCTAAGCAGTCGCGGCTTTCGTCTGCAGCCACATAACATCTTAAAAACACAATCGATCCCTGAACACAGCAGTTTTGTAATGATCGCCTCACCACTCAATAGCTATTTGAAAACAGAGGTGGATGTTCTGCTGAAATATATTGAGGATGGCGGGAATTTACTTTGGCTGACTGAGCCACGCACACCGGCCGGACTCGACAGCCTGAATCAACATTTAGGGCTCAGCATTCTTGATGGTACCTTACTGGATTCCAACAAGTCGCTTCAGGAAATGCTTGGCATTCAACACCCTGCTGTTATACCAGTCATTCAGTTCGGCCACCCTCTACTCAAAGACATGGTTAGTCCTGCTCTGTTTCCGTTTGCAACCGTGGTTGAGAAAAATACAGCTTCACAAACTGACTGGTCATACATTTCACTACTGAGCAGTGGTGAGAATAGCTGGCTGGAAACAGCCGCATTAAGCGGTGAAGTCAGCCCCGATTATACGAGTGGCGACCTGCCTGGCCCATTAAGTTTAGCAATGACATTGACGCGTGACCATTTACAAAAAGAACAACGCATCGCTGTAATTGGAGATAGTGATTTTCTGTTGAATCAGTTCGTTGGCGCTGCCGGCGGTGGCAATCTGACATTGGCTAATAAGCTGTTTGATTGGTTAAGTAACGGAGATCAATTACTTAACATCAAACCTGCAAGAGCACCTGATACTGTGCTGGCCATGCCTGGCAAGAGCCTGACTTATCTTGCCCTGAGTTTTCTGATTGGCATACCCGCACTACTGATACTCATTGGCACGCTTCGCTGGTGGATTAGAAAGCGACGTTAATTGTTTGATATAAATAGCCGCACTTAGCTTAATACCGATAAAAAAAGGAGGCAACCCAATAAGGGCCTGCCTCCAGGGCAATCGCTTGAAA
>NZ_QGKM01000102.1 GCF_003172875.1 Leucothrix pacifica | reverse complement strand
AGCTGCAGGCTTTTTAGGTGGAATCGCCAGTGGCGCTAGTCTGAAGGGTGCACTGAAAGGTGCGCTGTTTGTTGGATTGACTGCCGGTGTTGCCAATTGGGTTGGGCATGGTGCTGGAGGCCTTTCACCTTTTGGTGGAGCGAGTTGGTTAGCCCATGGTATTACTCAAGGAGCGATTGCTGAATTACGAGGTGGCAAGTTTAAGCATGGCTTTATATCAGCGGTTGCAGGGCATGTTTCTGGTATTGTGACGCGTGGCATTGGAGGGATTCGCGCTGGCGCAATTGCTGCGCGAACAGCTGTTGCTTCTGTATTTGGTGGCTTGGCTACAAAGGCTACTGGTGGTAGTTTCCATGATGGTGCAGTGACTGCAGCAATTGTGCATTTGTTTAATGCTGAACTATCAGGAAGGCACGTTCCGTACAAAAAGGAAGGAAATAAAATTACAATTAAACAAGGAATAAAGTTTGTAGGCTTCAGTAAAGATCAGATAGATAAGTTTATTAAAAACGTCAATGGTAAATGGTCAGGTACTTTTGGTAAATATACTGTAGATACAGAGATAAGCAGTGTTAAAGATTCATTTTTTGTTGTTCATTTGGTGGATTCAAGCAAATTGGTAGACGGAAGCCGGGCATATGTGTTAGCTGGGCAAGGACAAATGTATATTGACTCAAAGAGTCTTTCAGGAAGTGTACCAGCTCATGAATTTGGTCATTTTTTAGGTATAGATGATCACTATACTGTTAAAACGTTTCCCGAGTTAGGGATGCGATTAGCTGTCCCTGATAGTGAATACTGGCGTGGAACAATGATGGGTGAGCGATTTGATAATGTAACTTATAAGGACGTTCAAGCATTGTGGGAGAACTATGATGAATAAACTATTTATATTATTTGTAGTAGCTATTATTTTTGGTTGTGTTTCGGTTAAAGCAGAGGGTGAGTGTGATTGCCATTACAAAAGTATGGTTGAAATTGTAAGTGGTGTTTCGCGAGAAGATTGGCAAAATGAAAACCGGGAGAAAGATGCTGATAAGGTAATTTGGGATACTAAAAAAGGGATAATGATTCCCGATGAGGATATCTACTTTGTGAAAGTTAACAAGATTCCGTTAGCAGTGATAGCGCTAAAAAGTGATGACACAGTTTTATTGACTGATGATTTAGCTAAAAACTATGCAGGAAAATATCTTCAAAAGAAAAATAAAAAAAATGGATTGTATCTTGTACGTGCTATGTTCGAAAATCTCACCGGCAGTGACTTCAATATTCATTGGTATCCAGATGATAAGATCCTAAAAGTGAGTTATTTTTCATTGGGTCCTTCTGGTGGGAAATTTTTCTCGCCTTTAGTTGTTAGTTTGCCTGATAGGCCTGAAAAAGTGGTTCTTGAGTTTGGAGGGGCTATATAGTTCATATAAGGCTTGTCTTCCTAGGATAAGGTGCCACTAGTAATTAAATTTCTGGATTAGTAACTTGTACGTATATGGGAAACACACTTCTGACATAGGCTCACTGTTATCGGGTATTCTTATCGTTTACTCATTTTCTCCATTTAATATTTGGCTTCTAGCAATCTTGTCGTTAGTTGCATTTCTGGTCATATGTCAGCGGACTAATACAGTCAAGCTGGCGATGCGAAGAGGCTTTTTATATGGTTTAGGGTTTTATGGTGCTGGTTCGTATTGGCAGTTTGCCTTTATAGGAACTTTCCCTGTCATCTACCAACCCATTATGTACTTTCTATTGGGTGGGATCATTTTTATTCTGATTTGTTTCCCTGTGATATATGCAGCGACCTTGGTTTGGGTCAAGCAATATACTTCACCCAGATGGATAATTGTGTTATTTCCCTTTGTTTGGTTGATTGGTGAGTGGGTTAGAACTTGGCTGTGGACTGGGTTCCCATACTACCAACTGGGTTTTGCATTTGTTGATACGCCTCTGGCTGGCTTCGCACCACTGGGGGGTGAGCTAGCGGTAACGTTGTCAGTGTTGGTATCTGTTTCATTGTTGGCTGGTTCGTTTATATTCAAAGCCAATAAAACAAGAATTGCTATGCTATCTACTTTGTTAATTATTTGGGCGGGTGGCGCGCAATTACGAACGATGGACTGGGGGACGGTGGGTGAAAGACCGCTAAAGATACGGTTAGTGCATGGTTCACCCGACCAGCTCAAGAAAACAAAACGCTACTACACCATCGATACAATTAAGCAATACCTTGCATATAGTGAAGTATTGCCACAACCAGACTTGGTGATCTGGCCAGAGTCATCTATTGCAATGGAGCTTCGCAGGGTATACCACTATCTAAAAGAAGGGGCT
>NZ_QGKM01000101.1 GCF_003172875.1 Leucothrix pacifica | reverse complement strand
TTGCCACAACCAGACTTGGTGATCTGGCCAGAGTCATCTATTGCAATGGAGCTTCGCAGGGTATACCACTATCTAAAAGAAGGGGCTGTAGCACTTGAAGCTTCTGGTACGCCTATTATGTTAGGCGGCTATCGTAATATTGGTGGGCGAATGTTTAATTCCTTCATGCAAGCGTCAAACCCCGATAAGTATTACACCAAGCGCCATTTAATTCCTTTTGGGGAATACACGCCTGATTGGCCATTCATCGATTTGTCACAGTTCTTGCCGGAACAAGATATGGATAACCTTAAAGAAGGCTTGAACCAACAGTCATTGATTTCAGTGGCAGGAGTAAAGCTGGCCGTTGCCATCTGCTATGAAATCTTATTCAGCGAAGAGTTGAGGCATGATTGGAAAGAGGCGACAGTGTTAGTCTATATCAGTGACCTCAGTTGGTTTAAAGATACTTGGGCCAGTCCTCAGTTGTTACAAATGGCGCAGATGCGAGCTATCGAAAGTGGCAAGCCCTTGGTTACATCAACTAATCATGGTGTAACCGCAATTATAGATAGTCATGGTGTTATCACGCAGCGTGTTGAGGGAGAAGCAGGGTATATCGATGGTGTAATAATACCAAAAAGCGGGAGTACACCTTATACAAATTACGGTAGCATTTATATCGTTGGATTGTGCTTTTTATTTGTTTTATTAGGTGTATTTCGCGCGTTGTATGTTTCAATATGCCGACAGAATTAGCGCTGAGTTATGCCCACCAAAAGCGAAGGATTGAGAGAGTACATTTGTAATCTGCTGATCTTTTACTTCGGTAACAAAGTTTAGGTCGCGAATGGGGTTAACTAGGTTATTGCAAGGGTGTGTAGTTTGATTTTGCAGGCTCAATACACTGATGACAGCTTCCATAGCACCACTCGCACCGATAGCGTGTCCTGTGATGGATTTACTGGCATTTATAATGGGTTTCTGTCCGAATAATTCTTCTATAATCATGCTTTCTATCTGGTCGTTTAGCTTGGTACCTGTTCCGTGGGTATTAATATAGTCGATATTTGTTGGTACAAGCTGGGCATCGGTCATAGCATGGTGGATCATGCTTTTAATCTGGCCCCCTGAAGGCTCTAAGCTCATCATGGAATAGGCATCGAAAGTTTCAGCGTAACCAGTGATTTGTGCCAGTATTTCTGCACCGCGTTTTATTGCGGCTGATTCTTTCTCAAGGATTAAGATGCCGGAGCCTCCTTGTGATAGGAGAAAGCCAGTTCTGTCACGATCAAAGGGGCGATTAGCTATATTGATATCACTCGAAGGTTGGGCCAATGTCCTTGCTATGTCAAAGCCTCTATAAATGCCGCCATAGTCATCGTAAAGGTATTCAGCACCTCCGCAAATGGCAAAATCTAGCGTGCCATTTTTTATTGCTTGGTAAGCTTGACCGATTGCGGTGGTACCAGAGGAACAGGCTTGACAGATTGTTTGATTGATTCCGCGAATGGAGTATTTAATGCCTACTGCCGCAGATACTGAGTTAGGCATTAACATCGAAACAGAAAAGGGGTTCACTCTTGGGGGGTGGATTAATTTCTTGGTTACCTCTGGCTGTACATTGTCTTCCATTAGCGCTTTTTTAGTGTTGCTGAGCATTTGAAACGCTTGATTTTCAAGGAAGCTATGTGCTCCACCGATACCACTCCCAATAAATATCCCCGTCCTTGTATGGGCAGCTAAATCCAGGGAAAACTGATTCTTTTTTTCGTTTGCAATAACGGTTTCAACACCGGCCTGTTGAAGGGCTTGTTGTGTGGCTATCATTGCTAACAAGCTTACAGGGTCGCGTTGCATTATCTCTATACGGCCGAATCCATAGCCTTTGTAGTCTATCGTTGGTAGTGGAGACCATATCCCTGAATTATACTTGGCATAATCATTCCACCTTTCTGGTACTTTGGATACATTGCTTTGGCTTTGAAGGCAAGCATTCCAGAAGGAACTGATGTCATTACCAGCCGAGTTGATAATGCCCATCCCTGTTACGACAATTTTATCCAACATTCTTACTCATGGTTTCTGTTACATAATTAATGACATCGTTAACCGTGTTGAATTGATCTGCCACACTGTCGTCGATTTCGCCATCGAACTCTTCCTCTAAAATGAGGGCTAAGCTAACCATATCAATAGAGTCAGCACTTAAGTCTTCTTTGAATGATAAATTGTCATTTGTGACTGGTTCATTTAAAGAAAAGGTTTCTTGCACGGCGTCTCGAATTTTTTGAGCAACTAGGTTATTATCCATTTTAAATCTCTATTCCTTAAGGCATTCTGAGGGTAACCTCATGCCATTAGAGGGGCAAGCAGTATTAGGCTGTTTTTTGAAGGTTATTCGCCTTGGTTAGCCTGAGTAAAAATGGTTTATGGAAGTGCTGAAGAAAGATTGTGTTCCGTGTTTTTGAACAAATTATTTGTGATGGCATGAGGTATGGCATGGCTCACTAAAATATTTCATTCTTACTTTAAGTGCTTGAAATATTTATATTTGTTGTTGCCATTCAATAATAAGATTCAAAACATAGAATAA
>NZ_QGKM01000100.1 GCF_003172875.1 Leucothrix pacifica | reverse complement strand
AAAGCCGGGCAATGCCCGCATTTTACGCAAGTCCAGGAGGGTGAGTGGCCAGGCTATTTACTTGAGCGGGCTTAGGCTCGAGAGTGGAGAGTTGTTAATCATCGCCAGCAATCAGTTTGAGTCGAAGTCCTTTGATATTTATGGCCTGCGGTGGCAGATCGAAACGTTGTTTCAGTGCCTGAAAGGCCGTGGCTTCAATATGGAAGTTACCCGTCTAACGCATTACTTTCGAATTAAGAAGATGGTGGCTTTACTGGTGATTGGGTTTTGTTGGGCGCATAAAACAGGTGAATGGAAGCACAAAATGATTAAGCCGTTACGTGTTAAAAATCATGGCCGCCTTGAGAAAAACCTGTTCCGCTATGGCCTGGATCACCTGACCGATCAGTTGATGTCAGGTGCGTTGGATGCACTGGAGACTAGTCGCTTATTATTGTTGTTTCTGTGCCCACCTGACTGGTTGGAACCTACTAAATCAACGAATGGCTATGGTTTTTCAATCGTGGATTTCTAAATTGTCGTGTACAGAGGTTTTTCTTATACGAGCTCTCCACATTGGTAAAGAATTAGGTAATCCACATCTAATACAGCGTAGTGCTTATCATCTTTGTCATGTTTACATTCTTGATAATCAGTTTGATGATGTTAAAAATGTTTTGGCAGATATTCCTATTAGAGACGGTGTGTTGCGAACAAAGTATCATTTGACACTATTAGAGGGATTACTCGCTCAACGTGACGGAAATTTGTTGAAAGCCGAAGATAATTACCGATATACACTAGAATGTATTGAAGAGATCATCACTGAGTCACCTGATTTTTTGGAAGTGTGGTATGACAAGCCTATTGCACTTGCTGGTATTGCGTTAGTTGATCCAGATAATGCCAAAAGCCATGTTGATGAAGGTATAAAAGCCTTAGAACATGGTTTAGGTTTGGCTTTTGCGAAGGGGGTGTTAGTTGATAGTGAGTTGATGCTAAGGCTGTTGACCGAGTTAGACTCTTAGAATCACTTATCTAAACTCGTTGTACGAGTTGGAGAAATTCTCAAAGTATAGGGCAAGCAGTCAAAAGGGAAATACTTTAATTTTCACAAACATGTGCTGTGGGGCGTTGATGAAATTTCACTCAAATCCATAGACATTACCGTTCACCTGATAGGACGCTATTTGTAGCGGCAAGGGCTACTAACAGGATGTCGAAAACAGCTACCTGAACTGTGATGTGTTGAGACACTATTTACCGTCATCTAACAATAACTGCGTGATACTCACTACCTCAACAACAGCACTAGTCTGGGTGGCTTCTAATGTCACTAGCCGACACGGTTTATGCTCAGACTGAGGGAAATACCCAAACGATCTCAGTTCTCGTTTGCGCGTCTTTTCATCGTCGATATGGTAAGCCACCTGATACAACGCTTCACCCGTATAAAAATCAACTTCGTAGGTATCTTTCAGATAACTCAATCGCTCACATTCTTGATTGAGCTTGATAAACACTGCGTTTTCCAGCGACTTGCCTAAGTCCTCTGAATGCTTCGGTGCAATCTGTAGAAAGCCGTTATCCAGTGCATACACCTTCTTTGACGACTTAATTCGTTCTTTCGGTTTGTTGTGAAATTTATCGATTCTCTGGAGCAAAAACACATCTTCGAAATAGCGAATATACTCCTCAACTGTTTTTTTATTGAGGCCAAAGGTATTGGCTAAAGCAGTGTAATTCAACAAGCCAGTGACATTAGAAAGCAGATAGAAAAATAGCCGTTCGATGGCTTCGGCATTGCGTAGGTCGTAGCGGGGAATAATGTCTTGGTAGAGAATATTTTTGGCGTAACTGGTGAGTATGTCTTTTTTGATGATCGGGTCATCAACTGTAAACACCTCATAAAAGCCTCCCCATTGTAAATATTCATCACGAGCACGGGCGATTGCAATACGATTGCTGGCTTTCTCAATGTCGGTGTCGAAAGCAATATCCTTAAACTTGAGGTACTCGGTAAACGAGAATGTTTCCAGATGGATATTAAGACTTCTGCCACTGAGAATAGTGGTTAACTCATTCGACAGCATCGAGGAGTTGGAGCCGGTCACAATGAACTTGATATCGCTGACTTCATATTGGCTTTTAATGAAGACCTGCCAGTTTTCAAAAAACTGTATCTCATCAAAAATGACATAGGTTTTTCCCTGCGGATCGGTCATTTTCAAATACGTGTCGTAGATCGTTTGAAGGTAGCCGGGGTCATGCCGCACTTCCAGAAAACCCGGCTGCTCTAGGTTCACGTAGAGAATGTTCTTCGGGTCGACTCCGGTATCAATCAGGTGATTAATCGCAAGCTTGGCCAGCGTGCTTTTCCCACAGCGACGTATGCCGGTAATCGTGATGATCTGGCGTAGTGGTAAGTAAGCAATGAGCTTCTCAAGCTTGTCGCGCTGAACAAATGTCTGTCTGCTTCCAGTCCAGTGTGGGTTTTGTTCGATTAAGATGTTTTTCATTGTAGTGGCCAATAAATACCAATTATAGTTCAGTATATTACTCTATTTTTATGGTTTTTGGTTTATATTGATTGCAGTGGTGTTATCAGGAGCTCTTAGCGTTCAAAATCAAGTGATCATGAGGGTGTTAGTCTCGCGTAAAAATCGTCTTTCAGTACTTATCAACTAACTGATAAACATCATTTTGGCGACACTGTTGATAGTGTAGAGTAACCATCTACGATTACATTCACATAATAGGAACATTCTTTGAATATTCGTGTTTTGAGTTACAACATTCATCGCGCCATTGGCTTTGACCGTCGCTTTGCACCGGAGCGAATCGTCGAGGTCCTCACTGAACACGATGCCGATGTCGTGATGTTACAAGAGGTTGATGAAGGTGCGCCGCGCAGTCGTGAACTCAACCTCGCCAAAGAGTTGGCCGAGAGTTGCGGCTATGCTCACTACGCCTTGGGTCACAATGTCAGTATGCGCAAGGGGTACTATGGCAATGCCACCCTGAGCCGTTTTCCTATACTGCGGGAGCGTAATATTGATCTGACGGTCGGTATTCGCAAACGTCGTGGTTGTCAGCACACCACGCTGCAGTTACATGATGAACAGCAGCGTGAATTTCACCTTGATGTGTTTAATCTTCACCTCGGTCTGTCTGCCAGAGAGCGTCAAAAGCAGGCGGGCATACTGGCTCATTCGCGTGAATTAATGATGTTGGATGAAAGCACGCCCTGCATTGTCGGCGGTGATTTTAATGACTGGCGTTCTTTGCTACGTGCCTATTATGTCGAAGGCTTAGGTTTTACCTGTGCCACAGACAAAGAGGCACCCAATGGCATTATCAGAGCCTTAAAAACATTCCCTTCATTCGCCCCAAGAGGTGCCTTAGACCGGGTCTATTATCGCGGCAATATGAAGCTGTTGGGTGCTAAGCGCTGCCGCTTTAAAATATCCAAAATTGCCAGTGATCATCTGGCGGTTATTACCGATTTTGAACTGACCAAGCCAGTTACCAAGTAAACCAAGCACGAGGCGTACGTCATGAGGGACATCTTAACTATTACCTTAAATCCGGCTCTGGACATCGCGACCGAAACCCCGGTCATGGCTGCGGGTGCAAAGCTGCGCTGTCATGAATCACAAGAAAGTGCCGGCGGTGGTGGGGTTAATATTTCCCGAGCGATTCGATTTTTAGGCGGGCACAGCAAAGCCTTTGTCGCATTAGGCGGTTTTATCGGACAGCGTTTACAGGCTGATTTGCTCGCAGAGAAGGTGGAGGTTGAGTGTTTTGAATTTGATGGTGAGACCCGACAAAACTTCTCAGTGATTGAAATCAATACGCAGCATCAATATCGCTTTGTGCTTCCCGGCCCGAAGTGGTCTGATGAGGTTGTTAAGCAATCCTTGGCGGCAATTAATAAAGGGTTGCCGACGGCAGGTATCGTGGTATTAAGTGGCAGCTTTCCGACGGGCGTGTCGGCAGATTATGTGGCTGACCTGCAAGCCATTTGCCGTGCCAAACAAAACCAATTATTGGTAGATACCTCGGGTGAAGTGCTGACTGATTTGGTCAGAAAGCCGGTTAATCTGGATATCTTGCGCATGGATAAAGCGGAGTCGGAAGTCTTAGCAGGAAGAGCACTAAACACACATATCGAGGCAGCACAGTTTGCACAACACTTAGTGCAATCCGGTGTTGCTAAAACGGTGATCATGGCACGTGGTAAAGCGGGCAGTTGTCTGGCAAATAAAGACACACAACTACATTGTAGCTGTGAAGCGCCAAAGGTCGTTAGTGCGATTGGTGCAGGTGATAGCTTTGTCGGAGGTTTTACGCTAAGCCTTGCGAGCGGTAGCAGTGATGCTGAGGCTTTACGTTATGCCACCGCTTCAGCCAGTGCTGCGGTCATGACAGCAGCCACTGACTTATGTCACCAGGATGCAGTGAATCATTTACTGCCAAACAGTGCTTTAACGATTCTGTAAATAAATATGCAACTCAATAGCGCTTTTTTGGTCGTTATTTAGAGATATCTGGCTGACTTTGTTTTACGCAGTGCTGAGGCCGGACTATACTTAATGAAAATAATCCGGAGAAATCGTCAATGCGCAGAACTATCATCCGTTACTTATCCATTGCATTATTTGCTTCTGCAGTCGGTGTATTTACCGCACCTGCTATAGCTGCAGCTAACTGGGCGGCGATTGACCAGCTGGAAGAGCAGGGCAAGTTTGCCGATATTCCTGCAAAGCTGGATGTGATTATTCAGCAGGCCAGGCAACAGGGTGCCAATAAAGACTGGCGCGATGCTTTGTTGTTTAAGGCGAGCCTTGGCCTCTCGGCAAATGCAGAGGAAACTCTCGATACGCTGGCCAGTGCCCCGTGGCCACAGGATCAGGATTCACAGTTATTACTTAATCTGCACCTCGGCGCGTACATCCAGCAATATATCCAAAGAAACTCCTGGCAAATTAATCAGCGCGAAAAGATTGATACGGATAAGCCGCTGACGACTAAACAAAAGACCATGGCTCAGTTGCGAGCTGACGCACATGTTGCCTTTAGTAAAGCGTATCGTTTATCACTGCAACGCAATGACCCGATTAGCCGGATAAACACGCTGCCAACGAAGCGAGCGACTAGCTATTTTACCGAGGGTGACTATCCTAAAAATGTACGTGGCACGGTGCGCGATACCGTCACTTATCTGTGGATTGATGCGTTAAAAGACAGCTCAAACTGGTTGGCTAAACAAACCGTTGAAGCTTACGGTTTCAATGTGCAGGGCATGTTAAACAGCCCGTATAAAGAAGCAATCAACCCGACTGATCCATCTGCACATCCTTTAAAAGTGGCAGTGAAACTAGCCAGTGATCTTGAGCAATTTCATCGGGCGAACCGTCAGCCAGAAGCTGAGTTAGAAGCGTTTCGGGTAAAGGCAGAGGTGGTTGCAGGGGTTCGAAATAGTCAGCGTGATCTGCAATTTGTGATTCAGGCGCTGCGTCTGAAGATACGCCAGCAGCAGAACAGCGCGGCTAATCTGCCTTGGGTGAATAAGCTGCGATTGGATCTGGTTGGCTATCTTGATCGCATTGATACGCCGACTAAACACATTCAACGCTTGGCTGAGATCAAGCCGTGTTTGAGTGGCGATAAGGAGCATCGTTTATACAAGCTTTGTGAAGGTGTGGCCGCTGCAATTACGCATCCGGTGATTAGCCTGACTACTATGAAAAGTGATGGGATCAATAAGCGTTCTTTAGAACTTAATTATAAAAACACGGAACAGGTGTATTTCAGGGCGTGGAAACTGACGCCAGAGCAAGCTTCGGCAGGATTGAATGCACGCTATGAATATGTAAAAACTGCGTTAAACAATAATGACTTGGGGCAGCACCAATGGTCTGTTGCTCTGGCAAAAACACAGGACTATCAATCCCACAAACACTTTATGACGCCACCGATGACGCAGAAAGGCTACTGGATGATTGCTGCATCGATTGATGAGTCATTTCAGGATGAGGCTGCGCGGGTGTGGTCAGGCATGAGTGTCACTAGTCTGGCCGCGGATATCCGCAATGGTGATGAGCGTTTAAATGTAACGACCTATCTTGGTGAGTCCGGACAGATAGCCGCTAATGTGGAAGTGGAGCTTTGGCAGCACGATTATAATACCTCGTTGAAACCGAAGCGTATTGCTGTGGCGCGCTCAGACAGTAGTGGGCAGGTGAGTTTCAAGCGTAAACAAAACCAATTGCATGGTTTGGTGATGAAGTATCGGGATGATTATTTGCTCACCGGTACGATAAATCCTAGCTACCACTATTCACAGAATAATCAACAAATCAAAAATGCTTTAATTTTTACTGACCGCGTGATTTACCGACCTTCACAGAAAATACAGTGGAAAGTAGTGGCTTATCACGGTGACGGTGAGAAAGGTAAATACCAGATATTTCCTAACAGTGGTGGTTGGGTAAAGTTGGTGGATGCTAACGGTAAACTGGTGAAACAGGTGTCGGTAAAAACCAATCGCTTTGGGTCGGCTTCTGGTGAGTTCACGGCAGATGCCGGACGTTTATTGGGAAAATGGCGTATTTTGACTTCCTGGGGTGGTGGTCAGTGGATTAGCGTTGAGGAGTATAAGCGCCCAACTTTTGAGGCAAAAATACTCCCGCCGGAGCAAAGTCTGCGTCTGAACTATTTAGCAAAAATCACCGGAAACGCACGCTACTATTTTGGCGATAGGGTGAGTAGCGGTAATGTCAAATGGCGTGTCAAACGTATGCCGATGCGTAGTAAAGGCCGTTATTTTCAGATTGAAACAGTGGCATCCGGTGAGTCAGCATTAAATGTAAAAGGTGAGTTCGCATTTGCTTTCAAGCCAATGGCTGTCCAGCTGGAAGCGGATCCGGACCGGCCACTCGTTTATCGTTATGAAGTGAGCGTAGATGTGACCGATTCAGGTGGTGAAACCCGCACTGTATCGCGCACATTTAGCGCTGCTGCGGTGAACATTTCTGCCAGTATTCGCAGTGATAATAACTTCGGTATTGCCGGACAGCCGATGCAGTTTTCGGTGAAGCGTCAGGATCTGGGTGGGGAAGGTTTAGAGGGTGCCGGTTTCTGGGAGCTGTATCGTCTGAAGCAGCCGAGTCAGGCAGTGATGGCGGCTGATTTGCCTGTCCGTGATATCAAAAAAGACCAACAAAAATACGCAACACCCGGTGACCGAATCCGTTCGCGTTGGTTATCTGATGAGAGTTTTACTAAGCGGACTAAGTATTGGCAGCTCGGTGGAAAAGTGGCGCAAGGCAGCCTGAGACATGACGCTGACGGGCTTGCAGATATTAAGCTGAAAGCGCCAGTGCCGGGAGTTTATCGCCTGCGCTACACCACCAAAGATCAGTGGGGGCAGGTGTTTCATAAGCAGCAATCCGTCGTGGTCAGTAATCACCATCAGGCACCGGTAAATGTTCCGGGCTTGCTATTGGTAGAGAAGTCATCGGTGGAAGTCGGTGAGAATGTATCACTGCTGGCAGGCTCGGCGTTCGCTCAATCGCCAGTATTGCTGGAAGTGTTTCACGGCAATCAATTATTACGCCGAAGCCTGTTGCGCGGTGGTATTAAAAAACAGAACTTCCCGGTCACGCAGGCGTATCGTGGCGGCCTGACTTTTGTCATGACGATGGTGAAGGACTATCAATTAGTGCGTCAGCAGCAGTACGTCAGTGTGCCGTGGACTGATCGCAATCTGAACGTCAGCTTCTCAACCTTCCGCGATAAATTACGTCCTGGTCAAAAAGAGACGTGGCGGGTGACGGTGAAAGATCATAAAAACCGACCGATGGAAGCAGGTGCTGTTGAGGTATTGGCGTCTATGTTTGACCGTAGTCTGGAGCTGTTAGAAAAGCATCGGGTGCTGGGTACCGCCATTTTGTATCCTCGTAAAAACCTGCGCTCTGGTTGGATGTCGAGTCTAGGCTTGGGCCGTTCCAGTGGTTCATCGACATACCCTGTCAGAGAATATATAAGGCCTTATGGGGCAAGCAGGATGAGGCTGGTTTCCGGAAGCGGTGGTGTCGGGGCTTACAGAGCAGCGCCTAAGATGATGGCAGCAAAACCGATGATGGCACCACGTGCTGCGCCAGCTCCTGCATCTGCTGTGGCAGAAGCAACGGCTGCTGCGGGTATGGGGGATGATTCTGCTTTAAACGCGCCGAGGCCTGATGCTACCGGGACACCGGAAGACTCTGTGGGAGTCATTGGTGAAACCGGGGCAGGCTCTAATGTGGCAGGTTTAAACGGCATAGTCGCCCGTAAAAACTTCAATGAAACCGCCTTCTTTAAACCACACCTGATCTTAGAGAAAAACGGCAGCGTTACCTTTGAATTTGAAGTGCCGGAGTCACTAACGCAATGGCAAGTCTGGGTATCCGCGATTACCAGAGATCTGCGTGGTGGCTCCGCCAAGGCATTCACCCGAACCAGTAAAGAGCTGATGGTGCGCCCGTATCTACCGCGCTTTTTACGCGCAGGAGATCAGGCGAATATCGAAGTGCTGATTAATAACAGCAGCGATAAAGCCATGTCTGGCATGATGGATTTTGACGTGATTGATCCGGTGACTGAGGAAAGTATCGCAGCGAGTTTCAAGCTGAATCCTGCACCGCGTAATTTCAATGTGGCAGCGGGTCAAAGCACTCGTCAGCGTTATTCGCTAATTGCCCCTAAAGATCTGGGTATGGTGACAATTCGTGCCAAAGCCAGTGCTGGTAGCGGTGCGCAAAGCTACGGTGATGGTGAGCAACGCCCATTGCCTGTATTACCCAGCCGTATTCATCTGACACAAAGTCGCTTTGCCGCATTACAAGGTGGTACACAACGGCAGCTACGCTTTAATGAATTGGCCAGTAATAACGATCGCACCCGCATCAATGACAAATTGGTGGTGACAGTGGACGGACAGCTATTTTACTCCGCGCTCAAAGCCGTGCCCTACCTGACCGAGTACCCTTACGAGTGTACAGAGCAGACGATGAATCGCTTTTTATCCACCTCGATTATCAATAGCACCTTCGCACAAACGCCGTCCATCAAAGCTATGGCGGCAGAGTTTGCCAAGCGTAAAACCAAACTGGAAAACTGGTCGTCAATTGAGAATGACCCTAACAGCAAAATGCTGTTGGAAGAGACGCCGTGGCTGAATCAGGCCAGTGGTGGCAGTGATGACGATACCAAACTACTTAAAGTGCTCGACCCGACGGTATCTGCTGCACAAGCCCGATCATCTCTGCAAAAGCTCACCAAAGCACAAACCAGTGATGGCGGATTCCCATGGTGGGAAGGTGGCCCCGCATCACCGTATATGACGGCTTATTTGTTGCAAGGCTTTGCCCGAGCTGCCGAGTTTAATGTGCAGGTGCCAAAATCAACGGTGACGCGTGCATGGCAGTATTTGTACAAGCACTATGTTGATGAGATCAAGCCGAAGCTGGTGGATAACGATTATTCCCGTTTACTGATCGCGCTGAATTACACCTTATCTTCATTCCCGGATAGCAGTTGGTACAGCGGCACATTTAGCAATGCTGAGCGCACGTTAATGCTCAACAACAGCATGAAGAAATGGCAGACATTACCGCCGTTATTGAAGGCACAATTGGCTTTAACCCTGCATCGTATGGGACGCGCATCACAGGCGAATACTGTGTTTGAAAGCGTCATGAACAGTGCTAAGTCAGATGTGGATAATGGTGTGTATTGGCCGCAGCAAAGCCGCTCATGGTTGTGGTACAACGACCGCATTGATACCCATGCCTTTATGTTGCGCGCGATGATGGAGATTAACCCGCAAGATGCACGTCGTCATGGTTTGGTGCAATGGTTGATGCTGAATAAAAAGCTGAATCACTGGAAATCCACCCGCGCCACCGCTGAGAGTATTTATGCATTGGTGCATTACCTGAAGCGTGAACAGCAATTGGGTGTGGATGAGCGCATGGTTGTGAGTGTTGGTAATCTGCCCGAACAAGAGTTCGTCTTCAAGGCGAATGAGTACAACGGTGGCAAGCAGCAGATGGTGATTAAGGATAAAGATATCACCGCTGATATGGCGAATATCACCTTGAAAAATGACAGCAAGCCGCTCATGTTTGCCTCGGCCAGCTGGCATTTCTCTACCGATATCGCGCCGACGAGTGCGCAAGGTGATTTCTTTGGTGTGACGCGTCGATTCTTTAAGCGTATTAAGCAAGGTACGGAATGGACGCTACAGCCATTGGCAGAAGGTGCAACGTTGAAAGTCGGTGATGAACTGGAGGTGCAATTGTCATTGCGCAGTAAACATAATGCGGAGTTTGTACACTTGAGAGCACCACGTGGTGCGGGTTTTGAGCCGATGGAAAGTAACTCCGGTTACCGCTGGCAGAATGGCGTTGGCTACTATCAGGAGATTCGCGATAGTGGGGTGAATTACTTTATGGATCGTTTGCCGGTGGGGCAGTATGCGTTTAAGTATCGCTTACGTGCGACGACCTCGGGTAAGTTTAGGGTAGCGCCTGCGACGGTGCAGAGTGTGTATGCGCCGGAGTTTAATGCTTATTCGAGGGGCGCGCGATTGAGTATTCAGTAATGATTCGCTCGGTTGATTTGCTCAGAGAAGGGAGAATCAGATAGACGGGGATAGATTATTTGTTATGAAGCTGATGCGTTCAAACTGATCCGCACATCAGAAATCGTAATAAATAATTTATTCTCGCTATCCTGAAAAGCCTGAAAACCATGGTGTTTATAAAACCCTTCTGCACCATCTTTTGCATCAACGACTACTACTGGAAAAGCGACGCTATCGCTGGCTGCGAGCAACTTTCGAAGCGCATCGATTAATAGCCACTGGCCAAAACCTTTACCTTTATATCGCTCATCAATGGCGAGCCGGGCGATCAAGCCGCCTGATGAAGATGACTGGTGTTTCTTTTGAAGCTGTTTGGGTAGTGCCTCTAAGTCGATGGGTGTCATGGTCAAACTGTAAAAGCCGATGATATGTGATTCGTTCGTTTCATCTTCAAGAACAAAGGTTCTCGTATTGTCTTTTTTGGCTTGTTGGCTCGCCATCACTTTCAAGTAGTTATTCAGCGCTTCAATACCACAGTTGAAGCGGTTTCTATCGTGTTTAGCTTTGTTTAGCAGTACCGTTTCCATTATTGAGTTTTGGTCTCATAACGGCTGGCAGCTTCGCTTAACTTAGCATGTGCCACAGCAGGGCGGTCTAACGCCTCTACCAGTAGTTTAGCATCAGCCTGACTCAATTTAAGTGATTGCTCTTGTTCAATTAATTGCTTTGCCTTTTCAATGGCTGCACTGAGTACGAACGAGTTTATGCTCGACATGCCTGCAATAGCTGCGGCTTTTGTCAGTAAGTTTTGTGTCTCGACATCAACCCGAGAGGTGATGCGAGGTAATGCACTAGCCATAATCAATATCCTCTGTGCCAAAGTGTCACATGGGATTATGAAATTATATCAGGTGATTGTCAATTGAGTGCCACAATGGCACATGGGTTTTAGCTTTATGAAGTGTGTGCGGTTTCAGGGTATTTGTTAGTAGCGTATAATAGTGACTGAATTTTAACTAGTCACCCTGAAGCAGGAACCACATGACAAGCACTCAACAACGCGCCGCACTGCAACGCCAAATCTGGGCAATCGCCAATGACGTAAGAGGTTCTGTCGATGGCTGGGACTTCAAGCAGTACGTGCTCGGCACGTTGTTTTATCGCTTTATTAGTGAAAATTTCACCGATTACATCGAAGCCGGTGATGACAGCATTAATTACGCAGCGCTCGGCGATGACATCATCACGGCTGATATCAAAGACGATGCCATTAAAACCAAAGGCTATTTCATTTATCCCAGCCAACTGTTTGCCAATATCGCAGCCAGCGCCAACACCAATGAAAGCCTGAATACCGATTTAGCCGCGATTTTCACAGCGATTGAAAGCTCAGCCAACGGCTACGACTCTGAGACCGACATCAAAGGCTTGTTTGCGGACTTTGACACCACCAGTAATCGCTTGGGCAACACGGTTAAAGACAAAAACAGCCGCTTGGCCTCTGTGCTAAAAGGAGTTGCGGGTCTTGATTTCGGTGACTTTGAAGGCAGTGACATTGATTTATTTGGTGATGCCTACGAATTCCTCATTTCCAACTATGCTGCCAATGCCGGTAAATCTGGTGGTGAATTCTTTAGTCCTCAGCAAGTTTCCAAGCTGATTGCTCAGCTTGCCATGCACAAACAAACCAGCATCAACAAAGCTTATGACCTGGCGGTCGGTTCCGCTTCGCTGCTGTTGCAAGTCAAAAAACATTCTGCCGCCCATACTATAGAGGAGGGCTTCTTCGGACAGGAGATTAACCATACCACCTACAACCTGGCGCGGATGAATATGTTTTTGCACAACGTTAACTATAATAAGTTTAATATCCGGCTGGGCAATACCCTAACAGACCCACACTTTCTGGATGACAAACCCTTTGATGTCATTGTTTCCAATCCACCGTATTCCGTGAAGTGGATCGGCAGTGATGACCCGACCTTGATTAATGATGAGCGCTTTGCACCAGCGGGTGTCTTGGCACCCAAGTCGAAAGCGGACTTCGCCTTTGTATTGCATGCGCTGAGTTACCTGTCAGGCAAAGGTCGCGCTGCGATTGTGTGCTTTCCGGGGATTTTTTATCGGGGTGGTGCGGAGAAGAAAATTCGCCAGTATTTGGTAGATAACAATTACGTCGAAACCGTGATTTCGTTAGCGCCGAACTTGTTCTACGGTACGACAATAGCCGTGACGATACTGGTGTTAGCCAAGCATAAAACCGACAACACCACGCAGTTTATTGATGCCAGCGGTGAGGAATTCTTTAAAAAAGAAACCAATAATAATGTGATGTCAGATGACCACATCGCGCGCATTATGGCGATTTTTGATAGCAAGGAAAACGTGGATCACGTTGCGGTTACTGTGTCGAATGAAACCATTGCTGAGAATGACTACAACCTCTCGGTGAGTAGCTATGTCGAGGCTAAAGACACCCGCGAAGTGATTGATATTACCGAGTTGAATGCCGAGCTGAAAACCACGGTAGCCAAGATCGACACGCTGCGCACGGAGATTGATGCGATTGTGGCGGAGATCGAGGGTGAGCCTGCGTGAGTCAGTTACCCAAACAAACCCCCACCCTTCGCTCATCCGCCGCAGAGTATTTGACCTTTATTGCTGCCAGCGGTGAGGGCGGTGTTGAAGCGGTGTATGCTGATGAAGATGTTTGGCTGAGTCAGAAAATGATGGGTGAGCTGTACGATGTCAATGTCAGAACCGTCAGCGAGCATCTTAAAAATATCTTTTTGGACAATGAGTTGGAGCAAGATTCAGTTGTCCGGAAATTCCGGATAACTGCCAGCGACGGCAAAAACTACAACACCAATCACTACAATCTCTCCGGCATTATCGCGGTGGGTTACAAGGTGAACTCTGAGCGAGCGGTGCAGTTTCGTAAGTGTGTGACCGCTGCGGAGGTGGTTTACAGCCGCGCAGATGCGGATAAAACCAATATGGGCTTAACGTCCTGGAAGGATGCGCCCGATGGCAAGATTCAGAAATTTGATGTGAGTGTTGCTAAGAATTATCTGACCGATAATGAGTTGGCCCAATTGCAGCGCTTGGTGAATGCCTACCTTGATATAGCGGAAGATATGGCGTTACGAAAACTCCCCATGACTATGGCAGACTGGGAACAGCGGCTCAATCGGTTTATTGAAGCCACCGACCGTGAAGTGTTGAAAGACGCCGGAAAAGTGACAGCAGAAATTGCCAAAGCGCATGCGGAAACGGAGTTTGAGAAGTATCGGATTGTGCAGGACAGGTTGTATGAATCCGACTTTGATAAACAGATGAAGGCGCTGGAACGTGACCAACAACAAGACTTATTAAGCAGCGGTGATGGAAATGAATAAAAACGATTTTATGGAAAAGCTGCTGGATGGGGTAGAGGTTGAATGGTTGCCACTTGGGCATTTGGGTGAGTTTGTCCGTGGTAACGGAATGCAAAAGAAAGACTTCGTGTATGAAGGCTTTCCCGCTATTCATTACGGCCAAATCTATACAAAGTTCGACTTGTCCGCAGAAGAGTCATATACGTATGTGACGTTTGACTTGGCTAAAAAGCTTAAGGTTGCTGTGAAAGGAGACCTTTTGTTGGCGACAACTTCTGAAAATGATGAAGATGTTGTTAAACCGCTAGCATGGCTCGGTGATAAAGTCGCAATTTCTGGTGATATGATGCTGTTTCGACATGCTCAAAACGTTAAATATCTAGCGTACTTCTTGAAGACTGATGAGTTTCAATCACAGAAGAGAAAACATATCACAGGCGCGAAAGTTCGCAGGGTTTCGAAGGACAGTCTTGCGAAAATATTGGTTCCCATCCCATGCCCCAATAACCCAGAAAAATCCCTAAAAATCCAAGCCGAAATCGTCCGTATTTTGGACGCGTTCACCGAGCTGACAACCGAGCTGACAACCGAGCTGACAACCGAGCTTAATCTACGCAAGAAGCAATACAATTACTATCGTGATAAGTTATTGAGTTTTGAAGAAGGGGAGGTTGAGTGGAAGACTTTGGGTGAGTTGGCTGAGAACCTTGATTCAAAGAGAAAGCCAATTAGAAGTGGTCTCAGAGAGGCTGGAGATGTTCCATACTATGGTGCATCTGGAATAGTGGATTATATCAAAGACTATATTTTTGACGGTGATTTTTTGCTGGTTTCTGAAGATGGTGCCAATTTACTAGCTAGAAAAACGCCTATTGCATTCAGTGTTAGTGGCAAGACATGGGTTAATAACCATGCTCATATATTGAAGTTTGATACTTATGCTGAAAGAAGATATGTGGAGTATTACTTGAATAGCATTGATCTAACTCCCTTCATATCAGGGGCAGCGCAGCCGAAATTAAATAAAAAGAACTTAGAGGCAATACGTATTCCAAATCCCTTGCTGGAGGAAAAAGAGCGAATCGTTTTAATCCTGGATAAGTTTGACACTTTGACCAGCTCCATTACTAGTGGCTTACCTCATGAAATCGAGTTGCGCAATAAGCAATATGAACACTACCGTGATATGTTGTTTAGTTTTCCAAAGCAAGATGATGTAGTGGTATAAAATGAGTGACTCCTTAACAGAAATTGCCCAGCAACTCAGCGCACCAAGAACGGTGAGGAATAGGAAAACTGCCGAAGTTGAGGTAGTAACACAGGTTCCTAAGGTGCAGCTCATTTATGCTTTTAATGGTACAGGAAAAACACGGCTATCTCGTGAGTTTCAGCAACTAATCGCTCCTAAAGTAGAGGATGAAACTTCATCTGCACGCGATAAAGTCCTGTATTATAATGCTTTTACGGAAGACCTTTTTTATTGGAAGAATGGTCAAGAGGAAGATGCAGCTCCGAAGTTGCTGATTCAGCCTAATTCATATACCGATTGGTTACTCACTCTGTTAAGGGATCTTGGGCAGGATGCTAATATCGTTCATTATTTCCAACATTATACTAACAGTAAATTAACTCCTTTGTTCAGTGAGGACTTCACAGAAGTTACCTTTTCATTAGATCGTGGTGATGATGAGCATATTGGCAACCTGAAAATATCAAAGGGGGAAGAGAGTAACTTCATTTGGAGTATATTTTACACGCTACTAGATCAAGTGGTTACTATTCTCAATGTTGCTGAGGAGGACGAACGTGAAACTAACCAGTTTGATCAGTTGGAGTATATTTTTATTGATGATCCCGTGAGTTCATTAGATGAAAACCACCTGATTGAGCTTGCGGTCAATTTAGCTCAATTAATTAAATCTAGTAAATCCGGCCTGAAGTTTGTCATTACAACACATAGCCCATTGTTTTATAACGTGATTTTTAATGAGTTAAACAAGAAATCTTGCTATCTGCTTGAACGCAAAGAGGATGGCACTTATTCACTGATAGAGAAAAATGGTGACTCCAATAAAAGCTTTTCTTATCACTTATATTTGAAACAAACACTCGAAACAGCAATTGTTGAAAACAAGATTCAAAAATACCACTTTACGTTATTACGTAATTTATATGAAAAAACAGCTAGTTTCTTAGGTTATCCAAAATGGTCTGAACTTCTTCCTGGTGATAAAGATGCTTACTATCACCGGATTATTCAATTCACTAGCCATTCAACATTGCCCCATGAAGTTGTAGCGGAACCAAGCGAACCCGAGAAGAGAACTGTTGGGTTTCTTCTGACTCATTTAGTTGAGAACTATAGCTTCTGGCGGAAGGAAGAGACACAAAATGGTTGATTACACTAAGCCTATCGTCGAGGCCAATCACTTCATTATTCTCGATAAATACAGCAAAGATTATGAAGTTGCCGACACCTACCAAAGCGAAAATGATTTGGAGCTGGAGTTTATCGACGACCTGTGCAATCAGGGTTATGAGTTCGTATCGGGTTTAAACACACCCGACAAGCTTCTAGCCAATGTTCGCGTCCAGCTGCAAGCGTTGAACAATGTCACCTTTGATGAGGGTGAGTGGTTGCGCTTTGTTGAAACTTATCTGGACAAGCCCAGCGATAACATCATCGATAAAACGCGCAAGCTGCATGATGACTACATCCATGACTTTGTGTTTGATGACGGACGCATCCAGAACATTTACCTCGTCGATAAGCAAAAAGTCGCGCGTAACAAAGTGCAGGTGATTAAACAGTTCGAGCAAACCGGCACTCAGGCCAATCGTTACGATGTCACCATTCTGGTCAATGGTTTGCCACTGGTACAAATCGAACTCAAAAAGCGTGGCGTGGCGATTCGTGAGGCGTTTAACCAAATACACCGTTACAGTAAGGAAAGCTTCAATACCGAGCATTCGCTGTTTAAATACCTCCAGCTGTTTGTGATTTCTAACGGCACTGACACGCGTTACTTTGCCAATACTACGCAGCGTAATAAAAACAGCTTCGACTTCACCATGAACTGGGCCAAGTCGGATAACGGCTTGATCAAAGACTTAAAAGACTTTACTGCGACCTTCTTCCAGAAAAATACCTTGCTAAACGTCTTGCTGCATTACTCGGTGTTCGACAGTAGCGACATATTGCTGATTATGCGCCCTTACCAAATTGCCGCGACCGAACGCATTTACTGGAAAATTAAAAGCTCGTATGAGGCGAAAAACTGGAGTAAGCCGGAGGGCGGTGGCTTTATCTGGCACACCACTGGCTCGGGTAAAACGCTCACCAGTTTTAAAGCCGCGCGCTTAGCGACAGAGCTGGAGTTCATCGACAAAGTGTTCTTTGTGGTGGATCGTAAAGACCTCGACTACCAAACCATGAAAGAGTACCAACGCTTCTCACCGGATAGTGTGAATGGTTCGAACAGCACGGCGGGTTTAAAACGTAACTTGGATAAAGAAGACAATAAGATCATTGTCACTACCATCCAAAAGCTCAATAACCTGATGAAGAGTGAAAGCAGTCTCGCGATCTACGATAAGCAGGTGGTGTTTATCTTTGATGAATGTCACCGCAGCCAGTTTGGTGAAGCGCAGAAAAACCTGAAAAAGAAGTTTAAAAAGTTCTATCAGTTCGGGTTTACCGGCACGCCCATTTTTCCTCAGAACGCATTGGGTGCAGAAACCACGGCAAGCGTGTTTGGCCGTGAGTTGCATTCTTATGTGATTACGGATGCGATTCGGGATGAAAAGGTGTTGAAGTTCAAGGTGGACTACAACGACGTGCGCCCGAAGTTTAAAAAGATTGAGCAGGAGCAGGACGAGAAAAAGCTCAATGCAGCGGAGAATAAAGAGGCGTTACAGCACCCGCAGCGTATTGAAGAAATTTCGCAGTACATACTGGATCACTTCAATCAAAAAACGCACCGTAACAAAAGCCGCCAACATGGGTTTAACGCGATGTTTGCGGTGAGCAATGTTGACGCGGCAAAGCACTACTATGAAACGCTGAACCGCTTACAAGCAGGCCACGATAAGCCGTTACAAATCGCCACTATCTTTTCGTTTGCAGCGAATGAAGAGCAGGATGCAGTGGGAGATATTCAGGACGAAAGTTTTGATGTCAGCGCCATGAATAGCAGCGCTAAAGAGTTTTTGGCAGCAGCGATTGAAGATTACAACGCTCACTTCAAAACGAACTTTGGTGTTGATAGTAAAAGCTTCCAGAACTATTACCGTGACTTAGCGCAGCGTGTAAAAACTCAGGAAGTTGATTTGCTAATTGTGGTCGGCATGTTCCTGACGGGCTTTGATGCACCAACGCTCAATACCTTATTCGTGGATAAGAACCTACGCTACCACGGCTTGATGCAGGCCTACTCGCGCACCAACCGGATTTATGATGCCAATAAAGCGTTTGGTAATATCGTTACGTTCCGTAATTTAGAAAAGGCAACGGTCGATACCATTACCTTATTTGGCGACAAAAACACCAAAAACGTGGTGTTGGAAAAGAGTTACGAAGAATATATGCAGGGCTTTACCGATGTGGTGACGGGAGAGGCGCGCCGGGGTTTTATGGAAGTCGTTAGTGAGCTTGAGCAGCGCTTTCCCAAGCCGGATGAAATCATTTTGGAGAAGGACAAAAAGGACTTTGCCAAACTGTTTGGTGAGTACCTGCGCGCGGAAAACATTCTGCAAAATTATGATGAGTTTGCCAGCTTAAGAGTCTTGCAGGAGATTGACATTAGTGACCCAAAAGCCATAGAGGAATTCAAAGAAGCGTACCACGTGGATGATGATGAGTTAGCGGCACTGCAAGCCATCAGAATGCCATCGGATCGTCAGGTTCAGGATTACCGTTCGGCTTATAACGATATCCGTGACTGGCTACGTCGTGAGCGCTCAGCCAAAGATAAAGATGAGTCCTCGATCAATTGGGACGATGTGGTGTTTGAAGTAGATCTGCTGAAGTCTCAGGAGATTAATCTGGATTATATTCTGGAGCTGATCTTTGAACACAATAAGAAGCGAAAGAGTAAATCTGACTTGATTGATGAGGTACGGCGCTTGATTCGTGCCAGCATTGGTAACCGTGCCAAAGAAAGCCTGATTGTGGATTTTATTAATAAAACGAATCTGGATGAGCTGGAGGATAAGGCGTCGATTATTGATGCATTCTTTAAGTTTGCGCAAGCTGAGCAGAAGCGAGAGGCGGATGAGTTGATTGAGTCTGAGGGGCTTAACGATGAAGAGGCGCGTCGTTATATTAAGACATCATTGAAGCGTGAGTACGCCAGCGAAAACGGCACAGAGCTTAATGCCACATTGCCTAAAATGAGCCCATTAAATCCGCAATATAAAACCAAAAAGCAAAGTGTTTTTCAGAAGATTGCGGCGTTTGTTGAGAAGTTTAAGGGCGTTGGCGGGCAGGTTTAGCTTTAGCTTGAAAAACGCAATTTAATGATGCTAATTTGGAAGTCCGTTATATGCGTATCCATGCTATGGCTCCAGCCCCTTTAGTATTGGTGGTGAACCGCAAGTATGAAGTGGTTTATACTCAAAGCATCCAGCGATCATTGAGAAAGCCATATGAGCGACCAAGCCACTAATATCCCGATTAACCGATTGACCATCCAGGGGTTTAAGTCTATCCAGCGATTGGATGATTTTTCGCTCAATAATCTGAATGTGTTGATTGGTGCAAATGGTTCTGGGAAAAGTAATCTGGTTTCATATTTTTCCATGCTTGGAAATATGCTTGGTCACTCCCTACAAGTCTGGGGGCGTAAACAAGGAGGTGCTGACCGTGTGCTTTTTAACGGGGTAAAGGAAACTCAGCAGCTGCATTCGGAAATTGTTACGGGCGAGTTTAGCTATCAGTTCACACTAGAACCGACCGTAGATGAAGGCTTTGTATTTCAGAGCGAAGTCATCGCCGAAAGTGGTCAGCAACAACAACTGGGTGGTGGTCAGACTGAAACGAAGCTTAGCTCAAGAACGGTGATCCGTAGTTGGCAGGTTTACCACTTCCATGACACCAGTGACACAGCTGGCGTTAAGCGCTTATCAGCAGTACACCACAATGAAAAGTTACGCTCTGATGCGTCAAACCTTGCAGCTTTTCTCTATCGTCTGCAGCAGGAAAACCCTAACCATTACACTCAAATTATAAAAACGATACGACTTGCAATTCCATTCTTTGATGACTTCGTACTAAAGCCGCAAAAGCTTCCCAGCGAGGAACAACAAATCCGACTGTTGTGGAAGCAGACAGACAGTGACTACTCGCTCTGGCCTAGCCAGCTTTCTGATGGTTCTATTCGTTTCATTTGTTTGGTAACAGCACTGCTGCAGCCCGATCCACCATCTACCATCATTATTGATGAGCCTGAGCTTGGCTTGCATCCTTACGCCATCTCTTTGCTAGGAAGTTTACTGCGTTCCGCGTCTTCCCGTATGCAAGTTATTGTTTCCACTCAGTCAGTGCCTCTGGTTAATGAGTTTGAATTAGACGATTTGATTGTGGTTGAGCGAGAACAAGGAGCAACAGTTTTTAAGCGTCTTGATGGTGATAGGTTTAACGATTGGTTGGAGGACTATTCAGTCGGTGAACTCTGGGAGAAAAATATTCTTGGTGGGAGACCACGTTAATGCAGCGAATCCACGTCATTTGTGAAGGACAGACGGAAGAGATGTTTGTTAACGAGGTTATGGGCGGATATTTTGAAAGTCGGGGTATCTACCTGCAGCCCGCATTGCTTGGCAAACCGGGGCATAAAGGTGGAAACGTACAGTTTCAGAGGGTACTGCGTGATGTTCAGTTACGCCTATTAGGTGATACCAGCGCTTACTGCACAACTTTTCTCGACTTCTATGGTCTGCCGGAAAACTTTCCCGGTAAAGCAGAAGCACTGCTACAAAATGATCTGAACACAAAAAGCCAAACGATTTGCACTGTGTTCAGCAAGCAACTGAAGGAGCATCTTGGTGCTAATGCTGTTAGGCGCTTTATCCCGCACATTCAATTTTATGAGTTTGAGGGGCTGTTATTTAGCAACCCACAAAAGCTGGCTAACGAATCAGGTCACGCAGAGTTACAGCAAGACCTGCAGAAAATTCGTCATCAATTCGAGACACCTGAGCACATCAATAATGATCCTAATACTGCACCCAGCAAACGTATTCAGGCATTGATTCGTGAGTATGACAAAGTGATCTATGGTTCCTTAATTGCCTTGGATATTGGGTTGGAGGAGATGCGTAGTGAATGTGCGTTATTTAATAGTTGGATCAGTCGATTGTTGGCGCTGTCTGACAATGATATATAAGCAGGTATTCTGAACGTATAGCGTTGATATATAGCATCAGGCTGAGTTGTCTTTGTACAAAAATATGTTATCGTTATTGTTTAATCTTGGGCTATAAATCACCAATGGTCGAAACTTTTACCGACAGTGATAACACCCTCTATCTACCCAGTTCCGGATGGACGTCAAGCTAATGGTTTGATGAGAGTCTGAAAAGCTTAGCTCTAATAATATGGACGGTTGAATGCTAGTAGTGCATCATTTTT
>NZ_QGKM01000010.1 GCF_003172875.1 Leucothrix pacifica | reverse complement strand
TGAACTATATTCGGTCGTTTAGTTTTTTGTCGTGTACAGAGGTTTATGGTTTTGCGAAATACTAATGTCGATATTATCAAATTTAGTATCGATAAATCCTAATTTTTATTCCTGTGATCCCCTTTATAATCAACAAATCAAGCCCTGTTAACCACACTGATAAATCAAACATAGAGAGTCACTTATGTCGATTAAAGATCAAAATGCATTTTGGATGCCATTCACTGCCAACCGGGCATTTAAAGAATCACCGCGCATGGTGGAGTCTGCTCAGGGCGTCTTTTTGACAACGCCGGATGGCCGACAGGTGGTAGATGCCACGGCTGGATTATGGTGTTCGAATGCAGGACATAGTCGCACGGAAATAGCGGATGCGGTGAGTGCTCAACTGCGCAAACTCGACTTCACTTCTATCTTTAACTTCGGTCACGAGTTGGGTTTTGAGTATTCCGAGCGTTTGGTCAAGTACACACCGGACGGCATAGACCACGTGTTTTTTGGTAACTCTGGGTCGGAAGCAGTGGATACTGCGTTAAAAGTTGCCATGCAGTATTGGGATGTGCGCGGGCAAGGTCAGAAGAAGCGTTTTATCAGTCGACAAAAAGGCTATCACGGGGTGAATTTTGGTGGGGTTGCCATGGCTGGTCTGACACCGAATTTCAAAACCTTCGGTCAATGGTTGATGGTGGATCATATGCGCCATACGCTGGATATTGAGCGTAATGCATTCAGCAAAGGCTTGCCGACGCAGGGTGTTGAGTGGGCGGACGAACTGGAAGAGTTGGTCACATTCCACGATGCCAGCACCATTGCAGCGGTTATCGTCGAGCCAATTGCGGGAGCTGGTGGGGTTGTGTTGCCACCGGAAGGTTATCTGCAACGCCTGCGTCAGATCTGTGATAAGCACGATATTCTGTTGATTTTTGATGAGGTGATTACCGGCTGGGGACGTACCGGAGAAGCCTTTGCCTCGACTGAGTTTGGGGTAACACCTGATATTATTACCTCTGCCAAGGGCATTACTAACGCTGCTTTGCCGCTGTCTGCGGTGTTTGTGTCTAATAAAATTTATGACACGTGCATGGAGCATGCCAAGGCACCGGTCGAGTTTTTCCATGGTTATACTTATTCCTGTCATCCAGTAGCGTGTGCGGCAGGCATGGCGACCTTGGATATTTACGAGAAAGAAGGCTTGTTGACTCGCGCTAAGACCACTGGTGAAATCGGTAGTTATTGGCAGGAAGGTCTGCATAGCTTAGCGGATTTGGATCAGGTGATTGATGTGCGTAACTATGGGTTGATGGGCGCGGTGGAAATTCGTGCACCGAAAGGTCAGGCAGGAACCATCGGGCCAAAAGCACTGACGACCGCTTGGGAAAAAGGCGTTATGGTGCGCGGTGTGGGTGATGCAATTTGTATGTCGCCGCCACTGATTATCGAGAAGCAGGAAATTGATACCATCGTGTCAGTGCTGCGCGATGTGATTCCGGTGATTGCAGACTAAATGATCCACTGCATCATGCGTGAGTTGTGGTCGGTTGCTAGTATGGATGTGTTGATTATCTTGAATAGAGCAGTGACAAGAGACCAGCACCATGAGATCAGTACTAGTACCAAAGAACAGCTCCCACACTAAGCACAGTAGTGAAAGGATTGGAAAAAGGAATGCTCAATGATTAATGTCCCTGAGGTAGCACCACTTCCATTAGACGAGTGGGATGACTCGCTGGATTTCATCAAACAAGACATGAATGGCCGTCCGATCAATGTGCATAGTTTGATGGCACACAATCCTGAGTTGTTAAAAGCATGGTGGAACTTCCGTAATTACTCCGTAAAAGGAGGTGCGCTCGGTAAGCGTTATGGTGAGTTGGTGATTTTGCGGGTGGCGACACACATGAAGGCTTGGTACGAGTGGGGGTCACATGTTGAGCGTGGTTTGGCTTGTGGTCTGAGTCGTGAGGAAATCGAGCGGGTAAAGACGGGTGGTGCTGCCGTTAGCTGGAGTGAAGGTGAGCGGGCACTGTTAAATGGCATCGATGAATTAATCACATCGCATGGCTTAAGCCCTCAGACACATGCGCAATTGCGTGAGCATTTTAGTGTGGCACAGATCATGGATATCATCGCCATTCACGGCATGTATGTGACTTTGGGTTGCATGATTAATACGTGGGGTTTGGAGCTGGATCAGCATGTGAAAGACAGGCTGCCGGAGGATGTGACGCGTGAGCAGTTTGAGACGGAGTATCCGAGATAACTCCCGTGCAAATAGTCCCGGTGGGTCTGTTGAAAAAATAAAAGGAAGAAATTATGAATATAGCCATCCTGACCTTCGAAGGATTTAATGAACTCGATTCATTTATTGCTCTGGGCATTTTGAATCGTATGAAAGGGGCGGGCTGGAATGTTCAGATCACGTGTCCGGCTGAACAAGTCACATCAATGAATGGCGTGACTATTCAGGCTCAGCAGCCTTTGGAGTACGCCAATACTGCGGATGTCGTGCTATTTGGTAGTGGCATCTATACACGTGATATTGCGAAAGACCCGCAAATATTAGATCGTCTCGAGTTAGATCCAAACAGGCAAGTGATCGGAGCGCAGTGCTCTGGTACCTTGCTAATGGCGCAGTTAGGCTTATTGGGAGATTTACCAGCCTGTACTGACTTGACCACCAAGCCGTGGGTGATTGAAGCGGGTGTTGATGTATTGGATCAACCTTTCGTTGCCAGGGGCAATCTTGCCACGTCTGGTGGCTGTATGTCTTCGCAATATTTAGCCGCATGGACGATTGCCAAAAAAGCCGGAATCGAGCCAGTAAAAGAGGCTTTATGGTATGTTGCGCCAGTGGGTGAGAAAGATGAATTCACCGCGCACTCACTTTCTATTGTCGAGCCGTTTTTGATCAGCGATAATGGCTGATTGACATTTCTGATAAACCTCTGAGTAAGCAATATGAACAACTCATCTGTGATGATTTTAGACGGTGGTCTGGGCCGTGAACTAAAGCGCCGTGGTGCGCCATTTCGTCAGCCTGAGTGGTCGGCACTGGCAATGATGGAAACTCCGGAAATCGTGCGTGAAGTCCATGATGATTATATAAAAAGTGGCGCGAAGGTCATCACCACAAACAGCTATGCGCTGGTGCCGTTTCATATTGGTGACACTCTGTTTGAAGAGCGAGGCTTTGAGTTAGCGAAACTGTCCGGTGAAGTGGCAAGACAAGCGGCAGATGAGAGTGATCACGAGGTTCAGGTCGCAGGCTCACTTCCGCCATTATTCGGGTCATACCGTGCTGATTTATTTCAGGCAGAGAAGGTAGAGGCTCTGGCGACACCGCTGATTGAAGCACTTAGCCCCAATGTAGACTTATGGCTATCAGAAACACAAAGCCTGATTGGGGAAGCGGTCGCGGTAAAGGCCGTCGTTGATAGTCTGAGCCAGGAGGCCAAGCCGTACTGGGTTGCCTTCACCTTGGAGGATTCACTAGCGATTGATGAGCCGGTATTGCGATCGGGTGAAACGGTTGTGGAAGCTATCAAAAAGATGCATGAGATTGGTGTTAATGCGGTTTTGTTCAATTGCTGCCAGCCGGAAGTCATTGAAAAGGCACTCCTCGCAGCCCGAGAAACCCTTACTGCGCTGGAACAACCAGATTTTCCACTGGGTGCATATGCTAATGCTTTCCAACCACAGCGAAAAGATGCGGCGGCTAACTCGGATGTCAGTAGCATTAGAGATGATTTAAATCCTGAGGATTATTTGGGATGGGCGAAGCAGTGGCAACAGTCGGGTGTTAATCTTATCGGAGGCTGTTGCGGAATTGGACCAGAGCATATCGAGGCACTTTCTAAAAGTTTCGATTAACCCAACAAAAGCCCATGGAAATATTATCTTAATGACAGCCTGATAACATATTGCCTTTCAACTCCACTCTAGACGAGCAGAAAGGCAATTTATGGCAGAGTCACTTGCGGCATCTTTTGAGGCAGTGCGACAGCGCACTGAAGCATTATGCAGCCCTCTCAATATAGAAGACTATATCCCTCAGGCGGTTGAGTTTGCTAGCCCGCCGAGGTGGCATCTGGCACATGTGACGTGGTTTTTTGAAACCATGATTTTGCAGAAGTATCAGCCGGACTATCAGGTTTTTCATGAAGACTTTAACTTCCTGTTTAACAGTTATTATCAAAGTGCCGGTGAGCGCGCGGTCAGGGCTCAGCGTGGCGTGATGACGCGCCCGACGGTGGATGAGGTCTACCAATATCGCCATTATGTAGACCAACACATGATAGCGTTTTTGTCTCAGCCGTTGACCGATGAAGTGTCTGCTCTGGTCACGCTGGGGTTAAACCATGAACAGCAACACCAGGAATTGCTGCTGATGGATTTGAAATATGTGTTCTCACTCAATCCATTATTCCCCGTCTATGATGCCGATAAAAACCTGGTTGCTGATCACAATACGCAGCAAGGCTGGCTATCGTTCGGCGAAGATCTCTATACCATCGGCTATCAGGGTGATGGATTCTGTTTTGATAATGAAGTCTCACCTCACAAGGTCTACTTACAGGACTTTGAAATTTCCAAGTCATTAGTCACGAATGGCGAATACCTTGAATTCATCGAAGCCGGTGGTTACCAGCAGTTTAATCATTGGTTGGATGAGGGCTGGTCATGGGTGCAAGCCAATGAGATTCGTGCGCCCTTGTATTGGCATAAGATCGATGGCGAATGGTTTTATTACACCTTAGCCGGACTCAAGAAACTCGATCCTGAATCCATTGTTTGTCATGTTTCGTACTATGAAGCCAATGCTTATGCTGCGTGGAAAGGCTGTCGCTTGCCGACTGAGTTTGAGTGGGAAGCTGCCTCTGGTGCGCTGGACTGGGGGACGCGTTGGGAATGTACCAGCTCACCTTATCAAGCCTACCCGGGCTTTTGCATTAGTGAGGGAGCTGTTGGCGAATACAACGGCAAATTCATGATTAATCAAATGGTGTTGCGTGGGGGTGCCAGTGTCACGCCTGCCGGGCACAGTCGTCCGACTTACCGCAACTTTTTCCACCCTCAAATGCGGTGGCAATTTTCAGGGATTCGCTTAGTTAAATGAATACGCAATTTGCAATGGATGTTGATGCAGGACTAAGTCAGCCGACAAAATCACTTCCGTCTAAGTACTTTTATGACCAAAAAGGCGATGAACTGTTTAGGCAGATTATGGCTTTGCCTGAGTACTATTTGACACGTGCGGAACATGAGATTTTTACGCAGCAAACGCAGGCACTTATTGAAGCCTTGGGAGTGAGTAAAGATAAGCACTTTGAGCTAATTGAATTAGGTGCCGGGGATGGCAGTAAAACCAAGCATTTGCTGAAAGCGTTGCTGTCTCAGGGCTATCAGTTCGATTACCTGCCCATTGATATTTCCGGTCATGTGTTGGAGCTACTCAGCGAAAGCATTTTGACTGAGTTGCCTGCTTTGTCGTTAAGAGGCCAGCAGGGTGATTACTTCGAGATTCTGCAGGATCTTAAAGATCGCGATTCTTCAAAGGTCGTGCTGTTTCTGGGATCAAACATTGGCAATATGAGCGATGAGCAGGCCGCGCAGTTTATTTACAGTCTGGGAGCGAATTTATCTGAGGGTGACAAGCTGTTATTGGGAGCGGATTTGATCAAGCCTGTTGATATTGTATTGCCTGCCTACAATGACGCGCAGGGTGTGACAAAGGCGTTTAATATGAATCTGCTGCACCGCATGAACAGAGAGTTAGGGGCGAATTTTGTGGTGGATCAATTCGACCATTTCCCTGAATACACCGAAGAAGAGGGGATCGCAAAAAGCGCCATTATCAGCAAAGTTGACCAACAGGTGACGATTGATAGTTTGAATAAAACGTATTCATTTGCTGCGGGAGAGAAAATTCATGTCGAAATATCCCGCAAGTACAATCATCAGGTGTTGGCATCGATTCTGAAAGATACCGACTTCACTATTGCCGACACGCTAACCGATAGTCAGGGTTACTTTGCGGACTTTGTCTTAGCCAGACATTAAGGTTTAGTCAGGTAGTGAATCTGACAATGTGGGTGACTGCGTAAACTCTACAAGTATGGACGAGTCATACGAGCTTCTATCTGGTAGAACCCGACTGAAGTGTTTTTACAAAGCAATACAGACAGGGGAATGATATGAATAAACTACTATGGATTTTACTGCCGATCATCATGCTGGTGTTTGCGGTTGGCTGCAGCAGTTTAAAGCCTGCTGCGGTGCTTAATTCGGTCATTCCATCGGGCAGTTACGATCTCAGTCAACACAGCTATGGCAACGGTCAGCGACGCACCCTTGATGTATACCGTCCCAAGCAAGTTAGCAATAAACCACCGATTGTTTTTGTATATGGTGGGGCGTGGAAGCAGGGTGATAAGCGAGACTTTGAGTTTGTCGCGCATGCGCTTACCGGGCTTGGACACACCGTGATTATTCCTAATTATCGCCTGTATCCTGCCGTGCGTTTCCCTGCGTTTGTGAATGATGTCGCTGATGCTATTCGTTATACCGAGTTAAATGCGCCATCTCTGCTTGGCAAGCCAATGAATTCATTTATTTTGATGGGACACTCAGCGGGTGCGCACACGGCAGCATTATTGGCGACTGACCGCAGCTATTTTTATCAACGTGGTGTGCGAGCGCGTTCGGTGGGGTTGATTGGTATGGCGGGGCCTTATGATCTGCCGTTAAATGATGCGGAAGTGAAGCCGATCTTTGCCGGTGCTAACGCGCAACAAGCCAAGCCAACGGTGAATGTGTATGCCGGAATGCCGCCTACATTGCTATTACACGGACAGGCTGATAAGCGGGTATTGCCGTTTCATACACAGCGTTTCAGTGAGCGATTGCAAAATGCGGGTAACCCTGTGACTACACGTTTTTATCCGGGCATCGAGCATGTGAGAATTGTTGCTAGTTTGGCTGCACCGCTGCGTCGCTTGAGTGGCAGTTATAATGATATACGCGGGTTTTTAGCGCAGTATTGAGTATTGAGTATTGAGTATTGAGTATTGAGTATTGAGTATTGAGTATTGAGTATTGAGTATTGAGTATTGAGTATTGAGTATTGAGTATTGAGTATTGAGTATTGAGTATTGAGTATTGAGCAGTCGGCGTGTCACTTAAGGTGAGGAGATCAAAAGCACTGACCTCCTCACCTGAAAGCATAATTGCTAGCAGAGTATAATTACGGGTTAGGCGTATTCTCAGTCAGACCCATTTTATCGGCGCGTTGTTTCCACTTCTTACGAGCGTGTTCACGCATATCATCCGTGTGATCCAGTTCGTCAATGATCTCACGACCTAACATGGTCTCGATCACATCTTCCATAGAAACAATACCGGCCATGCCGCCAAACTCATCCACTACAATCGCGATATGTTCTCGCTTCTCAAGGAACTCATTAAACAGGTCCGGAATAGGGTAGTTTTCTCTGACCATCATCACAGGGCGCTGGATTTCAGAAACTGCCAGATCACCTTCATTAGACAGCAGTTTTTGCAGCATTTCATTCTTCAGAATAAAGCCTTGTATATGGTCTGGATTATCCGTTTCATAAACCGGAATTCGGGAAACGCGTAGATTAGGATTCGCCTCATAAAACTCAGAGATAGTCTGATTAGCAGCCACACGAACAACCACGGTGCGTGGTGTCATTACATCACTGGTTTGCACGGTATTAAACTGCAGCAGATTATTAATCAGGTGTGATTCTGTTTTCTCAAACACACCTTCCTGAGTACCTAATTCGGTCATCGCTACGAAATCAGAGCGGGTAAATACTGCGCCGCCTTTATCCTTTTTCAGCACTTTTGTGAGTTGCTGGCTGAACCAGACCAGTGGATACAAGGCTTTGATTAACAGGTTCAGAGACGTGACTGTAAAGTTAGACAAACTTTTCCAGTAGTTTGCGCCCAGTGTTTTTGGGATCAGTTCTGAGAAGACCAGAATCGCCATGGTCATCCCTGCAGGTACGATAAAGCCGGTAATGATTGGATTTGAGTCCGCCCAGATCAGTGCTGCCTGATTACCAACCCCTAAAGCACCAACCGTATGAGCGATGGTGTTAAGTGTCAGTATCGCCGCCAGTGGCTGGTCAATATTTTCTTTAAACTGTTGTAGCTGCAGTCCAACCTTGGTGCCTTCTTGCAGTTTAATTTGTGCATACGAAGGTGTAATGCTGAGCAATACCGCCTCCCATAAGGAACAAAGGAAGGAAAAAAGTAGTGCGATCAAAAAGAAGATAATCAGCAGTGAGATCATAGTGGTTTATTGCTTAAGTTAGATTGCAGGTATTTTACCCTAAGAGTTGCAACGGAGGTAAAACTATTATGATGGCGTGTATTTTGCCAATGATTCGGTCTTTAGGGGCTTGCCAGCTGTTTATGGTTCAGCTGGCTTATTCATCCAGTTGATTGCCTGCATGGATTGCTCCTTTACATGCCCATAGCCGCGGATTTCCTCCGGTAAACGAGCTTGCCTGAGTGCGTCGTCGTAATTGTCATGGGATAAATGATTCAGCAGCTCATCCAGCATGTGGTTGTAACGTTTGATCAACGCACGCTCATGACGACGCTCCGCACTGTAACCAAAGATATCCAGAGGAGTGCCACGCAGCTTCTTAAATTTTGCGAGTGTTTCAAAGCCAGTCATCATCCAACTACCAAACTCCCGCTTCATGGGGAGTCCCGTTGAGGGGTGTTTACGACTGAGTAGGGGCGGGGCAAGGTTGAATTTTAAGGTATAGCCCGGCTCGAACTGTGCATCCAGTTTTTCTTTAAATTCAGGGTCGGCGAATAATCGTGCGACTTCATACTCATCTTTATAGGACATTAGTTTTGCAAGATTATGCGCAACTGCGCGGGTTAATGCTTCCAGCTTAGCATCAGCTGATGAGTCGCTACTCGTTTGCTTTGCTGGTTGATTGTTTAGCGCAGTCTCAGCTTCCCTGACTTTTTGCACAGTTCTGGCATAGCGTTTAGCCCAGGACGTACTTTGGTAGTTTGTAAGGTGCTCAATGCGATGTGCGATTAACTCATCGAGTGTTTGTTCGCGTGCACTGGCTTGAGTATTTTCAGGCAGTAATGCCTTAACTGTTTCAGGTGAATGTGAAAACAATCTGCCGAGTGATAGCGCGGTGAGATTGGTGTCTACCGAAATGCCGTTCAGAGTAATGGCTCTTTCCAATGCGGGCAGTGATACCGGCAACAACCCTTGCTGAATGGCGTAACCCAGCATAAACATATTACTGGCAATGGTATCGCCTAAGAGTTTTAGTGCTAGCGTTGTGGCATCCACAAACCAAGCCATTTCCTTGCCGGTTCTGGCTACAATACTGGATTCGACTTGATGCTCATCTACTTTCATATCGCGGTTAAACTGAAAAGCAGCGGTGGGTTGAATGATGGAGTTGCCCAGTAAACGGGTACGTCCTCTATTAAATGTTTGAGCAGAGTCACCGGCAAGGCTGGCGAGTAAATCAAAAGCCAGAATAAGGTCAGCTTCACCGGCACCGATGCGTTGTGCGGTTAAAGCGTCGGCGTCATCAGCGATACGGAGATGTGAATAAACCGCACCATTTTTTTGGCTAAGGCCGGTCATATCATAAATCGAGCAGGTTTTACCCTCGATATGTGCTGCCATGCCGATAATGGCGCCGACGGTAATCACTCCTGTTCCCCCGATACCCGCGATCATAATATTGATGCTGCCAGTGCTGCCAGTGCTGCCAGTGCTGCTATTACTGCCATCGTTGGAGTAATCGCTAATAACTGGTGCAGGTAGATCATCAAAGAGGTCTTTGCTAAGCGCTATACCCTCAGGCTTTTTCGGCTCAGCCCCCAGTACGGTCACAAAAGACGGGCAAAATCCATTGATACAGCTATAGTCTTTATTGCAGCTGGATTGGTCGATCTGACGTTTGGTGCCAAAAGCGGTTTCCTTGGGCTGGATGGAAACACAGGTCGACTGCACGGAACAATCGCCACAACCTTCACACACCGCATCATTAATAAACAAGCGTTTAGCGGGGTTCGGATACGTTCCACGCTTGCGGCGACGGCGTTTTTCAGTAGCACAGGTTTGCTCATATATCAGCACGGTTGTACCGGTGACTTCCCGTAATTGCTTCTGAACTTTATCCAGCTCAATGCGTGGGTAGAGTCCGGTATCCAGTGGGAGTTTTCCTTTAAATTTATCGGGATCATCCGATACCACAACCACCTGTTTGACACCCTCAGCGGCGACTTGTCGCACCATATCGTAAACGGAAATTGGCCCGTCAATCGGTTGGCCACCGGTCATAGCGACCGCATCGTTATACAGAATCTTGTAAGTAATATTGACGCCAGAGGACACCGCGCCACGTATCGCCAGCAGACCGGAGTGAAAATAAGTGCCATCACCTAAATTCTGAAACATATGATCCGCACCACTAAAGTGTGACACGCCAGCCCAGTTCATACCCTCACCACCCATGTGTACGGGCAGTAATGTATCTGTTCGTGTGAAAACAGCAATGGTATGACAACCAATCCCCGCCATCGCCATACTGCCGTCGGGTAATTTAGTTGAGGTGTTGTGTGGACAACCGGCACAGAAATAGGGCGTGCGTGGTGTGCTGAGTGGTGAGGCATTGCGTAACTGTTGATTCGCCGCGAGTTGTTGACGTAAAGCTTTGTGTCTGGCTTGAATCGCTGGTTGGGTTTTGTGCTCGGCGAGTTCGGTATTGAGGAAATCCAGTCTTGCCATAATCACATCAGCAATTAGGGAAGGTTCCAGCTGCACATCACTGGGGAGTAGCGTTTGCCTGTGTTCGTCCTGCTTACCCACCAAACGAATTCGCTGGGTTTGGTTAATCAGAACTTGCGCGGCCTGAGCCTCGATCATCGGGCTTTTTTCTTCGACCAACAACAGCTCTGGTCGACCTTTAGCAAACGACTTTAACCCCTCCGGCTCCAACGGCCAGATACAGCCAACTTTGTAAATAGACAGACCCAAAGCTATTGCAGTTTCAGCATCAATCCCTAACAAGTTTAGCGCTTGCACCACGTCAGAATAACTCTTGCCGGAGGTGACAATACCTAAGCCACCTTGACCTTCTAAGCGTGTTTTATCAATGCCATTGGCGCGCACAAAGCTGTGAACCTGTGGCAGACGAATACGTTTGACGGTGACTTCTAAACCTTGAGGGTTGAAGCCCGCATTCCTGATATTGACTTCGCTGTCATCAATATCGCGCTCCGGACGATTGACGACAAAGTCCTTGGTATTCAGCGTGACAGTTTGGGTTTGTTCTATGGTTTCATTGGTAGTTTTCAAGCCGACCCACAAGCCGGAGTAGCGGGAGAGTTCCCAGCCTAACAAACCGAACTCAATAATTTCCTGCACATCCGACGGGTATAGAACGGGGATATCCAGTGCGCGCAATAATGGTTCACTTTGGTTGACTACGGTTGAGGATTTACCGGGATGATCATCGCCAGCAACAACCAGTACCCCGCCGTTTTTGTGCGTTCCAAACTGGTTCCCATGACGCATTGGATCTGCGGAGCGATCAACCCCCGGCGCTTTACCGTACCACATGGAATAGACGCCATCGACCTCTGGCTTGGGGAAAAAATCTAATTGCTGCGTACCCCAAATGGCAGTGGCGGCAAGGTCCTCATTAACGCCCGGCTGAAACACGATACCAGCTTTTTCAATGCGCTTTTTCTCACGCCATAATGTGCTGTCTAAACCGCCCAAAGGAGAGCCACGATAACCGCTGATAAAGCCTCGTGTATTCAAGCCTCGCTGTTTGTCCAGCTCACGTTGCAGCAGTGCCAGACGTACTAAAGCCTGAGTGCCGCTAATGAAGATTCGCCCGTCCGTTTGCTCGTACTTATCGGATAGTTCGACCTCTGTAAGACTGCTCGTGGCGCTCATGATCTCTCCTTGTTGGGTGGGCTGAATCGCTTATGGAGAAGCGTATTTCACAAGGTGAATATGGCATGCAAGTGCTGGTTCAGCAAGCCTAAAAGCACCGCTGATATTGTTATATTTACTGAGCGCTCAAGACGCTTCCAGTGTTGGCGGCCAAGGTCTGTGTTGCTCTGACTCAATCCACTCCTGTACCCACTCGGATAACTCGCAATTACCCGGCTCATCGCCCATTAACTTGAGTACTTCAGCGGGATTAATCAGTCCATTTTTGGAGCTGATACCGCCACGTATTAGTACCGACGAACAGGGCTTATCCTTTACCCACATGGACTGTTCGATGTAAAACCATTTCTCATCGATGCCGACGCACTGTGTATGCATGGTGATTTTATCAAACATTTTGATGCGTTTACGGTAGCGAACCGAGCTTCCCGCGACGACCAAAGCCCATTTGTTTTCACCTAATACTTTCAGTAGGTTGCAGCGAACCCCTAAGTTGAAACGACCCAAGTCGTATAGCGTTAACACTCTGCCGTTGTTCATTTCATTAAACATATCCAGATCCCAAGGGTGGCAGCGAAACTGTATTGTGCTTGGGCTTGTATAGGCAATTTTTGGTGCTTTGCGAGCCTGAATCATGACGTTGATTAGGCGGATGATTGGGTACATAGGTTGTTTGTCCTGAGATTGGAGTAGTGAGTTTTTATTTAGGTGCGTATTGTACTTTGAGTGGGGATTTATTCCAGCATCTAACTTTAGGGACTATTTGTTTTAATGCTTTATACTTAGGGTAACTGTCATAGAGTTGGTCGAAATGAAGAAGCTCCCTATCGGTATACAGACATTCGAGAAAATACGTGAAGGTAATTATGCGTATATTGATAAGACTGAGGTTGCTCTGAAGCTAGCCAGTGAAGGGGACTATTATTTTCTTTCGCGCCCGCGTCGCTTTGGTAAATCTCTGTTCCTCGATACTTTAAAAGACCTATTCGAAGGTAAGAAAAACTTATTTGAAGGCCTTGCTATTCATGATCAATGGGATTGGAGTGTCACGTCACCAGTGATACGAGTCAGTTTTGGGGCTGGCGTACATGACAACGTTGATGCACTAGATACCACTATTCAACAGATACTAAAGGGTAACGCAAAGCGCCTCGGTTTAACTTGTCATGATACGGGTGATGTTAAATATCAATTCGCTCAATTACTCGAAGCTGCCTGCGAGAAACACGGAAAAGTCGTGATTCTGGTTGATGAATACGACAAACCGATTCTAGATAATATCAGCGATGAAGAAACCGCTCGCGCCATGCGGGATCGGTTGAAAAACTTCTACTCTGTCATTAAAGACAGCGATGCCTTTATCAAGTTTGTCTTCATTACAGGTGTCAGCAAGTTTAGCAAAGTAAACCTGTTCAGCGGCCTTAATAATTTAGAAGATATTACGCTAAACCCTCACTACGCCACCATCTGCGGTTACACCCATCTCGATCTGCAAACCACGTTTAAAGCGCACTTGCAGGGTGCGGATATGGTAGAGGTTAAGGACTGGTATAACGGCTACAATTATCTGGGAGAAAAAGTTTACAACCCCTTTGATATTCTGCTGTTTATTTCAAATGGCGTGGATCGTTTCAATAGTTACTGGTGGAGTACGGGCAATCCCGGTTTTTTGGTGGAGTTACTGAAAAGTAAGACCTATTTCATACCTGAACTATCGCATTATCAGGCTGACAGCGTGGTGTTGGATAGTTTTGATGTCGATCATATCGACTTAGTGGCTTTGCTGTGGCAAACCGGCTATCTCACGATTGATCATGAGGAAAAGACGCCTTTTGGGTCGGTATATCACTTAGCCTTGCCGAACCGAGAAATCCGCTTGTCTCTGAATCGCCTGTTTATCAACTACCTGACTACTCAAACCGGTGAGGTGTTGAGTTACCAGAAGTCACTTTATGAGGTGCTGGTAAAGGGTGATGTTGATGCGCTTGAGGGAATATTTACACGACTGTTTGCCTCTATTCCTTATCAAACCTTCACGAATAACAAACTACAGGACTATGAAGGTTATTACACTAGCGTGATCTATGCTTACCTTGCGAGCCTGGGCTTTGAAATCATTTCTGAAGATTGCACGAATCGTGGGCGCATTGATATTACGTTGAAGATTGAGGGGAAGGTTTATCTGTTTGAGGTGAAGGTAACGGATAAAGCGACTCAGGAAGCGAGCGGTGACAAGGCGCTGGCGCAAATACAATCTCGTCAGTATGCGCAGAAATATCAAGGGGCGGGTGAGGTTTATTGTGTTGGGCTGACTTTTTCTAAGCAGACTCGGAATTTGGCTGGGGTGGTTTGGGAGAAGTTGGACTTGGTTGCGTTTCTTCAGGAATCACCGCTTGGTGAGGTTGAGCTAGATATGGCGCGTGATAAGGATTTACCGAGAGATATTTGATTGTGAGGTATGAATTGATAGCTCATAGTGGTTTCAGAGTTGCGAAGGCGTATTAATTCTGCTGTTTTACGATGTTGGCAGTTAAGCAAAGGTTTTTTATAGTTGCTATCCGGATTTATCCTATATTTTATACTGTTGGCTTGATATGGTTAGGGCGTGTAATTGTTGGTCAAAAGCTAAGACTCTCGATGTATCTGTTTTTCGTTTAGATGTTCCCTTCAATATATTAACTTAAATTCTCATATGTCCGTTAAAGAAGCTGTTGATGAAAGTGGATTCCTGCTATGTAAGGGTGATAGGCAAGAGCCCTTCAGTATTTCCTATATTAGTTCTATCGCAACAGCTACAGGGTATGGTGTTGAGCCTAATATGAGTTGCTTAAATCCTGATAGAAGAAGTATTGATTTGACGATAACTCAGCAAGGTTATCCGATAATACAAGACCTAAAAGTACAAGCTAAATGCACTTACTACCACCAGCCGAAAGGTGATTATTTACCTTTTACAATTAAGAAAAAGAATTTTAATGAGATAAAAAATAACCGTAATCCCCACATACTAGTAGTCGCTAATGTTCCTAGAGATAGCTCCGACTGGGTGAAGTACAACCTTGGTTCTACAGAGTTGAAAAACAACTGTTATTGGTATTCATTGAGAGGACTCGCCGATCTGGAAAAAGGGAGTGTTGAACTAAAAATTCCTTTGGTACAAAGATTTGATAGCATGCAACTATCGAGGTTAATGAACCTTTTAGGGGAAGGGAAGTTCCTTTCATTTGATAATCAGGTTATAGACGCATAGATATGAGTATATTAGCCGACATCACAGACTTTTCAGCTTTAGGTCGTTTATCCTCCAGAGACATCTGTTTTTATTTAATCAAACATAAATGGGTAAAGGTTGCCGAAGCTGCCGGGGTGGTGATTTTCGATAGCCCAACTAAAGTAAAAGTGCGTTTGTGGGTTCCATTGGAAGGCGGTACTCAGGAAGATTATGTTTTATCTATGGGAAAATTAATTCGAACTTTATCCAGTTATGAAGCAAGGTCGCAGTTAGATATTCTGGAAGACTTGACGTTTTTTCTGTCGGTGATGTAGTCAGGGTCGGATCTGAGGACCCGTTTGATAGGCATAGTTCGTCTGTCTCATTTGATGTTGGAGTGGATTTAATTAACAAAGCAAAGCAAATACTTTTGGCGGGGTCTTCTGTTGCTACCGCTAGTAAGCCAAGGGCATTTTTTGGCTCAAGGAAGCCTGCTCGAGCTCAAGAGTTTATAAAAAATGTTAGGTTGGGCCAGACAGAGAGAGGTAGCTATATTGTAAAAGTAATTTCACCACTTCCTCTGGAGCTTGAAGATAAGAATCTAACTTTGCCCTCAATTCCTGAAAAAACACCCTTTGAGCGTCTTGCCGTTGAAAGTACATTCCGGGGAATGATTGCCCTAAACGATGTGGTGGCTGAGATTGAAAAAAAGGGAAAGTTTTATTTTGACCCTTTTCTCGAGAGAGTGATTGATGGGGTAAATGCTGATTTATGTGAGGCAATTATTGGCAAAAAAGAGCATGAACAACTACCACTTAATTTCTCTGTCGCATGGTCCCCTGCCTTTAAGATAGATATTTCAAGTGACTTAACAGAGCGGGTTTACTTCTCCGCTAATAGTTATCAGTATATCCGTGAAGCAGCCGAACAGTTTCGTCGAATTGAGCCAGAAGAGGTGTCAATCATAGGCTATGTTATTAAATTACATAAAGAATCAAAAGTTGGCGATGGTGACATTACTCTGGCTACAACCATCTCAGGGAAAAATAGAAAAATCACCATATATCTTGAAAGTGTGGAATATAGAAAAGCAACTGAGGCTCATGATAAATGGTTGGAGGTTGAAGCCACTGGGATTCTTGAGAAAGGTAAGTTGGTTAGCGTTACCAGTTTTAGCTTGTTAAATGGCATGTTTGATTAATGACAAAAAGTGGGGTCTCGATAGTTGGAATAAGAAGTCGATATGCTAAAGACTTTGAGATATTACTTAAAAGCTGGGTATACAATGATTTTCTTTCGGACTTCCATGGCGACTCTTTTATGAGCCACCCTAGAGTGGATTGTATTCAATTGATGATAGTTGTAGAAAACTATGAGTTAATTGGTGGTGCGGTTATTTCTAGTGATCTGATTTTTAATCAGTTCCAATCTTATAAGCATTTGGAGCAGGCTGACTTGCTCCAGGAAAATGGATACGGTAATTTCAGCTATTTCTGTATCAAAGCAAGTCGAAGAAAACTCGGCTTTGCCTCTAAGGTGTTGAGATATATTGACAAAAGCAAGCTTCCTTTTTGGCTTGCTTGTAAACCAACGTTAGTAGATTTTTATACATCTCGAGGGTTCAGGATAGTAGTAGAAGCTGATGAGCGAAATAATGCGATTTTGTGCACTCAACCATAGCATTTCAGTTTCAGCTTCTACTCATAAAGAGGGGCTTGGCTTAGCTCTCTTTAACCGAAAACCCAAACTCCCCCGAAGCATCCTGCAACCAAAGCCAGCAATAATCCGCAAAACTCCGCCGAATCACCAGCTCAAATCCCTGCTCACCCGTCCGGCGAATCACCGCCTGAGATTTCCCAAACAGCGACGTCACCACCTTACCCACCGGCATATGACTGATATGAATATCATAAGGCGTACACTTCTTCAGCATTTCCTCAGCATCCGCGCCTTCCACAGTAATCACCGTCTGACCACCAGACACATTCACTATCGCAAAATGCGTCTCACCCATAGCCTCGCGTAGTTGCTGCTCCAGCTCAAAGCCCATGCCGCCAGCCGTTGTCACCAGCCATTCATCCGGCGAGATCCAGCGAATTACGCGGCCTTCATGCTCGGCACTTTGCAGGTTGGCAGGTAATACCATACCCAGTGCCGACTCGACACCTGTGGTAAACGCCGCATTATCCACGCTGCCACGCAGCACTAAATGATCCAGTAAGGCCAGCTCCTGCAATACAATGCCAGCATCCTGAGTACCTTGCTCGGCAACTGTTTTCAGGTCTGCGTGATACAGAGGGCTTTCCGCACGGACGCTAGCATCTGCCGGAATTTGATTCATCTGAACGATGTTTTGCGAGGTATCCGTCGCATCCGTTTGTGTAGTGGTATTAGACACGTTGGCGTTCTCCTTTAGGATCGTAGAATACAGGGCTGCAGATTTCCGCTTCAATCACACGGCCATCGGCTAGCGGGTAAAACACTGACTCACCCATGCGATTCAGACCGTTTTTAATCATACCCATGGCAATCGAGTGGCCGAGGTTGGCACTGTAATAACTGGAGGTGACATGCCCCAGCATTTCCATTGGAATGGCTTGTTCAGGATCGTTAACCGCCTGTGCTCCTTCCGGAATGACTGCCTCTGGATCTTTAGGTTTCAGGCCGACCAGTTGCTTGCGGTTCGGGCGAACACAGTCTGCTCGTGCCATGCCGCGTTTGCCGATAAAGCTAAATGGCTTCTGATTGGCGACCGCCCAGCCGTGATCCAAGTCATAAGGGTGCACTGAGCCATCGGTGTCTTGTCCTACAATGATAAAGCCTTTCTCCGCGCGCAATACGTGCATGGTTTCGGTGCCGTAAGGGGTGATATTAAACTCTGCACCGGCTTCCATAATTGCTTCCCAAACGGCCATGCCGTAGTTGGCTTGCACGTTGACCTCGTATGACAATTCGCCGGTAAAGGAAATGCGGAACACCCGCGCCGGAACACCTGCAACTGTGCCAGAGCGCCAGTCCATAAACTTAAACGCTTCACCATCCAGATCAATATCACTGGTGAGTTTTTCCATGACCTTGCGCGCATTTGGTCCTGAGATCGTGGCGGTTGACCAATGATCCGTGACAGAGTTGAAATACACTTCCATCTCTGGCCATTCGGTTTGATGGTAAATTTCCAACCAAGACAAAACACGAGCCGCGCCACCAGTAGTGGTGGTCATTAAGAAATGATTCTCACCCAAACAAGCGGTGACACCGTCATCAAACACCATGCCATCTTCGCCACACATCAAGCCGTAGCGACATTTACCAACGGCTAATTTCGCCCAGGCATTGGTGTAAACACGTCCTAAAAATTCACGCGCGTCTTTACCTTGAATATCAATTTTACCCAGCGTGGAAGCGTCCAGAAGACCAACACTTTCGCGAGTCGCTTTGCATTCGCGGTTTAACGTGTCCTGCATACTTTCGCCCGATTTTGGGTAATACCACGGGCGTTTCCATTGGCCGACATCCTCAAACTTTGCGCCGTTCTCGATATGCCAGCGATGGATTGCGGTGTAACGCTCCGGATCAAATAAATCACCGCAATTACGTCCGACAATCGCGCCGAAGGTCACAGGCGTGTAGTTAGGGCGGAAGATGGTGGTGCCGGTTTCCGGAATGCTTTTATCCATCGACTTGGCGGCAATCGCCATGCCATTGATGTTTCCGGTTTTACCCTGATCCGTTCCAAAACCCATCGCAGTGTATCGCTTGACGTGCTCAATGGATTCAAAACCTTCGCGGGTGGCCAGTTCAATCGCTGCAGCTGTCACATCATTTTGGAAATCCACAAATTGCTTTGGCGCCCGGCTGGTGGCTTTGCTGTGAGGGATGTGGAAGAGAGCCATTGGCTTGCCTTCACTGACAGGCGCGGAGACCGGCATGACAACGTCTTCAACCTCAAAACCTGCATTACGCGCAGCGGCTAAGCCTTGCTCAGTGCCTTCTTTTAAACAGGCATCCAGCGAGTAGCTGCCATTGACTGCGCCAGCGGTGAGTTGTTTTTGAATGGTGTCGCCGGGTAGGAAGCCAACTGCCTCGTCACTCCAAACCGGACGGCTGCCAGTGTGGCAAGACAAATGAATCGCAGGGCTCCAACCGCCGGAACTAGCGATTAAGTCGCACTCCAGTAACTGCGCATCGCCCGTGAGTTGATCACCGGTTTCATTGAGCGGTGCAATCATTGCGCCGGTGACGCGTTTGCTGCCTTTGGCTTCGATAACAGCAGTGCCAGTAATGACTTTAATGCCACGCGACTTTGCGACAAATACGCATTCGCTATCAGGATTGGTACGCGTATCGACAATCGCAACCACTTCACGGCCTGCATCTGCCCAGTCAAATGCGCTTTGGTAGGCATAATCGTTGGTCGTCATTAACACGAGTTTCGAGCCGGGTGCGACTGCGTAGCGTCGTACATAGGTTGAAACCGCCGAAGCAAGCATCACACCTGGTAAATCATTGTTCGCAAATACCAAAGGACGTTCATGCGCACCGGTAGCCAAAACCACCCACTTCGCACGTATCCGATGCATCCGCTGGCGGACTTTACCGAGTGGCGAGCGGTCACCTAAATGATCAGAACAACGTTCATGAATCGTTAGGAAGTTGTGGTCGTGATAACCATTGACGGTTGAGCGAGGCAGCAAAATAACGTTGTCGTAAGTGCTTAGTTCGGCAACGGTATCTTTTACCCAATCCGCAGCAGGAAGCATATTGATTTGTGCCGAGCTGTGAAGCAGTGAGCCACCAAATTCAGATTGCTCATCAGCCAGTATCACACGTGCGCCACTTTGCGCAGCAGCCAATGCAGCGCTTAAACCCGCAGGGCCACCACCAACGATTAATACATCGGCGTGTTGGTTGATGTTGTCGTAAATATCAACGTCGGACTCTAGCGAGCTACGTCCAAAACCAGCGGCTTTACGAATGAATTTTTCGTAGGTTTCCCACATCGATTGCGGATACATAAAAGTCTTGTAGTAAAAACCCGGCGGCATTGCGCGACCGCCCAATTTGCCGACTAAGCTCATCATATCGTTGTCAGCATTTGGCCAGCCGTTGGTGGCACTGGCGACCAAGCCTTCAAACAGATCTTGCTGTGTAGCACGCACATTTGGCGTTTGGGTGGCTTCGGTTGCACCTAGCTGTAATAGGGCATTGGGCTCTTCAGCACCCGCAGCCATAATTCCACGTGGGCGACTGTATTTAAAGCTGCGGCCAACAATATCCACGCCATTAGCGAGTAGGGCAGAAGCAACGGTGTCACCCTGCATGCCGGTGTAGGTTTTGCCGTTGTAACTAAAGCTGATGCTTTGCGCACGGTCAATGCGACCGCCGGAAGGGAGGCGATTTATCTGTGTCATCAGGCGTTCTCCTCCGCACGAGTGAACTGGGGTTTGGTACCAATTTTGTAGGTTTCTTTAATCTCATACGTCTGCGTGTCGCGAGTGATATTAAAGTATTTGCGACAACCAACACCGTGTACCCACAACTCATGGTGCAGGCCGCGTGGATTTGTGCGGAAAAACAAGTATTCACCCCACTCTTCATCCGTGCAGGCATCCGGATCTAACGGGCGTGGAATGTGCGCTTCGCCAGCGGCGTGAAACTCTTCTTCCTCACGGTGTTCTTCGCAGTAAGGACAATAAATATAAAACATAATAAACCTCGACCTTAGTGGGCAACGCCGGCAGCGCCGTGCTCGTCAATGAGTGCGCCGTCGTGGAAACGGAACATGGAGAATGGCTTCGCCAAGTCGCTGGCTTCGCCTTTGGCAAGCGTCTCAGCGAAGGTGTGGCCAGAGCCCGGCGTGGCTTTAAATCCGCCAGTTCCCCAGCCGCAATTGAAGAATAAATTCTCAATGGGTGTGGCAGAGATAATCGGGCAAGCATCCGCCGTGGTGTCAACAATACCGCCCCATTGACGATTCATGCGCACACGACTAAAACATGGGAATAGCTCGACGATGGCCTGAATATTGTGCTCGATAGTGCTGTAGGAACCGCGCTGGCCGTAACCCAAATAACCATCAATCCCCGCGCCGATCACCAAATCACCTTTGTCGGATTGCGACACATAGCCATGCACGGCATTGGACATAGTGACAGTGTTCAAAATCGGTTTGATTGGTTCGGAGACTAGTGCTTGTAGCGGGTGTGATTCCACTGGCAAACGGAAGCCTGCCATATTAGCGACAACACCTGAGTTACCCGCCACCACGCAACCAATGCGATCTGCTTTGATGTCACCTTGTTGTTTGGTGACAACGCCTACTGCTGCGCCGTCTTCTTTTAAAAAGCCGGTCACTTCGCATTGCTGAAACAGATCGACACCTAATGCATCTGCGGCACGGGCATATCCCCAAGCTACCGCATCGTGTCGTGCAACACCGGCGCGAGGTTGCCATGATGCGCCCATCACCGGATAACGTGGACGGTCGGAGCAGTCCATCATTGGCTCGATTTCTTTAACGCCTTGCGCATCCAGTACTTCGCCATCAATGCCGTTTAAGCGGTTGGCGTTCACGCGGCGGTTGATGTCGCGCATGTCTTGTAGTGTGTGGCCGAGGTTGAGTACGCCGCGTTGGGAAAACATGACGTTGTAGTTTAAGTCTTGGGATAAGCCTTCCCAAAGTTTCATCGCGTGTTCGTAGAGGTGTGCCGCTTCATCCCATAGATAGTTGGAGCGAACGATGGTGGTGTTTCGAGCTGTGTTTCCACCACCGAGATAGCCTTTTTCAACCACTGCCACATTGGTGATGTTATGGACTTTAGCGAGGTAGTAGGCGGTTGCTAAGCCGTGTCCGCCACCGCCAACGATAATCACGTCGTATTTGGCTTTTGGGGTAGGGTTGCGCCAGACGCGCTGCCAGTTTTCATGATAGCTAAGGGCGTGTTTGACCAGCCCGAACCCGGAATATCGCTGCATGGCGGAGCTCCTCTAGTTGCGCGATGATATTGGGGGATATGTTAGCATTGGGGAAGGTGTTGGAATTGTTTTTTTGCGACGCTTTGTTTTTATTTTGCGATATTTGAAGCCTATGTAGGGAGCATCAAATAAATACTAATCCTTGTGGTCACTAGGCCGTGTACGAGTCCAGAACAATCAGTCCGATAGCATCACCAGCCTTAATCTTTTTATCATTACCCACAAAAACATCACAGCCTGATTCTAATGCGGTCGCAAGGTGAATCGAGTCGGGCAGTTTGTTTTTAAAAACAGACCGCAAACGAGCCGCTTCAATTAATACCTTTTTGCTGACCGGCTTAACCTTCAAAAAATCAGAGTTTTTTATACTATCTTTATAAACCGCTTGTGACTGTTCATCATCTTCAGCAAAAGGTTTAACCAAGCACTCAGCAAGCGTCAGTTCGGATGTAATGACCGTGCAATCCAACTCATCCAATTCTGCGATCAGCGAGACAATTTTGTCGTGATAATCCGGATGGTTTTCAATTAAATAGATCAATACATTGGTATCGAAATAGACTTTTTTGGTGATAGTTTCTATTGCCATTCGTTTCGCAACTCTTGAATAGTTTGGTCAATGTCTTTGCTTGACTCATAGAGGCCGCTGCCTTCATTCGCTCCGACTAAGGACATTAAGGAAGGCTTGGCATTAGCTGCAGGTAGCTTTTGGGTGAGCTTTTTTGGGATTAAAATAATCAGCCCATCTCTTTCTACTGCTTCAAGCATGTCACCCTCATGCAGTGATATTTTTTTTCGTATCGCTAGAGGAATGGTTACCTGATATTTTTGTTTGACTTGTACATGAGACACTATAGATACCTCGTTGGAAAGTTGGAATTTCTAACTTTAAGATAGTGTTTAGGTGTTGCTATGTCAATGTTGGGCGCCCACATAAGATGTAATTGCGTTGACCTGAAACGCTCTCAGTCAGAAATCAGAGATTTGTGTTTTTGATATTGCCAGACTAAACTTAGTTTAAATGGTGTTTATTATGCAAACCATCAACATCCACGAAGCTAAAACGTACCTGTCCCGCTTGCTAGAGCAGGTTGCTCAATATCCTGGACCGATTAAAAGCGTGTGAAGTGTGAGTCATCCTATAATTAGCAATCAGGAAAGAGCCGAAAAAAAATGGCGAGTAGGCTTCATCCTCCTCGAAAACTTCTCAATGATGGCCTTCACCGGTGCAGTAGACGCACTCGTCACCGCCAACCTCCTAAGCAATTCCGAGCATTTCAGTTTCACCTTCTACGGCGAAAACAGCGAGTCTGTCAAAAGCGATCTAAATATCGATGTTGCAGTAACTGGCTCATTAAAATCAATCATCCCAAAACAACTAGATGTGCTATTAGTCTGCGGCGGTCTACGCACCAAACTAGAAGTCCAGCCAAGATTGCAGTCAATTCTACAACAGGCCGCCCGGTTACCATGCCGGATCGGCGGCGTCTGGAACGGCAGTTATATCCTCGCCCAAGCTGGCATCATGCATGGCTACGAATGCACCATCCACCCGGAAAACTACGCATTAATGAGCGAAGTATTCCCCGACGTTAAAGTCAGTAAAAAGCCCTACGTAATAGATCGTGAACGTTTCAGCAGTGCAGGTGCGACTAGTACTCTGGGCTTAATGCTTAGCCTGATCGGGCAATTATCCGGTGAAGATCTCATGCGAAGTGTTGAGGGGATTCTGAATGTGGACAGTGTATTGGGAGAATCTGCAGACGGCAGTATGACGATGTTGCCGAGTAATCCAACATTTCCGGAATCACTCAAAACGATACTGAGTTTAATGGAAACGCATATCGATGAACCGTTATCCGCGGTGCAATTGGCCGATGTTGTCAACTTGTCACGCCGCCAGATGGAGCGACTGTTTATGAAATATATGGACACATCGCCCGCGCGTTACTACCTGGAATTGCGATTAACTCGTGCCCATCAACTACTTCGGCAAAGCAACGCGTCAGTGGTGAATGTATCGGTGGCATGTGGGTTTGCCAGCGCTACTCATTTTAGTCATAGTTTTAAAGACTATTATGGCATGAGCCCAAGTGAAGCGCGTAAACGTCGGGACAAGTTCTAAGGTAGCGGCTATAGTCGATATTCGTTGTTTTGCCGCACTGCTCTGAAGTCTCTGGAATAGATTGGATTCAGGTTGTGCTCGTCGTGAGTAAGGTAGGGGTCAAGCAAATATCCGCTTCGCCCAAACTGTCAGACCGGCAGCCACACTACCAAAGTGGTCTCCATCCACCACATCGATATTGCCCAGCGTAGCCTCAATCGCCTGACGAATTGCCGGAGACTTGGCTGAACCACCCGTCACATAAATCAAATCCGGTTGGCATCCCGCTTGCGCTATCGCTTCCTGCATCAGCGCCACAATACGCGAAAGAGGGTGTGCAATCGCCTCGGCGAATTGAGCCTGGGTGACATCGCAGTGAAGACCCGCCTCAATATAATCCAGTAAAACGTTATTTGTAGTGGCTTCAGATAGGGCGATTTTGCATTGCTCCGCGCTTCGGACTAACTGCTGGTTTTGACCATTTTCGCGCATTTTAATAAAGCGTTTTAATAGCTCCGGTTGTTTCGTTTCAATAGCTAATTGCTGCAGTTGAAGTTTTACCGGCAAGCTATTAAATTTTGCCTGCGCACCCACATCATTGGTCTTCACTGCATCCAGAAAAATCTGCCGGGGCATATCCAAGCCATTTCTCAGCGTTGATTTCATACCAAATAACGGCATGAAATGCTTACCAGCGAGTTGGATATCTAAATCATTACCACCGATTCGCTCACCACTATGCGCTAAAAAATCCTGATCGCGTTGCTCATTGTGTCGGTAATCCGGCCCCATGCGCACCATGGCACAGTCAGTGGTTCCACCACCCACATCGACAACTAGTACGGTTTTATTCTCATCCAGTCGCTCTTCAAAGTCCATTCCGGCGGCAATCGGTTCAAACAGAAACTCAATGGTTTTAAAGCCAGCGCGCGTGGCTGCCGTGGTGAGAATTTCTATGGCTTGTTGATTGCTTTTTTCAGTATCTGAAGAGCCTTGAAAGTTGACCGGACGACCAATGACGGTGTGCGTAATATCATCCTGCAACGATGACTCTGCCCGCTGCTTGATGCTCTGCATCATTGCGGTGACGATGTCTTCAAAAAACTGAATAAACTCTGGCCGGAAACCACTGCTGCCCAGAAATGATTTTGGGGATTTGACGAAGTAGCCTTCCTCAGGCAACGACAGGTATTGCTCGAATGCATCGCGCCCAAAAAACAGTGCTTGCTCATGTGGTTCGATGCCTTCATCAAAACGAACGCGTCGTGCTTGCTCCAGTGCTGAGGCGCGTAAACGGGCGTAATCTTCCTGCTGAGCTTTGTCATGAATGTGTAAGCCAACATACTCAGTGATCAGTTCGCGCTCTAGTGCATACAGTGTTGAAGGCATAAATGCTTTGCCGTGATCAAGCGGTAGTAGATTAATCGAAGCATTATTGTCAGACGTTTGCATCACCGCACCCATCGCGCAGTTAGATGTACCGTAGTCAAAACCAGTGATCATGGAGAGCCTTTTATTTTAGAGCCTGTGTTAAATCGAAAGTGGCTACGATTTAGTCGCAGTATTTATATTTTTAAGGACGGGGAACCGTATCATATTGACAGGGTGTGATCCACCTTCAGCGCGTTCCAAAGTTGCCGGCAACTCTGATTTTCCAAAGCCTTTATCTGTATCAATGCCGACAGTTAGTGGCTAAGAAAAAGAGAATAAAATCACTTGTTTGCACTGCAACATAAATAAGCTTAATATTACTTGTTCAGAACAAATAAATAGGTGAGTTATGCCACTTTCAACACCCGTTGCACGCAAAGAAATGCACACTCGTATCGTGACCTGTAAGGGTTATCTGCGTGAGGATGACCTGTGGGATATTGAGGGGCACATGGTTGATACTAAGCCGTATCGCTTTGAAAACATTGACCGTGGGGGACATATCGAAGCGGAAGAACCACTGCATGGTATGTGGATTCGTTTGACGATTAATGACCGGATGATTGTGCAGGATGCCGAGGCGAGTATTGATTTCTCACCTTACAATCATTGCCCGAAAATTAATCCGGATTATAAAAAGCTCATCGGTTTATCCATGGGATTAGGGTGGAATAAGCAAGTGCGTACTCTGTTTCGTGGTACCGCGGGCTGCACACACCTGACTGAGTTACTGGGGCCAATGGCGACTACTGCTTTTCAAACGGTGTTTAGCGGGCGCAATGAAGGTCGCAAGGTCGAGGGCAAGGCGGAAATGGGAATCAAGCCTAAAGAGCGTCCGGCGCTGTTGAACTCTTGTCACAGCTACGCGCCAACGAGTCCGGTTATCTTACGGCATTGGCCGGATTACTATGAAGGCGATGAAGATCTTTAAGAAATTTCGCACAACTGTGTAGGAAATGTGGAGATTGCCTGTTGGGAGTGTGAAAAATAGTTAAATCTTATTAAGCTGAACCGTATTATAAAATTAGATTACTTAATTTATTGATATAATTAGAGTAACTCGCACACAGACAGGTTTAGCTATGCGTAAAACAACGATTTCATTCGTACTCCTTTCCGCCTTTATTATGCAAGCTGCATGGTCTGCTGATCGGGTTATCAATCCATGGCAGGCTGCCACTTCAGCCTATGCAGCCAGACAGTCATCAGATGCAGCAGACTCCCGAAACGTGTCCGCTAAACAGGGGTATCGCGTTTCAGCAGATCTGGAATCCTTCGCCGCAGAGTTTGCTGTAGGTGACGATTTATTGGTTAGCTTGCCGCTACCGGATGGTTCAACGGCTACCTATCAATTCAGTCGTTCGTCGGTAATGGCGGATGAACTTGCAGCAAAATACCCGCAAATTCAAACCTTCACCGCTAAGGATATTGATAATCCTGCAAACAGGGGCAGTTTTGATTTAACCCCTCACGGCTTTCATGGCATGTTTAAGCATAATGGTGAGTGGGTGTTTATTGATCCGGAGATGCGTAATGACACCGGAAGCTACATTGCCTACTTTTCAAAAGACGCTGAGGCACTTGTCGGGCGCACGGCTGATACTGTTCTAAATCATTCTCTGGCTGATCATGATGGCGAGGAGTCTGGCTCCATCTTCTCCAGCCGTCCGGTATTGGGTGATACGTTGCGTACATACCGTCTGGCCATTAGTGCATCTGCTGAATACACTTCGTTTCATGGAGGAACGGTAAGTGATGGTCTAGCAGCCATTGCGACTTTAGTGAGTCGTTTGAATGAAGTCTTCCGGCGAGACCTTGCTGTGCGTTTTGTATTAGTGGCTAATAATGATGAGGTAATTTACACCAACCGATTCTTAGATCCTTTTAGTAATACCGACAACGATATCAATGAGAATCCGGCGGTACTGAACGGAGTGATTGGTGTTAATAATTATGATATCGGTCATGTCGTCAACACAGGTGGAGGTGGGGCCGCAGTGTTGGCTAGTATTTGTAGTGAGGAAAATAAAGCCTATGGTGTTACAGGGACTTCTTATCCGGTAACAGATTCGTTTTACATCGATTATGTTGCGCATGAAATCGGACATCAGCTAGGGGCTAATCATACATTTAACGGTACTAGTGAAAATTGTGGCGGTCTTAACAGAAACCCTGCAACAGCCTGGGAGCCGGGCAGTGGTTCAACAATCATGAGTTATGCCGGAATTTGCGGTCCACAAGACTTGCAGAATAATAGTGATGACTTCTTTCATTCTGGCTCGATTGAGGAAATGCTTAGCCACCTCGAGTCTGCAACTTGCGGCGTAAAGACAGGACTGGATAATACAGTCCCGACCGTGGATGCTGGTGACGATTATGTGATTCCGGCGAATACACCGTTCCGTCTGGTAGGCTCTGCGGAAGACGCTAATGGCGATTCACTCAGCTATTCGTGGGATGAGTATGATACCGGTGCGGCAGCAAGTAGTCTTGCTGAGATGGTCGATAACGGTAATCGGCCATTATTCCGTTCATGGGACTTAACTGACACGCCTGAGCGCTATTTTCCTAGACTAGAGGATGTGCTGACCGAAGAGGGGTATACCACGGTTGGTGAGAGCTATCCTACAACTGATCGTGATTTGACATTCCGTTTGACCGTGCGTGATGGTGAGGGTGGTGTGGCGACTGATGAAACCATTATTACTGTTGAAGCGTCTGCCGGGCCGTTTAGAGTGACTGAGCCGACTGGTGACAGCACATGGTTGGAAGGCGAGCAAGTAGCAATCCGCTGGGATGTGGCCGGGACAGATGATGCGCCGGTCAACTGTAGTCAGGTGGATATTGCACTAGTGAGTAATAGTGATGTGAATACTTTAACGACGATAGCGTCAGGTACGGCAAATGATGGTGAGTTTGACTACACGGTCGGCAGTCTCGAGGGTACACAAGCTCGCTTGCTAATTGGGTGCACGGATAATGTGTTTTATGCAGTGAATGATGGGGCTTTTGCATTGCAGAAAATAGATGAGGAGCCAAGCGTGGATGCTGCTTCTAATAAATCCGGAGGTGGTTCAATACCCTTCTTGAACTTATTGATTTTGCTTTTAACTGCCATTATCGTGCGCAGATTTAGCACAACAAAATAGGCTGTAACAGCAGTAAATCAGGGGTGATTTTTTTGCTCTGATTTACTGCTCGATTGCTCTGGGTGTACTTAGAAATCTAAGACCCAATCCCCATATTCCCCTTCACTCCCTTCAGCTTTGGCGTATTCAACTCGATCTTCCCAATCGTCTTCTTGTCCCGCAAGTTACTCGCTACCACATCCCAAATGTCCTTATTCTCCGGCACATTTTCCTGAACGCTGGCCCAGCCAGCTACGGGGTATTCCTTAGCCGCTTCCAGTGGCTTTCCATTGAGTTCAAGGTCAGAGATTCGTCCACCCATCTTGCCCAGCGGGTCAAAACTAAACTCTAGTCCGCCCACGCGCACCATGTCGCCACCTTGTTGATAATACGGATCAGGGTTAAACAGATTGTCGGCAACATCTTCCAATATGCCTTTAATACTCTCACCAGTCAGCATATTACGAGTGACGGTTCCGTAGGTAATCGCGGTCTGATCGGCCACGTGTTCAAAGGTAATTGGTTGCCCCGGTAATACGCTTGTTCCCCAGCGGAAACCTGGTGAGAAGGCGATGGGGGCATCCAGTTCTTCCATTAAGGCATTACAAATCAACTGGTCAAAGGTACCGTTAAAGTTACCTCGGCGATACAAAGCCTCATCACACACCGCTAACTCTTCTGCGAGTTCTTTCTGGTAAGGTGCGCGCACCTTCTGAATTAACTCAGTCATCCCTTTGTCTGCAGCCAGCAAATTTGAGAATACAGGCAATAACTTGTAACGGTAGTCGGTAACTTTGCCGCCTTTCACTTCCAGATCTAACACGCCAAGGAATTTACCGTTGGAGCCGGCATTCGTCACCAGTGTTTTTCCACCAGCATTTTCCACTATCACCGGCTGGTAAACTCCGTCATGTGTATGCCCGCCCATAATGGCATCAATTCCGGTTACACGACTGGCTAATTTAAGATCTACATCCATGCCATTGTGGGAGAGCAGAATAACAGCCTGCGCACCTTCGTCTCGCGCCTCATCGACCACTTCCTGCATGCTGTCATCGCGAATACCAAAGCTCCAGTCCGGTGTGAAGTGGCGCGGGTTGGCGATAGGCGTATAGGGGAAAGCCTGACCAATAATGGCAACCGGTACACCATTGATTTCTTTGATGACATAAGGATCAAAGACCAGATCCTCGAAGTCTGTGGTAATAATATTTTGCGCTACAAAGTCGATCTTACCGTCGAAGTCATTCTCGATGATTTCAGTGGCACGGTCAGCACCAAAGGTCATTTCCCAGTGTGATGTCATCACATCCACGCCCAGTTCGAGTTGAGCGTCCACCATGTCTTGCGCATTTGTTTTTAATGATGTCCAGGAGCCTTGCCATGTATCACCGCCATCTAATAACAAGGAACCGGGGCGTTGAGCGCGAACCATGTCGACCAATGTTTTTAGGTGAGCAAATCCACCAACTTTGCCGTACTTTCTGGACGCTTCAACAAAGTCCAGATAAGTGAATGCATGAGCATCCATCGTGCCCGGTGCAATACCGTAGTGCTCCAGGTAGTGTTGGCCTACTTTATGTGGGGGAACATTTTTCATGTCACCAATGCCAAGGTTAATACTAGGCTCACGGAAATAGATGGGATTTAACTGCGCGTGGCAGTCCGTGTAATGCATGAGGGAGACATTGCCAAAAGGAGCAAGCTCATAAGGATTACTAGGGGCTTTTGTCACTGCTGTACTGTCAGCAGCATAAGCATTATTGAGTTGAAAACCTGCAGCACTTGCCGCGGCCAGCATTTGTAAAAATTCTCGGCGGTTTAAGCTCACTGTATCCTCCTCAGACACGTTGGTGTATAGCCCAGTTTAATAGGTATGACGGCACTTGTCCCTTTGCCTTTTTGGATAGATTGGCAGACTAAGTGAAGTATACCCGGTAATAAATCGTTGTGAAGCTGCTTACCTGAAGCCCACTTCAGCCTAATGACTGTGGGTTTTATTTTAATTACCTGTTCAATATAAATAAGGTACAATTTTACCCACCAACAATTAGTGCTATCAGGAAAACTGACAGTGCTTAGCAATGAGCGGTCATCGGAGGCCAGATTACTATGCAAAACCAAGAGTTTGATTACATCATCGTAGGTGCTGGTTCAGCAGGTTGTGTATTGGCTAACCGCCTGACAGAAGATCCTGATGTGTCCGTTTTGTTGCTGGAGTATGGCGGCAGTGATCGCAGTATATTTATCCAAATGCCGACGGCTCTGTCTATTCCGATGAATACTAAAAAGTACAATTGGCAATACGAGTCTCAACCCGAACCCTACTTGGATAATCGTGAGATGCATTGCCCACGCGGTAAAGTGCTCGGTGGTTCTTCTTCTATCAATGGCATGGTTTTCGTACGTGGTAATGCGGGTGATTTTGATGAGTGGGAAGAGAAGGGCGCCACAGATTGGGGTTATAAAAACTGTCTGCCATACTTCAAAAAAATGGAAGACTGGGCATTTGGTGCGGATGAGTTTCGGAGCGTCGGTGGCCCGTTAGCGGTGAATAACGGCAATAATCGTGAGAACCCTCTGTACGATACATTTGTAGAAGCAGGTCAGCAGGCCGGTTATATGAAAACAGCGGATTATAATGGCGAGAGTCAGGAAGGCTTCGGTCCCATGCATATGACGGTAAAAAATGGCGTGCGCTGGTCAACTGCTAATGCTTATCTGCGACCCGCTATGAAGCGACCTAACCTGACAGTAGAAACAGGTGCACTGAGTCGCCGCATTTTACTGGAAGGCAAAAAGGCGGTCGGCATCGAATATCAGCAAGGTAGCACGGTTAAGCAAGCGATGGCCAAGCGTGATGTCATTGTCAGTGCAGGGCCGATTGGATCGCCACAGCTATTACAGGTGTCTGGTATTGGACCAGCAGATGTGTTGAAAAATGCCGGTATTGAGTTGAAGCACGAGCTACCTGGCGTGGGTGAAAACTTACAAGACCATCTGGAGTTTTATTTCCAATACAAGTGTAAGCAGCCGATTACGCTCAATGGCAAGCTGAATCTGTTTAGTAAAGCGCTGATTGGTATGCGCTGGATCTTATTTAAAACAGGGCTTGGGGCGACGAATCATTTTGAATCCTGTGCCTTTATTCGCTCTAACGACAAAGTGAGCTTTCCGGATATTCAGTATCATTTCCTGCCAGCGGCGATGCGGTATGACGGGAATGCTGCGTTTGCAGGTCATGGATTTCAGGTACATGTGGGACATAACAAACCATTCAGTCGGGGCTGGGTGCGTGCTAAATCAGCTGACTTTAGTGACAAGCCGGATATCCAATTTAACTACCTGCAAGCAGCAGAGGATATTGAAGCTTTCCGTCAGTGTGTGCGGCTGACTCGTGACATTATTGAACAGCCGGCATTTGATGAATACCGCGATGGCGAAATTCAACCGGGTGAGGCGGTGCAGTCTGATGAGGAGATTGATGCCTTTGTGCGTCAGGCAGTGGAAAGTGCATACCACCCATCGTGTAGCTGCAAAATGGGCACGGACGAAATGGCGGTGGTTGACCCTGAAACGCGAGTGCACGGCATTGACGGATTACGTGTGGTGGATTCGTCCATCTTCCCAACCATTCCAAATGGTAATTTGAATGGCCCGACGATTATGTTGGCAGAGCGGGCGGCGGATTTGATTAAGGGTAAAGGGATGTTGAACGCGTCGTAACGCTTAAAATAACCGTTCTGAAAAACACTTGATACGTGAGGTGCATCACATAGGTTGAGATGTCTTCTGTGAGGCTCCTGAATATTACTTCTTCATCATCGCCTTCAAGTCCGCAAACGGATTATGTGTTGCAGGCTCCACTTTCTTTTCAGCCATTGAGCCATACTTGACAAACTCACCATACTTTTGGTGCTCATGGTCATGACAATACAAACACAATAGCTCCCAGTTACTGCCGTCTTCAGGGTTATTGTCGTGATCATGATCAATGTGATGCACCGTCAATTCACGCAGGGTTGAGTACACAAATTCTCTGGCACAGCGACCGCAGACCCATGGGTACATTTTAAGGGCTTTATCGCGGTATCCGGCTTCTGATTTTTTATAGGTTGGAGTATCGGCGGCCATAAAAAACTCTGTCTGATAAAAGGTTGTAAAAACAGTGCCCATCATAAGCTAGTGCAACCGCTTAGGCCAGTCACCGGCGGTATTTTAAGCATGTAAGAAATTGTGTTATTGGTTCTGAATTTCAGCGCGTTCGTCTGTAATTTGCTGGGACTACCAATCACGAAACGCTACATTTCCTGAGATGTGAGCCTTATCGGTTCACGGGTTGATACCGGTGGTTAACAATAATCTAATTATATTAATCTGGATATCACTGTTTATGCACAAAGGAAGTGCTACACCTTGCTGAAACGACAGTATCAGAGGTGCGTTTCCAAAGGATTGATCACACATGAAAACAATAATATCGCTATTTTCGATCGCGACCTATCTTCGCGCGTCTTTACTTATATTCGCCATGCTTTACGCTCCTTTTGCACTGGCATTAGTGTCTGATGTTAATGAGCAGCAGCAAGCTGATTATGAGGTAATTGCCAATACACTGAGTGAGTTAAACGGCTCCATTCACACCGCTGAAGGTATTTTTGCAAACACCTATTGGGTGGATGCTGAAAACGGTGTGAATGATTATGACCGAAGCGGTCAGATCGACCAACCTTGGCAATCAATCACATGGGCCATGAATAATATTCCCTTTGCCAAAGATACCGCCAACGTCGTTGTGAGAGCCGGTGTGTACTCACCATCAGTGCTTTACATCGGTGAAGAGCGGGGTGGCAGCCTTGAAGCTGATAGCCCATTTAATCTGCTGGCGTTTCCGGGAGATGAGGTGAAGTTGGACGGAACCAATGTGGCCGACAATGGTGCACTGATTTCAATATCAGGCGCGAATCATGTGAGTTTATCTGGGTTTGAAATCAGTAATATTACTGGCTCAGGCAAGTCCGCCATTTATATCACTGGTTCAGAAAAAATTACTATTACCAACAATGAGATACACCACTCACAGTGGACAAGCGATGCACAAGCAGCGACATCGCCCAGCTTGTCTGATCGTTTAAACGGTATTGCCGTGGTCGGTGATAGTCAGGATATAACAATCAATAACAACGAGATACATGATTTGATCACAGGGTACGGCGAGCCAATACTGGTGTTGGCTCCGGCAGTAGCAACGGTTGCAGACAATTCAGTCCATGATAACGATGCAGATATTTTTGAGAACCAGCAGTATTACGTCAGCCAGGATGGTAATGACAGCACTGGTATTGGTACCGCCGATCAACCCTGGAAAACAATTCACAAGGCCTTGTTTAGCATTCCATTTGCAGAAGACAATGCGACGATCAATATTCGTGAAGGTCGTTACCAGATTGATACTGCAATGTATTTTGATGCCTCACGGGGAGGTTCCGAAGGTAAGTATTTCACGGTACAGGCATACAATGGGGAAGAGGTCATCGTGGATGGTGGTTTGTTAAAAACACCATTTAGCGCCATGGTTTCGTTTAGCTCAACGGCTTATGTGCGCATCAAAGGCTTAACATTTACAAATCTCAGTGGCCCTAAATCGGGCATTTACATGGAAGGAAACTCGCATCATATTGAGTTGATTGATAATAAATTGCACGGGATGACATGGGTTGATGAAGCAGGTGAAGATCCTTTAGCGCCAGCACCGTCTGATAATCTGAACCCGATTGCGGTGATTGGTAATAATCCGGAGGAGCCAATACATTCGGTTGTGATCCGTGGTAATGAGTTGTTCGATATTATACCGGGTTACAGCGAAGCGATTAAAATCGTGGGAAATGTCACTGACTTTTTGGTTGAGGAGAATCACATCCACGATGTTGCAAATATTGGTATCGTCGCAGCAGGTAATTATCAGTGGGTGAAAGACAGTAATGGGGTGTTGATTCCTGCTGAAGTGAATCATGCCCGTGACGGTATTATTCGTAATAATACAGTGAGTAATGCGATTTCACCGGTGGCAAACTCAGCCGGTATTTATCTGGATGGTGCACACAATGTGTTAGTGGAAGGGAATATCTCTCATCACAATTCGGTTGGTTTTTCAGTGGGCTGTGAGCAGCCGGGTACGACAGATGGCAATATTCTGAGAGGCAATATCGCTTACGAAAACGTCGATGCAGGGTTGGTGGTCGGTACAATCCATGCCGGAGCGACGGTCACAGATACGACGGTTGAGCTGAATGAGTTCAAATATAACTACACCAAAGGTGGCTGGGGCGGAGAGCTAACGATTCAGCAAGTTGATGGTCTGTTTGTTCACAATAATATTTTCGTCTCAAACAGTGATTTAAAGCTGATTGCAACGCAGCCTGCATCTAACCTGAGTATCGATAATAATCTGTACTTTGGCCAATCAGCTGATCCGGATGCGGCAGTCTTTGACTGGGGTGGTATCGCTGGGAAAAGTTATGTGGGATTGTCAGAGTTTCAGACCAAATCCTGCTATGACCTCAACAGTTTGTATCAGGATGCAGCGACCATTAATTATTTCGAGGAACTGGCAAATCGCTCAGCTAATATGACTGACGGTGACCTTGAAGCACATAACTATCGCACGCATCGAGGCCACAAACGTGATCATCATGGCCGTAATGGCAGGAATCATCCGCATGGTCATGGTGGTGCTGAGAATGCCGTTTGTGAGTCAGGCCAACTTGTCACCCCCGAGGGTGATGAGATTGAAGAGACGCATAAAGGTAAAAAGCGTGGTCACAAGAAGAAGGGTAAGGGTCGCCAACCGGGCCATGAGCATACGCATAGTCATGAACATGTTCATCATCTGAAGCATAAAGGACATAAACACAAAGGCGAGCCTAGATTTATCCGCCATTCTCACCCTCATACACACACGCATAAGCACAAAGGTGCGCATGAGTAATTAAGAGAGAGGCTTGCAGCTACTCGGCGGGTAATCCAATATGGGTTTCCCGCCGATGACTTGACGTATGTGCTAAGTTAAACTCAGCAGTTCATCGCCATCTTCAACCTGATCACCCACAGCATAAAAGATCTCTGAAACGGTTCCGTTCTTAGGCGCGACAATGGTATGTTCCATTTTCATGGCCTCGACTACCAGCAAGGCGTCTCCGGCTTTAACTTCATCGTCAGGCTTGACCAATACTGCCACGACTGCGCCGGGCATTGGAGCTACCAGACCACCGCCTGCGGCATCTCCATCTGAGCTTTCCAGTCGCGGGTCATGCACTTCAAATAGCCACTGCTTACCCGCAAACAGCACATTGATTTCCTGATCCTTCCGTAGGAAGGAGGCTGTGAGTCGATGATTGTTAATCTGTGCGCTTAGCGTGTTTTCATCTAGCATTTCACCAGACACGGTATAGTGCTGATCCTCAATATCCAACTGATAGTGATCGCCTTCATCGCGTGCGCAAAGCTGTTTATCGAGGCCATCAATTGATAAATGCACCCTGGAAAAGCTAGGTTGATTCATCAGCCAGCCGCCTTGGGTTACCCAAGGAGAGAAGGAGTCATTCTCATCAGTATTAGTTAACGTACTGTGACGGTTTTCTAGCAACTGATACAGACAGGTAAGTGCCAGCAAATCATTTGGGGCTTGCGCTTTTTCCGGAAACAGCTGCGCAGTATTTTTCTCAATAAAACCGGTATCAAAATCACCTTTCGCGAATTCAGGCGCTGAGAACAGGCGCGATAAAAACTCAATATTGGTACTTAAACCGAGAATCTCATAGTCGCATAGGGCTGATTTCATTTGGCGAAGCGCACTGTCACGGTCTTTGTCCCAAGTGATCAGCTTAGCGATCATGGGGTCGTAATACATACTGACTTCATCACCTTGAGTCACACCGGTATCAACACGAACATGTGCATTCTGCTCGGGCGTTTTTAAATAACTCAGCGCACCGGTTGCGGGTAAAAAATCACGATCCGGTGCTTCAGCATAAATACGTGCCTCAAAGGCATGACCATTGATATGCAGCTCATCCTGCCTAAGCGGAAGCGCTTGTCCCGAGGCGACTAATAACTGCCACTCCACCAAGTCTTGGCCGGAAACCATTTCACTGACCGGATGCTCAACCTGAAGACGTGTATTCATCTCCATAAAGTAAAAACTGCCGTCGGTGTCCAGCAAGAACTCAACCGTTCCGGCACCTTCGTAGTTGATTGCCTTGGCAGAATCAATGGCTGCCTTACCCATCGCTTCGCGTAATGACTCCGTCATACCCGGTGCCGGGGCTTCCTCTATTACTTTTTGATGGCGCCGCTGTATCGAGCAGTCGCGTTCAAACAGATGTACCGCATTGCCGTGCGTGTCTGCAAACACTTGTAGCTCAATGTGCCGTGGCGCGGTGAGATAGCGTTCGATTAGCACTTTGTCGTCGCCAAACGAGGCTTTGGCTTCACGTCGGCAAGAAACTAGCGCAGCATCGAACTCATCTGCGTTCGCAACCACACGCATGCCTTTACCACCGCCGCCAGCGGTCGCTTTTATTAGCTGTGGAAAGCCAACCTTGAGTGATTCTTGTTTCAGATGTTCAGCAGATTGCTCATCACCGTGATAACCAGGTACGAGTGGAACACCGGCCTCAGTCATCACTATCTTGGCTTCACTTTTTGACCCCATCGCAATAATGGCTGACTCAGGCGGGCCAACAAACACGATGTCATTCTCTTTGCAGGCTTTAGCAAAGTTGGCATTTTCAGAGAGAAACCCATAGCCAGGGTGTACCGCCTGCGCACCAGATTGTTGAGCAACCTCAAGAATTTTATCGGCCCGTAAATAGCTATCAGTAGCGGCAGCCGGACCGATTAAATACGCCTCATCACATGCTTTGACGTGCTCAGCATTGGCATCCGCTTCAGAGTAAACCGCAACCGTTTTAATGCCCATGCGCCGTGCTGTTTTAGCAACTCTGCAAGCAATCTCACCACGGTTGGCAATCAGTATTTTGTCAAACATCACGAGTGCCTATCCAGTTAGGTTTGCGCTTTTCAAGGAATGCATTCAGTCCTTCTTTGCCTTCATCTGAGGCACGCGCTTTGGTGATTCGCTCTGCGGTATCGTCGATCAATGCATCGGTCACCGGAGCCTTAGCAACCGCAAATATCAGATCTTTAGCAGCACTGATGGCAGAAGGGCCGCCTGAGATTAAGTGCCCGCAGATAGTATCAATGGTTGCATCTAACTCATCTTCAGGCACAACTTCATGCACCAAATTCAGTCTCAATGCTTCAGCGGCATTAAAGCGTTCAGCACTCAGGAAATAACGGCGAGCCGCACGCTCACCAATGGCTGCTACGACATAAGGAGAGATCGCGGCCGGGATTAAGCCAAGTCTCACTTCTGACAAACTAAACAATGATTTATCGCTGGCAACTGCAATATCACAGCATGAAACCAAGCCAACACCACCACCAAATGCCGCACCTTGTATACGCACAATTGTCGGTTTGCTGAGAATGTTCATGGTGTGCATTAGCGCTGCCAGTTTCAACGAGTCTGCTTTATTCTCTTCGGTGGAATAGCCTGCCATGCGACGCATCCAGCGAAGGTCAGCCCCGGCAGAAAAGTTTTTCCCTTCGGATTGCAGAATCAACACACGGATCTGTGGATTCTGGTCAATCTCCTTAAACGTCTGTGTTAGTTCTGCGATCAACACATCATCAAATGCATTATGCACATCAGGGCGGTTAATGGTCAGGCGGGCAATGCCTTGGGAGTCTGTTTCTAATATCAACGTATCGCTCATGATCACATCCTGAATATGCCGAATTCGGTCTTTTCAATCGGTTTATTAAGTGAGGCGGAGATTGCCAGGCCTAATACTGTTCGCGTATCAGCCGGGTCGATGATGCCGTCATCCCACAGTCGTGCGCTGGCAAAGTAGGGGTGACCTTCTTCCTCGTATTGCTTTCGCACCGGCGCCATAAAGGCTGCTTCTTCATCTTCAGACCACTGCTGGCCGCGGCCTTCCATTGAGTCGCGTTTCACCTGCGCCAACACACTGGCAGCTTGCTCGCCACCCATCACGGAGATACGGGCATTTGGCCACATCCATAAGAATCGACCTCCATAAGCACGGCCACACATCGCGTAGTTGCCAGCACCAAAGCTTCCGCCCACCACCACGGTGAATTTAGGCACATTAGCGCAAGCTACTGCTGTTACCATCTTTGCGCCATCTTTGGCGATACCGCCTTCTTCATACTTTTTACCGACCATAAAGCCGGTGATGTTTTGTAGGAATACCAGTGGAATGCCGCGTTGCGCACACAGCTCGACAAAGTGTGCGCCTTTTAAAGCGGCTTCTGAGAATAAGATTCCATTGTTCGCCACTATGCCAACCGGATAACCGTGAATATGGGCAAAGCCACAAATCAACGTTGTGCCGTATAGCTTCTTAAACTCACTGAATTCACTATCATCGACGACACGGGCGATAACTTCGCGAATATCAAACGGTTTGCGCAAATCATTCGGTACGATGCCATATAAGTCTTCCGCCGGATAGCGTGGCTCGATGGGCTTTTGCATCGCGATATTGGGTGATTTCAGGCGGTTCAACGTTCCAACTACTTCACGCGCCATACCTAAGGCATGTGCATCATCATTGGCATAGTGGTCGGTCACCCCCGATATACGTGAGTGTACATCGGCACCACCAAGCTCTTCGGCGGTGACTACCTCCCCTGTAGCAGCTTTCACTAACGGTGGGCCACCCAAGAAGATCGTACCTTGCTCCTTCACGATAATGCTTTGATCAGACATCGCAGGCACGTATGCGCCACCCGCGGTACAAGAGCCCATTACCACTGCAATTTGTGGGATGCCTTTGGCTGACATCGTCGCTTGATTATAAAAAATACGCCCGAAGTGTTCGCGGTCAGGAAAGACATCGTATTGACTGGGTAGGTGCGCACCACCCGAGTCCACCAAATAAATGCAAGGTAGATTGTTTTCCAGTGCAATCGCTTGTGCCCGTAAATGTTTCTTCACTGTGATCGGGTAATAGGTGCCACCTTTAACCGTCGCATCATTGGCAACAATCATGCACTCCTGGCCACTCACGCGACCAATACCTGCGACGACACCGCCGGCAGGTACTTTGTCATCACCATACATTTCATAACCGGCAAACTGCGATATCTCGAGAAAAGGTGTGGCCTCATCTAACAGCAAACGAATGCGCTCACGCACCAGTAATTTACCACGGCTAAGATGCTTTTCTCTGGCACGTTCGGTTCCACCGAGCGATATTTCTGAGACCTTCTCACGAAGATCAGCCACCACTGCTTGCATGGCTTTTTGGTTGGTCAGAAATGCTTCTGAGCGGGTGTTAACGTTACTTTTAATCACACTCATTCGGTGTTGCAACCTCCTGTGCTGCTTTCTTTACTCGCCATTACTCAGCACTAATTTGCCGTGCAATAACCAGTTTTTGTATATCGCTGGTTCCCTCATAAATTTGTGCGACACGCACATCACGGAAAATCCGCTCAACAGGGAAATCTTTTAAATAGCCATAGCCACCGTGAATCTGTATCGCTTCAGAGCAAATTTTTTCAGCAGCTTCTGAGGCGAACAGCTTGGCCATGCAAGCTTCTTTTAACGAGGGGAGACCGGCATCTTGTAATTCAGCAGCATGTAGCACCATGAGTCGGGCTGCCTCCAGCTGTGTTGCCATATCAGCCAAGCGAAAGCTCACTGCCTGATGCTCAGCAATCGGTTTGCCGAAGCTTTGACGTTCCCTGGCGTAACTCAAGGCTGCATCGTAAGCCGCACGCGCCATACCGACACATTGTGCGGCGATACCAATACGACCACTTTCCAGATTACTCAAAGCGATTTTATAGCCTTCGCCTTCCTGACCAATCAGGTGATCTGCCGGAATTTTGCAGTTTTCAAAAACGATGGAGGCTGTGTCTGAGGCTTGTTGTCCCATTTTGTCTTCGACGCCAGCTACCTGATAACCGGGATTGTCCGTGGGAACGACAAATGCACTAATGCCTCGCTTGCCAGCTTCGGGGTCAGTCACTGCAAACACAATAGCGACCTGAGCATTCTGACCGCTGGTAATGAATTGCTTAGCGCCATTTAAGACATAGCTATCACCTTCTTTTACTGCACGGGTGCGCAGGGCAGAGGCATCAGAACCAGCCTGTGGTTCTGTGAGGCAGAAGCAACCTAACATCTCACCTGATGCCAATGGTTTCAGATAAGTCTGTTTCAGGAAGTCGCTGCCATATTTTAGTAATGGCCCACACACAACAGAGTTGTTTACGCTTAATATGGTTGAGCAAGCTCCATCACCGGCAGCTATTTCTTCAATCGCTAATGCGAACGACACGTAGTCAACCTCAGCGCCGCCCCATTGCTCGGGCATGGTCATTCCAAACAGGCCTAGCCCGCCCATTTCTCTAAGCTCTTCAGCAGGGAAGGTTTTATGTTTATCCCAGTCAGCAGCTTTGGGGGCGAGCCTTTCCTGTGCAAAATCACGAGCCATATCACGGATCATGATTTGCTCTTTATTAAGAATCATTCTTTCTCTCCAAATTCTCTCTTAGCGACAACTGTAGCGCCACCTTCTTAACGACTCTGTTTTAGAGCAGCTCGACCGCCATTGCGGTTGCTTCACCGCCACCAATGCATAAGGACGCCATGCCTGTTTTGAGGCCGCGATGTTGTAAGGCTGAAATCAGCGTGACTAAGATACGCGCACCGGAAGCTCCGATTGGGTGACCTAATGCACAGGCTCCGCCATTCACATTGACTTTGTCATGCGCTAGCTCCAGCTCGTGCATAGCAGCCATGGTGACCACGGCGAATGCTTCATTGATTTCAAACAAATCAACGTCGTCAGCAGACCACTCCAGTTTTGCCAACAAGTCCTTCATCGCATCAACCGGTGCAGTGGAAAACCAGGCTGGCTCTTGTGCAAAGGTGCTATGACCATGAATAACTGCGATGGGCTTCAAACCACGTTTTTTGGCTTCGCTACGACGCATTAGCGTAAGTGCAGCGGCTCCATCTGAAATAGAACTGGCGTTAGCTGCTGTTACGGTGCCGTCTTTGCGAAATGCTGGACGTAGCGTTGGGATTTTTTCAATATTGGCGTTGAAAGGCTGCTCGTCAGAGTCTACGACGGTTTCACCTTTGCGGGTCTTAATTGTCACGGGAGTGATCTCAGCGTTGAACGCCCCCTCCGTGGTGGCTTGTTGCGCTCGCTGCAGAGAGGTAATTGCAAACTCATCTTGTGATTCGCGAGTGAAGGCATATTTGTCTGCACACATCTCCGCAAAGCTGCCCATCAGTTTGCCTTTCTCATAAGCATCTTCCAGACCATCCAAAAACATATGGTCCTGAACATTTGAGTGGCCCATGCGTAAACCATCACGTACTTTTGGCAGTAAGTACGGCGCGTTACTCATACTCTCCATACCACCTGCAACCATGACTTGATTCGTGCCTGCCAACAATAAATCATGCGCCAACATGGTGGCTTTCATGCCCGAGCCGCACATCTTATTAACCGTGGTACAACCCGCAGTAAGCGGAAGGTCTGCGCCCAGACTGGCTTGTCTGGCAGGTGCCTGACCTTGTCCGGCCGGTAGCACGCAACCCATAATGACTTCCTGCACATCATCCGCGGCAATCCCTGAACGCTCCACTGCCGCTTTAATGGCAGCTGCGCCCAAGTCTGCAGCGGTAAGGCCTGACAGCGAACCTTGAAATCCACCCATGGCGGTACGTGCAATGCCGGTGATGACAATAGGATCATTATTCATATCTGTTTCCTTCGTGGTTTATGCGGTTTCGTTGAATAGCTCGCGGCCAATTAACATACGGCGAATCTCAGAGGTTCCCGCACCAATTTCATAGAGCTTGGCATCCCGCAATAAGCGTCCGGTGGGATATTCATTGGTGTAACCATTGCCGCCCAGTGTTTGTATGGCTTCCAGTGTCATCCAGGTAGCTTTTTCAGCCGCATACAGAATCGCACCGGCAGCATCCTTACGAGAGGTTTCACCACGATCGCAGGCTTTACCCACGGCATACACATAGGCTTTGGTCGCGTTCATGGTGGTGTACATATCCGCCATTTTTCCTTGCATAAGCTCAAATTCACCGATGGCACGACCAAATTGTTTACGATCATGAATATAAGGCACAACCACGTCCATACAGGCCTGCATAATGCCGGTAGGGCCAGCGGATAGAACCGCGCGTTCGTAGTCCAGTCCACTCATTAGAACGTTGACGCCTTTGTTTAACTCACCAAGGATATTCTCTTCCGGTACTTCCACATTCTCAAATACCAGTTCGCCAGTGTTGGAGCCGCGCATGCCTAATTTATCCAGCTTCTGCGCCGTTCTGAATCCAAACTCCCGCCCAACCAAAAAGGCAGTAATACCCTTGGGGCCTGCGTCTGGTTCAGTCTTGGCATACACCACAATCAGATCAGCATCCGGCCCGTTGGTGATCCACATTTTGGTACCATTTAAGATGTAGCGATCGCCTTTTTTCTCAGCCTTCATTTGCATACTGACAACATCAGAACCGGCATTCGGCTCAGACATGGCCAGCGCGCCAATAAACTCACCGCTAATCAGCTTGGGTAAATACTGTTGCTTCTGGGCTTCAGTCCCGTTACGGTTGATTTGATTCACGCACAGATTGGAGTGTGCGCCATAACTCAAGCCTACTGAGGCAGAGGCCCGGCTGATTTCTTCCATCGCCACCATGTGCGCGAGGTAGCCCATGTCGGCACCACCATATTCTTCCGGTACGGTAATCCCGAGCAGTCCCATTTCACCGAACTTTGGCCAAAGCTCATTAGGGAATTCATTGGTGGCGTCAATCTCTGCAGCTCGTGGCGCGATGTGTTCATTCGAAAACTGGTAGACTGCGTCACGCAACATATCAGCGGTTTCGCCGAGGTCAAAATTTAGGGTAGGGTAGGCAATCATAAAATCTCTCTACGTATTACACGGAATGCGGTTAACCGTGTGGGTCAGCATATAGCCACCCCCACGAATGGTTTTAAAAAGTGGTTCCTGATCAGGCGGTGTCAGTATTTTCTTGCGTAATTGGCCAACCCGGACATCAATGGTTCGGTCGAAAGGACCGGCATCACGGCCTCGGGTTTGTTGTAGCAAATAATCACGACTTAGCACGGTTTGCGGGTGTTTAACAAAGATGATCAGCAGGTCCATTTCAGCCGGTGATATTTCAATTTTCTCACCATTCTCATTGAGTAACTCACGTACTTTGCTATCCAGTTGATAGCCGGAGAAATGGTAACTGCAGGTATCAGGCTTCGGAGCCTGTTTAAGACGCCCCAGACGGCGTAACACTGCATTTGAGCGAGCCAGTAATTCGCTCATTTCAAATGGCTTAGGAACGAAATCATCAGCACCACCATTAAGCCCGGTTAGCCTGTCGTTTAACTCATTTTGTGAAGTCAGCATAATCACGCCGGAGTCATGATCCCGTTTGATTTCATCCAGCAATGTAAAGCCGTCTTTGCCCGGTAAATTAACATCGAGAATGACCAAATCCACAGATTGAAGCTTGAGTACTTCATTCATTTCGTCACCCGAGCCAGCGCAGTGCACAATGGCGCCGTGCTTTTGGAAGTAGCGTTTGATAAGCGATTGGATAGCCAGCTCATCATCCACGATTAAGATGTGATTGAGTGTGTCAGGCATGATGGTCATTCAATAAACTCTGTAATTTGTCTGCAAGTGATGCGCGCTGAAACGGTTTACGCAGCAAGTGGTCTTCATTTAATGAGGATTCCAACTGCTCGCTGTAACCTGTCATGCACAGTACTTTGGTCTTTGGATAATCCTGTGGAACCATGTCATACAGGTCCAGGCCACTCACGGAGCCTGGCATAACGATGTCTGTGAGTACCAGATCATATTCCGGGTTTTGTGAGAGTTGATCCAGTGCAAAGTCACCATTCTCAGCAATATCGACGGTATAACCCATCTTATTTAGAGTACGGTGAACAAACTGACGTACCCCTTCATCATCCTCAACCAGAAGAATGCGTGCATTCTGTTGCTCATCGGATAATTTAGGTAGCTGCTCTTCTGCGTTAACAGCGGATTGTTTGTCGATGGGGAAGATGATGCGAATCGTTGTGCCTTCACCCATTTTTGACTTGATGTCGATGCCACCACCGGATTGTTTAACAAAACCATAGACCATACTTAAACCAAGTCCGGTTCCCACACCAGAAGGCTTGGTGGTGTAAAACGGCTCAAAGGCACGGCTAATGGTTTCTGCTGACATACCATCGCCTTCGTCCCGCACGCTGAGCATGATGTAATCGCCAGCGGGGAGGTCGGTAAAAGTATCGTGATGCTGAGGCTTCTTGTAAGTTTGTGTGCGAATGGTCAGTTTACCGCCTTTTGGCATCGCGTCCCTGGCATTCAGAGTCAGGTTAAGTAAGCAGGTTTCAAGTTGGTTTTTATCAACGAGTGTTTGTGCTAAACCCAATCCAAGGCGTCGTTGTACTTGTACAGTCTCGCCCAGCGTACGCTGTAATAAAATACTGAAGTCCTCAACGAGTGCATTGATATCAGTTGACTCTGGCTTGAGTGCCTGACGGCGTGAGAAAGTGAGTAGCCTCTGAATCAGCTCACCCCCACGTTTAGCCGCTTGTTGGCAGGCATGGATGACCTCGCGCATTTCCTCGTTGTCGATGGTGTCATCTTCAATGAAGTTTAAGTTGCCAAGGATAATCGTCAGTAGATTATTAAAGTCGTGGGCAATACCACCGGTTAAGCGGCCCAGTGCCTGCATTTTTTGGGACTCAATTAACTCCCGCTCAGTTTGTTTATACTCCGATAGGTCTTGCCCTAAGAAGAAGTAACCCAAGACTTTTTCATCGCTGTCAAAGTGGGGAATGAAAGTGATCGATACATCCAGGGGCTTACGGCCTTTACGGCGAATCATATACTCACTGGAGACTTCTTTGCCCGATGCAACAGAAGCAATATCTTTCTCAAACTGTTCCTTATTACGATCCTCAACCAGGCTGAAAATAGAGCAACCAATTAATTGTTCGCGGTCTAGTCCGAACCATTCCTGATGCATATTGTTGATAAACTGATAGCAGTTATCTTTGTCGACATAAGCAATGAGTGCCGGGACTGCATCGGCAATCTGACGAATCCATGACTCACTTTTGTGCAAAGCTTCTGCCGTTTCGCGATGCGCTTCGCTCTCACGGCGGTATGCTTCTGTTCGTTTAATAACACGTTTTTCAAGACGCGCTTCAGATTGGCGAACTTCGGTGACATCGGTGTAAGTGGTTACAAATCCACCGTTATGTTCCATGGGGTTGCCACGCACTTCAATGATGGTGCCATCCGGACGAATGCGATCAAATACATGCGGCTCAAAGCTTTCAGCCAGTTTCACACGCTCAGTAACCAACTCATCAATATCTCCCTCACCATATTCCCCGCGCAGGGCATTGAAGCGAAAGAATTCACTGATGTGTTGATTGATGAGTGCCAGCTCCTCCGGAATTTCGAGTAGTTCAGTCATGCGTTTGTTGCAGGCGATCAGTCGTAAATCCTGATCAAATACTGAGATTCCCTGATCCAGATAATCAAGGGCATCGAGAGTCCAGGCACTGCGCTGTTCGAGCGTGCTTGTCTTGTTCATGATTCTGAGTATCGCTGTTTTAATGGGGTATTTGTAGTTTTTTACTGATGGTTTACAAAATTGAATGGTGCAGTGCTCACTAATAACCATGGAGAAGGCTTTCAGCCTGAAATTAAGTACAACTATGAGGTTTGTATAGTTTACCTATCAGCACTAAAGCGGGGTATACTGAGTCTGAAAGTGATTTGATTTCCCCCCACAACATGCAATCACTTTCATTCTATCTTGTAGGTCTAGCAGAGGAGAGGGATTATGAGCAATGAGTCTCAAAGACTGGCACAGCAAACCATGGCTTTTGTTTTAGCCGGTGGACGAGGAAGTAGGCTTCAAGAGCTGACAGAAAAACGGGTAAAACCAGCTGTATATTTCGGTGGTAAAACTCGAATCATCGATTTCGCATTATCTAATTCGGTGAACTCAGGCATCAAACGCATTGGTGTTGCCACGCAATATAAAGCGCATAGTTTGATTCGCCACTTACAACGTGGTTGGAGCTTCTTCCGTGCGGAGCGTAATGAATCGCTTGATATATTGCCCGCCTCACAACGCATGGGTGATACCAATTGGTATAAGGGGACTGCCGATGCAGTGACGCAAAATATCGACATTATCGAAGCGTATAATGTGAAGTACGTGTTGATTCTGGCAGGTGACCATATCTATAAGCAGGATTACTCTTTAATGATCCAACAACATGTTCAAAGCGGTGCGGATGTGACGGTCGGTTGTATCGAAGTGCCGCGTGCTGAGGCCAGTGGCTTTGGTGTTATGCATGTGGATGACGATGATAATGTTTTAGAGTTCATCGAAAAGCCGGCTGATCCTCCTGCAATGCCGGGACATCCTGATCTTGCATTAGCAAGCATGGGTATCTACGTATTTGAAGCAAACTTCTTATACGATTTATTGAGAAAAGATAATGCAAATCCAGATTCTACCAATGATTTTGGTCATGATTTGATTCCTGAACTGGTTGCAAACGGTAAAGTAGTGGCTCATCCCTTCAGTCGCTCATGTGTACGCAGTTCTTCAGAACCAAAACCATACTGGCGTGATGTGGGAACGGTGGATGCTTTCTGGCAGGCGAATATCGACCTAACAGACTTCGTTCCGGAGTTGGATATTTATGATAATGAGTGGCCGATCTGGACGTATTCAGAGTTAACGCCTCCCGCCAAATTTATCCATAATGAAGAAGGGCGCCGTGGTAATGCGGTTTCTTCGATGGTATCGGGTGGCTGTATCATTTCTGGTGCACAGTTGGAGCGTTGTTTATTGTTTACCGGTGTCAGAGCGCATTCTTATTCAACGCTTAAAGGTGTCGTGGCCATGCCTTATGTTGTCATCGGTCGTCACGCTCGTTTGACCAATGTGGTTATCGATCGTGATGTCGTCATTCCTGATGGCTTGGTGGTTGGTGAAGATCCAGAGCTCGATGCGAAGCGATTCAGACGCACTGAGGGCGGTATTTGTCTGATTACTGAAGCAATGATTGATGCACTTAATGATGAGACAGCTGCCAATGCCTGATGGATGGATTGGTAGGGCATATTGCTGATAAAAACAACGGAGCGTGTGATCAACCGCTCCGTTTTTTATGCCCATAAGAAATCGTTCTCATGAATGCGTAACGAGATTTAATCCTCTACAATAGCCGGATTATTTATAAAATGAAGGTATCCATCCATGAGTGATGCAAAATCTCAACCAGCCTTGCCGGATCGTCTATCGGGTAATCCACGTAGTCCTCATCATGATAAGGCTATTTTTGAGCATGAAATTGGTATCAGACTCAATGGTAAGGAACGTACGGATGTTGAGGAGTACTGCATTAGTGAAGGCTGGGTCAAAGTTGCCTCACTAACCGCGCTAGACCGAAGAGGTCAGCCGCTATTAATGACAATGAAAGGTACGGTTGAAGCGTATTACAAATAAGAGCCTGGGCGATGTCATTTGATGCTTTAGGCCTGTGTGACGGGCTGCAAAAAGCCATTACTGAACAGGGATATACCGAGCCATCGGAAATACAGTTGCAGGCCATTCCGGCAGTTCTGAATCAACGTGATTTGATGGCTGTAGCGCAAACCGGGACTGGTAAGACGGCAGGTTTTACGCTGCCTGTCCTGCAGCGCTTGTCGGTTGAGGCTGACGCGAAGGCTCATCAACTTCGTGCCTTAATCCTAATACCAACTCGTGAGTTAGCCGCTCAAGTAGCGCAAAGCGTGGTTAACTACAGTGCTCATCTCCCGCTTCGCTGTTCAGCGGTCTACGGTGGTGTCAGAATCGAGTCACAAGTCACTGAGCTACAGCAAGGTGTTGATGTGCTGGTGGCAACTCCCGGTCGTTTGCTGGATCTTTATCGTCAGCAGGCGGTTAATTTTGATCATCTCGAGATTTTGGTACTGGATGAAGCTGATCGCATGTTGGAGCTGGGCTTCATCGATGATATTCGTCATATCCAAAGCTTATTGCCACTGAAGCGTCAGACACTGATGTTCTCTGCAACCCTGTCAAAAGGGATTAAGTCACTGGTCGATGGCATGTTGAATGACCCGCAATATATCGAAGTGACAACAGCTAATAGCACGGTAGATCAGATCGAGCAGAAAATACACCCACTGGATAAAGCGCGTAAGTCTGAAGCACTGATTCATCTGATTCAGCAACATAACTGGCATCAGGTGTTGGTGTTTAGCCGAACTAAACGCGGTGCAGATAGCTTGGTGCTTGAGTTAAAAAATGCCGGCATTGCTGCGGAATCAATTCATGCTAACCGCACTCAACATGCCCGTACACACGCTCTGGCAGACTTCAAGGCGGGTAACATTGTAGCCTTGGTCGCGACCGATATTGCGTCGCGAGGTATTGATGTGAATGAATTGCCTTACGTGGTTAATTTTGATTTGCCATTTGTGCCTGAGGACTATGTTCATCGTATTGGGCGCACGGGTAGGGCGGGGATGTCGGGCTTAGCAGTGTCGCTGTTTAGTGAGGATGAATATAAGCAGTTGCAAGCCATTGAGCGCCTTATTGATCATAAGTTTGAGCGCGAAGTGATTCCGGGATTTGAGCCGAGTGTGCAGGCATTGATTTATCCATCGCCCGATGAAGAGTACGGCAATTTTGAACCTGATGATTCTAAGTCAACTAAGCGGCCTCGCTCTAAAAAGCGTGGACGACGTCGGGGGAAGGCGGCCAAACGTAACCGTTAGTCAAACACTTCAGATCAGTCTAATGATCACTATCACTAATATTTTCAGTTGCTTAAACTGCTTTCCATCGGCTTGGAAAGGCTATTAATCAGATAGATATCATAACTTTTACCGAGCCTTTACAAATAAACTGCCATACTTCTTGGACAGCCAGGCGCCGTTACGTTTAAGATAGCGTTCAGAGGAAATTAATCTTAGAGGCGGAGTTTAGTGGCAAACCAAACCGATACGTTCCCTAAGTTACTGATTAAGAATGCGGAGCGCTTCAAGCACAAAGCCGCTATTCGAGAGAAGGACTTTGGCATCTGGCAATCCTGGACCTGGTCACAGATGCGAGATGAAATTTTCACCCTTGCCAATGGCATGGCCGCATTAGGTTTCAAGCGTGGTGATAAAATGGCCATCGTTGGCCGTAACCGTCCCCGTTTATACTGGGGAATGTGTGCAGCACAATGTTTAGGTGGCATACCTGTTCCGGTCTATCAAGACTCTGTCGCAGACGAAATGCAATACGTGCTTGAGCATTCTGAAGTTAGCTTTGTGCTAGCGGAAGATCAGGAACAAGTGGATAAGATGTTAGAGATCCACGAATCCTGTCCAGCCATGCAACACGTCATTTACGACGACCCCCGCGGCATGCGTGACTACGAAGAAGGACATCTCCACGATTTTGAAAAGCTCCAACAACTGGGTCGTGAATTCGCGAAAGAAAATCCTGACTATCTGATGCAGGAAATCAACAAGGGTAAGGGCGAAGATATCGGTATCTTCCTCTACACCTCTGGCACCACCGGCAAGCCGAAAGGCGTGGTGATGACCAACGATAATATCATTATTACGGCTCAAAACAGTGTTAAATTCGACAATCTAAGCAAGGATGAAGAAATCGTTTCTTATCTTCCGATGGCTTGGGTTGGTGATCATATTTTCTCCTATGCCCAAGCTTATGTGACTGGGTTCTGTGTGAACTGTCCGGAAAGCGAGGCAACCGTCGCGACCGATTTGCGGGAAATCGGTCCGACTTATTATTTTGCACCACCGCGTGTGTTTGAAGGCATCTTAACCACAGTGACTATCCGGATGTTGGATGCCGGAAAGCTTAAGCAGAAGATGTTTAACTACTTTATGAAAGTCGCAAAAAAGACTGGTGTGGCCATGTTGGATGGCAAAGAGGTCTCCGGCAAAGAGCGCTTCTTGTACTGGCTGGGAAATATTCTGGTCTATGCGCCACTCAAAAATACAATGGGCTTTAGCCGGATTCGACTGGCTTATACCGCGGGAGAGGCAATTGGCCCGGAGATTTTCGACTTCTTCCGTTCACTGGGTATCAATATCAAACAACTCTACGGCCAAACCGAAGCGGCTGTGTTTATCACCATGCAACCAGACGGTGAAATCTACGCGGATACCGTGGGTATTCCGGCACCGGGCGTTGAGGTTAAGGTAAATGATAACGGTGAGGTGATGTACCGCAGCCCCGGCGTTTTCCACAGCTATTATAAAAATGAAGCATCCACCAACGAAACGAAAGATGAAGAAGGTTTTGTGTATACCGGTGATGCGGGTTATTTCGCTGATAACGGTCACCTGAAAATCATTGATCGAGCGAAGGACGTTGGTAAGTTCAGTGATGGCAGTATGTTTGCACCGAAGTACATTGAGAACAAACTGAAGTTCTTCCCACACATTAAAGAGGTGGTGGCGCTGGGCGACGGTAAAGACTACTGCACTGCATTCATTAATATTGACCTTGAAGCCGTCGGTAATTGGGCGGAGCGCAATAATGTGCCATATGCCAGTTATCAGGAATTAGCGGGGAATGAACATGTTTACCAGATGATGCTGGAGAGTATTGATGAGGTGAATAAAGACTTATCGACTGACAGCCTGATGTCTAAATCACAAATACATCGCTTCTTGATTCTGCATAAAGAACTCGACCCGGATGATGGCGAATTGACCCGTACCGGTAAGGTTCGTCGCCGGATTGTGAATGAGAAGTACGAAGTCTTGATTGATGCGTTGTATAACGGTGCCAAGGATTGTTACATCAATACCGAAGTGGCCTTTGAAGACGGTCGTAAAGGCTCCATCGAAGCGACACTCAAAATTAGTGATGCAAAAACCTTTGAGCCGAATGTAAAGGAGGCCAGCTGATGAGTGAAGCAAGCAGAATTGGCGATACTTTACTGGAAGTTAAAAACATTTCACTGTCATTTGGTGGTGTTAAAGCGCTAACTGATATTAGTTTTGATATTAAGGAAGGTGAGGTCAGAGCCATTATCGGCCCGAACGGTGCGGGTAAAAGCTCCATGTTGAATGTGATCAGTGGCTTTTATCATCCCCAGGAAGGTGAGGTGTGGTTCCGTGGGGAAAAGCGTGGAGCGTTAAAACCGTATCAGGTAGCACGTCAGGGTGTCGCCCGAACCTTCCAGAACATTGCACTGTTTAAGGGAATGTCGACACTCGACAACCTAATGACAGGCCGCATCACACAAATGAAGACTAATATGTTTTGGCAGGCGATTTGGAAAGGGCCGGCAGAGCGTGAAGAAATCGAACACCGTGAGCGTGTTGAGCACATTATCGACTTCCTGGGTATTCAGGCGATCCGCAAAACACCCGTTGGTCGCTTGCCATATGGTATGCAAAAGCGTGTGGAGCTGGGTCGGGCACTGGCCGCTGAAGCAAAACTGCTGCTGCTGGATGAGCCGATGGCAGGGATGAACATGGAAGAAAAGGAGGACATGAGCCGCTTTATTCTGGATGTGAATGATGAGTTCGGAACTACTATCACACTGATTGAGCATGATATCGGTGTGGTAATGGATTTGTCAGACAGGGTCGTTGTGCTGGACTACGGTTGCAAGCTTGCGGATGGTACGCCCGATATTGTGCGCAATGACCAAGCGGTAATCGATGCTTATTTGGGAGTGAGTCATGACTAAGATGCGTAATAACTGTTTCACGCGAATGGCGGGTCGCTTCCTTAGTGATGCCATGATTAATAATCCACACTTCAGTCAGGGAGGTCAGCAATGAGTCCGGTAATTCTCAATGCGCTGGAGGTCATCTTAAATGGCCTGATGGCGGGGGTGATGTATGCCCTGGTCGCGCTCGGTTTTGTACTGATTTATAAAGCTTCCGGTATTTTTAACTACGCACAGGGTGTCATGGCACTGTTTGCCGCACTGACATTGGTTGGATTTCAAACCGGTCAAATTCCTTTTGCACACCTGATTAATGCCATTTTCGGCACAAAATTGCATCACTGGGGGGATGGGATGAATACCTTCCTCGCCATTATTTTGACGATGCTGGTGATGATTTTATTCGCTTGGCTGCTGGAGAAAATTGTTCTCAAACACATGGTCAACCAAGCACCGATTATTCTGTTTATGACCACGATTGGTTTAGCCTACTTCATGGAAGGGTTTGGAGACCTGATGTGGGGAGCAGATATTAAAACCATGGATGTTGGTTTACCTTCAGGCGGGTCCTTCTGGCTAGAAGACTTCACCCGAGGTTGGGCAGCAGAAGGCACCGAATACTACGGCATGTACATTGATGTGTTGGATGTGTGGGCAGCAGGTATTGCCATTTTATTGGTTATCGCGCTGACCTTGTTTTCACAATACACCAAGACTGGCCGCGCACTGCGTGCGGTAGCGGATGATCATCAGGCAGCATTAACTGTCGGTATCTCACTGCGCAGTATCTGGATTATCGTGTGGTCGCTGGCAGGCTTTGTGGCACTGGTTGCCGGTATTATGTGGGGATCAAAATCAGGGGTTCAGTTCTCCTTATCATTGATCGCACTGAAAGCATTACCGGTATTGATTTTGGGTGGATTTACCTCGATTCCCGGCGCGATTATCGGCGGCTTGATTATCGGTGTTGGTGAGAAGTTATTTGAATACTCCATCGGTTCGATGATTGGTGGCGCGACTGAAAACTGGTTTGCTTATGTGTTGGCGTTGGCCTTCCTGATGTTCCGGCCTCAGGGTTTGTTTGGCGAAAAGATAATCGAGAGGGTTTAACAGATGTTTTATAGAGAAGCAGGTGATTTTAAAACCTCTTACGCAAAGGATCAGCAGTCTTTCCCAATCAAACTAGACCGCTATTGGGTGTGGGGTGTATTGGCGATTGCATTCTTAGTGGTACCGTTCTTTATCAATGACTACTGGGAAAAGTCGGTGTTACTACCGTTTCTGGTTTGGTCAATGGCAGCGTTAGGCTTAAATATACTGACCGGTTATTGTGGTCAGGTAAGCCTCGGAACGGGCGGTTTCATGGCAGTGGGTGCTTACGCTTGTTACAAGCTGATGGTGGCCTTTCCGGGACTAAATATATTCATTATTGTAATACTGGCAGGCCTGATTACGGCGGTAGTAGGGATCGCTTTTGGTTTGCCCAGTTTACGAATCAAGGGATTCTATTTAGCAGTGGCAACACTGGCCGCTCAGTTCTTTCTGGTTTGGATGTTTAATAAGATTCCATGGTTCTACAACAACTCAGCGTCAGGAATGATCACTTCGCCTGAACGACTGATGTTTGGTGTACCCATCACTGGCGCATCAGCACCACCTTGGGCAACTTATTTATTCTGCCTGACCTTGGTAACTATTTTTGCTTTTATCGCGCGCAACCTGACGCGAGGCCGTATTGGTCGCTCGTGGATGGCGATACGTGATATGGATATCGCTGCAGAAATTATTGGTGTACCGCCACTTCAAGCGAAGTTGTCTGCATTTGCTGTCAGCTCCTTCTATATCGGTATGTCTGGTGCCATGCTTTTTGGTGTTTACTTAGGCTCAGCTGAGCCAACCGAAGCGTTTGGTATCGATAAGTCTTTCTTAGTGTTGTTTATGGTAATTGTCGGTGGACTCGGCAGTATCTTAGGCAGCTTTTTAGGTGCGGCATTCTTAGTGTTAGTACCAGTATTAATGAAGAACATCATGGTGGGTGGCTTCGGTTGGCCTGCTGACTTGGCGGCACACCTTGAACTTCTGTTTATTGGTGCGTTGATTATGTTCTTCTTAATTGTAGAGCCACACGGGCTTGCTCAGCTGTGGCGCATGACTAAGGAAAAGTTACGTCTCTGGCCATTCCCGCATTAACCCGGTCAGGTGTATTTGTGTCGCAGGCAATCATTTAGCATAGACGCTTCGCCGCCTGTGTTTAATGGTGAATCATTAAACGAGTCGGAAGGCGCTTATTCTGCTAAATGATTACCCGCTGCATTAGAAATAACGTCGGATTATTGGCGTAAATGTTTTATTTGGAGGAAGTACAAATGAAAGTTAAATTGAAATCAATCAGTGCAGCAGTGGTTGCTGCAACGATCATGGCGACAGCTGTGCCAGCGATGGCAGACCTGACATTCCCAATGTTGAGCTATCGTACCGGCCCTTATGGCCCGAATGGAACTGAGTTCGCCGATGGCTATGCTGACTACTTCACATTGCTTAATGAGCGTGATGGCGGTATCGGTGGTGTCAAAGCAGTCACGCCGGAGTGTGAGACCGCGTACAACACACAGAAAGGTGTTGAGTGCTACGAGTCGACTAAAGGCCAGGGCGCTTTGGTATACCAGCCGCTTTCAACCGGTATTACTTATCAGCTGATTCCTAAAGTAACGGCTGATGATATCCCAATGCACACTATGGGTTACGGACGTACTTCAGCCGCTAACGGTAAGGTGTTTAGTCACGTCTTTAACTACCCTGGTACCTACTGGGATGCTGCGTCTGTCATTATGAAGCACGTGTCAGATATGGAAAAAGGCGATCTCAAAGGTAAGAACATTGCCTTGGTTTATCACAACTCTGCCTATGGTAAAGAGCCGATTCGTACCCTTGAAGAGCTGGCTAAAAGAGATGGGTTTAAGCTGACCTTATTGCCTGTCGATCACCCTGGTCAGGAGCAGAAATCACAGTGGTTGCAGATCCGTCGTGAGCGTCCTGATTACGTGCTTATGTACGGTTGGGGAGTCATGAATCAGGTGGCGATCAAAGAAGCCGGAAACATCCGTTTCCCAATGGATAAGTTTATCGGTATTTGGTGGTCAGGTTCTGAGAACGATGTATTGCCTTCAGGTGATAAGGCCAATGGTTATAAGGCGGTGACCTTCCATGGTGTGGGGACTGACTATCCAATCTTTGATGACATCAAAAAGTACGTAGCAGATACCGGTAAAGCAGCGGGAGATGGCAGCAATATCGGAACCGCATTGTACAACCGCGGTATGTATGCAGCGGTTCTGGCAGCGGAAGCAGCAGCTAATGCTCAAAAGATGTTCAATACTAAAGAAATCACTAGTGGCCAAATGCGTGACGGTATGGAGTCACTCAAAGTTGATAATGCGCGTATGGAAGCGTTAGGGCTGAAAGGCTTTGCGCCTGAAATCAACGTGACGTGTGAGAACCACGGTGGACCAGGTTTGGCAGCAATCCAGCAGTGGGATGCAAAAACCAAAACATGGAGCCTGATTACAGACTTCGTTGCATCTGACCGCGACATTATCGATCCACTGATTGCAGAGGATTCTGCGGCATATGCCAAAGAGAACAAACTCACTGAGCGTGAGTGTAAGTCTTGATTTAGTGGGCCGTAGAGAGTGCGGTATTTGCTACAAAAATGCCATCTTCGATGGGAACATTTTTTTCGCAAATCCCGCTCTCTCTCTACTACCTCTCATGGCTATGGGTTTTGGTGGTGTTTTAGCGATATCGCATGCGACTCGAGCATCAGAACTATAGGACGAAGTTGAAATTTAGCTGCTTCTGGATGTAGCAGCGGGCCAACCGAACAACAACAACGGAATATTATGTCTACTGATAATACGATTCTCAGCATCAAGAATATTGAGGTGATCTACGATCACGTGATTCTGGTGCTTAAAGGGGTGTCGCTGGATGTCCCCAAAGGCGGAATAGTGGCCTTGCTCGGTGCAAATGGAGCAGGCAAGACAACGACTATTAAGTCTATCTCCAATATTTTGAAGACGGAGCGTGGTGATGTCACCAAAGGCTCTATCAGCTTTGAAGGTGAGCGTATTGAAAACTTGTCACCGACTGAACTGGTTAAGCGTGGTGTGGTGCAGGTCATGGAGGGTCGGCATTGCTTTGAGCATTTGACGGTAGAGGAGAATCTACTGACCGGTGCCTACACACGAAAAGACGGCCGCAAAGCCATCGCTGATGACTTAGAAAAGGTCTACAACTACTTCCCACGATTACGGGAGCGTCGCAAGAGTCAGGCGGGTTATACCTCTGGTGGTGAGCAGCAGATGGTGGCAGTGGGACGTGCGCTCATGGCCAGACCAAAACTAATTTTGCTGGATGAGCCATCAATGGGTTTGGCACCGCAGTTGGTTGAAGAAATTTTTGAAATCGTTAAAGCCCTGAATGAGAAAGAGGGGGTGACGTTTTTACTGGCTGAGCAAAACGCCTCGGTGGCATTACGTTATGCAACCTACGGCTACATTTTAGAAAATGGCCGGGTGGTGATGGATGGAGAAGCTGCTTCTCTGGCTGATAACGAGGATGTAAAAGAGTTTTATTTGGGATTGAGTGGTGGAGATAAGAAAAGCTTCCGTGATGTGAAGCATTATCGTCGTCGTAAACGTTGGTTGGCTTAAGGAAACAGAACTTTATGTCTGAATTTTATGATGCGCTGGAAAAGCGTACGAGTGAAGAACGTGATGCGGCGATTCTGGCCAGCCTTAAAGCCCAACTAGTCCATGCTAAAGCCAATGCACCGGCCTACGCAGAGAGCTTGGCAGACTTTGATGTGTCCGGGTTTAATAACACTGAACAATTAAGCGCATACCCTGTGACACGCAAATCTGAACTGATTTCACGACAGGCAGCGATGCGACCCTTCGGTGGTTTGACTGCCTATGGTCAAGGTCAGTTGAAGTACATCTTCTCATCGCCTGGCCCGATTTATGAGCCACAAACCTTAAGTGCAGACTATTGGCGATTTGCTCGAGGTTTGTATGCAGCGGGTTTTCGTAAAGAAGACTTGGTGCATAACTGTTTTTCCTATCACCTGACACCAGCGGGTGCGATGGCGGATAGTGGTTGTCATGCATTGGGCTGTGCTGTGATTCCGGCGGGGGTCGGGCAGACAGAGTTACAAGTGCATACCATTCATGATTTGAAGCCGACTGCGTACATTGGTACACCATCATTCCTGCGGATTATTTTAGAAAAAGCGGATGAGTTGGGTGTGGATGTCAGTAGCATCAAGAAAGCCATGGTATCGGGTGAAGCATTTCCACCGTCTACGCGTGCATTCTTTTTGGAGCGTGGTATTCAGGCGTCGCAGTGCTACGCCACAGCGGATTTGGGCATGATTGCCTATGAATCAACAGCGGACTCAGGTTTGATTCTGGACGAGGGCGTGCATCTTGAAATTGTCCGACCCGGTACCGGAGATCCGGTGGCTGACGGCGAAGTGGGTGAGGTGGTTATTACAACGTTCAATCCGGATTACCCATTGATCCGGTTCGCTACCGGCGACCTTTCGGCGATTATGGAAGGAGAGAGTCCTTGCGGCCGTACGAACCGCCGTATTAAAGGCTGGATGGGGCGCGCTGATCAAACGGCTAAAGTGCGTGGTATGTTTATTCACCCTGAACAAGTTGATCAGGTAGTGAAGCGCCATCCTGAAATTCAGAAAGCGCGACTGGTGATTGAGTGGATTGATGAGAGTGATCAGATGACGTTACATTGTGAAGTGGCAGATGGTTCAGATGATCTTCGTCAGTCAGTTTCTGCCAGTATTCGTGAGCTTTGTAAAATCCGTGGTGCGGTTGAGCTTGTCAGCCCTGATAGTCTGGCCAATGACGGCTTAGTGATTTCTGATCAGCGGCAGTACGACTGAGCCCATCATCATGGGCGGCACTTATTAACTAATATCCTTCATGCAGTCTTCAGCAGTGTGGTGCTCAGGATGCCCACACTGGTGATTTTTAAGGAGTCTTTCTAAAATTTTGATCTTAATCGGCTGTGTTGGACTCTGATCATTGCTCTTAGCACTTTCTCGACACAAAGCTTGATAATTACGCAGGATACTACAGTCAGGGTTGGCCTGAATTTTATTTATATTCATTATTTTACACTCTGTTTATTGATTGCTTTTATAGAGGGGGGCAATCCTTATTATTTAGTGTAATCATGCCACAGTTTTAAGTGTGTTGATTATCCATCTGTCAGACGGTCTGGCTAAGATTGCTTATTTTATGGGCGATTATTTCAGCTGCGTCACCTTCCGCCGGAACATAACGAGGGTATATAGGCTGTGATCTGTCATCCAATACCGACGTCCATGCGCCCGTGCTCTGAATGAAGTTGTCCACGCCCTCAGGTCCAAACCACTGATAGTAGCCAAACAAGACTGTTTCCAGATAAGACCATAGGATTGGCTTTGCTGCTTGAGCATATTCTCCGTTCTGCAAAACGTACATCTGTGTATCGTTGGTTGGCGCGCTTGTGATCAAGGCAGCTGGAGCATCTGAGCAGTGTGCTTGTGTCATCCATTCCTGAGGTGTTAGTACACGCCTTAAATAGCCCACTTCGCGGGTGTCCAATTCCTGCCAATCATCTTCCGGCACTTGCGCCATTAAGCCCTGGATTGCTGAAGACTCATCCGGCTCGACACTTAAAAACGCATGCTCATAGCACTTATTATTCACCCAAATACGCCGCCAGCCATCAACCTTGGCCGCAGTCACCGGTTGGTAGCGATGTGTTGCGGTATTAACGAGTGAGCCGAATCCAAAAAAGCACGCCATGGTTTTCCTTATTAAGTGGGTAATGGTTAGCACTCAATGATGAGATGTTGTGTGTAATTTGGCAATAGGCCGCAGCAATTGATTGGAGTAGAAGATGCTTTGAGGGTTGGAGAGGGGATTGGGCGTTGCAAACAGTATAGAGTCTCTTGGGTTATCTATTTGGATATAAAATACCCTTAAAAATATTTAAAAATTAATATTAGACGTAGTGCTGCAATTATTGGTTTTCAGATAAATATATAAATATCAGTATGATATGGGATTTTGATAAAAGTTGGCATAGCAGCTGCAATGTAATATCTGAAAATAATGAAAAGCAAGGATATTGATATGAACACTCCATACGAAGTGATGTACGACAGCCAGACTCAAAATGTACCCGTAAAGTCATGGACACGCGGTGTACAGTTTGACGATAACTCACGTCAACAGCTTCGCAATATGTCGACCATGCCATTTATACACAAATGGGTCGCCGCGATGCCAGATGTGCATTTGGGGCGTGGTGCCACTATTGGTAGTGTGATTCCAACGATTGGTGCGGTGATTCCTGCGGCGGTAGGTGTGGATTTAGGGTGTGGAATGATGGCGGTGAAAACCAGCTTGCGTGCCGATCAATTACCGGATTCACTCGCTGCGATTCGTTCCGGTATCGAGGCGAATGTACCGCACGGATTCATGGCAAAAGGTAAAAGCCGAGACACCGGAAACTGGGGAGATATCCCTGATGATGTCATGCAGGCTTGGTTATCACTGAAAGACGGATTTTCAGCGCTACAAGACAAGCATGCGTTTTTGAAAAACGGAAATAACGTGAATCAGCTCGGTACGCTGGGAAGCGGAAACCACTTCGTCGAGCTTTGTTTGGATGAAAACGACGCGGTGTGGGTGATGTTACATAGCGGATCGCGTGGTGTTGGAAACCGTATCGGTATGCATTTTATAAACCAAGCCAAGAAAGATATGGAGCGTTGGTTTATTAATCTGCCGGACAAGGAACTGGCTTATATTCCGGAAGGGAGTAAGCACTTCGGTGAGTATATTAGTGCGGTGTCATGGGCGCAGGATTATGCGCGGGTGAATCGTGAGGTGATGATGGCGCGTACGCTTGAAGTGTTGCGTAATAACATTGATGAGCCATTTGAAGCACGCACTGAAGCGGTGAATTGCCACCATAATTACATTAGCCGCGAACAGCATTTTGATAAAGATGTCTGGGTAACGCGTAAAGGTGCAGTGAGTGCGCAAGCCGGTGAAATGGGGATTATCCCCGGAAGCATGGGTGCGAAGTCATTCATTGTGCGTGGTCTGGGTAATGCTGAAAGTTTCTGCAGCTGTAGTCACGGTGCAGGACGTGTGATGTCACGAACTGAGGCAAAACGTCGTGTATCAATGGATGAGCATTTAGCGGCTATTGAGGGTGTTGAGTGCCGTAAAGACGCCGGTGTGTTGGATGAAACACCGGCTTCTTATAAGCCGATTGAGGCTGTGATGGCTGCGCAGCAGGATCTGGTTGAAATTGTGCATACTTTGAAACAAGTTGTGTGTGTAAAGGGGTGATGTCGCAGCGCACTGTGCTATGAAAACACTTCGCCTCCCTGTTTAATGGACAAGCTCATTAAACGACTCGGAAGGCGCTTATTTAATAGCACAGTGAGCTGCTACTTTGGTGAGCTGAGAGAAATGGTGATATGAATTATCGAAAGTTATTACAGATGAGGGGCTTTGGTTTCACTTGACGATTAATCGTTTAGGAGATCAGAGATGGGTAGATATTACCGTTTCCCAAAAACTAAGAATGAAGCAACACAGTATTATGTAGTATTGGAATATTGTGAGTTCTTTGAGATGAATGTTCGCAGTAAACGTCAGGCTAAGGTATTGCCTGATCTTTATAATAATGACTTCGATCTGATGCGTGAAAGATCACGTAGCTGGAAGTCACATCGTAAGACTCAATGGAAAGATAAATGAATATCTCAGTGGATATCTTTGGTTTGTTAACGACAGTCATATTGATATGGCTAATTGTCCTGGCTATCGCTAAAGGTCTGAAGTGGTTTAAAGGGTAATATTGATCTGTTGCAGGGTAGGCTTTAAACTGCGGGCCATTACCTTGGGCGCAAGCTCAAATTTTTACCCCATTGACTGTAAGGAAGACAAATGACAATCAAGCGTGTTGGTCATCGATATATTGACGTTGCTAGTGGAAAAACAATTGATACGTGGTTTCCGCGTGCTAACAAAGAGATCGCCAGAAGCTGTTTAGCGCAGAAAGTGGGTGTAATCAAAAGCGATTTTGTTGAGATTGAAATCGATGTGACAGAAGCGCCAGCATCTACGGAAGACGTTTATCTAAGGCTTCATTTGTTGTCTGAGTGTGCCTTCAAGCCACATGAAATCAATCTGGATGGCATGTTCGGTATGTTGCCGAATGTTGCATGGACTTCAGCAGGACCAGTGTTACCAGCGACTGTCGAAGAGTTGCGTGGTTTGATTGCTGCTGAAGATCAGCACATCACCATTACTTCAGTGGACAAATTCCCACGTATGACGGATTACGTCATGCCAGAAGGTGTGCGTATCGGTGATGCGGATCGTGTTCGTTTAGGTGCGCATCTGGCATCAGGTACAACAGTGATGCACGAAGGTTTTGTTAACTTCAATGCAGGTACACTGGGTGATTCAATGGTTGAAGGCCGCATTAGCGCAGGTGTGATTGTTGGTAAAAACTCTGATATCGGTGGTGGTGCGTCTACTATGGGTACGCTGTCTGGTGGTGGTAAGACTATTATTTCAGTTGGTGAGAAGTGCCTGTTAGGTGCTAATTCTGGTTTGGGTATTCCGCTGGGCGATGAGTGCATCATTGAGTCTGGTTTATACCTCACTGCGGGTACTAAGGTTAAAACGCCTGAAGGTGAAGTGGTTGCTGCGCGTGAATTAGCAGGTAAATCTGGTTTGCTGTATCGCCGTAATAGTGTGTCCGGTGCGGTTGAAGCGGTTGCTACTGACTCCGGTTTGTGGGGCGGCTTGAATGAAAGTTTGCATAGTAATGACTGATGTTTAATTAAGTCTTAGTTGACGTGCTAAAGATTGAAGAGGCCGGTGAGAAATCATCGGCCTTTTTTCGTTCCGAGCATTCATCTTGAAGATGTTTGGTATTTTGACGATACGCATGTATCAAACGAGCTAGTGTATGCGTCAAATATTGCATTTCAGTTTTAAGTATATATTAAGATTTTTTAACGTAAAATTGTGCCATTATGAGTCTTTTGAAAACATAAAATAGTCACTGATTGGTTATATGGAAAAGGAAGACCATGTCTCAAGAAACCCCAAGGAATGTAGCACCTAAGTATGAAATTTTTGTCTTTAGTTATTGGTACTACCCCTTATTCCTATTGTTTTATATCACTCCGATCATTCTTTCCTTGATTTATAACGAAGATATTGAAGCGGTAGTTGGAGTAGATTTTACTGCTTATTTTGTGTTGTCGCTGGTGATTATTCCGTATTTTTTTGTTAGTTACATTACTTCCCGGCTAACCTGCCTCCCAGTGAGAGTAAGTTTCGATGAGCAACAGATTACTGTTGAATACTTCGCTCGTAATTTAAAGCGTGTGAAGAAAGCCGAGACGTGTCGGTTGGACGACATAGCTAGCTTTAAAGATGTCCATTTGAGTGGCGGTACCTTTCGACTGAAGCTTACTAACGGAGAGACTTTTTCCTTAAATCCAAGTGGCTGGCAGAAGAAAGACAATGATTATGACCGATTGCTGAAGGATTTTAAGCAGCATGTGCAAACCTTGAATCCTGATGGCTTAGGTAAGACGATTAAGTATGCAGATTTTTACACTAGCGCTTGGGGTAAGGTGCTGTACCGACTGAGCCTTATTGCTTTCTGGGGAGGTGTAGTCATGTTGATTTTCACTGTTTTTATCCCAGATCCTTTTGATTGGGCGATGCTAAAAGCGCCATTTGTATTAATGTTTGTTAGTGTCGGATATATTGCTAAGTATTCTAGGTGGGATAGTGATGAGGATTAGATTACGAAATTACACCCCTAAAATCATAATCAAGTTATGAAAATACACCCCAAAAATAATAATCTGACAAGGTGGCCGTTACGACAGTATTATTTTGTGGGTGGCATGCCGGAAGCGGTGGCGGCTTATGCGGAGAGCCGAAGCTTTCAGGCAGTGAGTGAAGTGCATAACTCGATTATTGACACCTACCGTGAAGACTTTCCCAAGTACGGAAACCGGCGTGACCTCAATCGTATGTTAAAGGTGTTCAACTTTGCCGCACGCAATGCAGGAGTAAAGGTTAAATACAGCAATATCTCTCGGGAAGAACAAAGCGCTACACTGAAAAAAGACTTGGAACTGCTTTGTATGGCACGAGTAGTCAGCAAGGTCGTGCATAGTCATTGCTCAGGACTACCATTGCAGGCGAGCCTGAATGAGAAATCTTACAAACTACTGTTTTTGGATGTTGGATTGATGAATGCGATCAGCGGACTCAACGCTCAGGCCATATCGCAAATGGATGATCGCAAACTGATCAATGAAGGCGCGATTGCGGAACAGTTTATTGGTCAACACTTGCAAGGCTTACTATCTGAAAGTCCTAATCGTGAACTCACTTATTGGTTACGGGAAGGGCGTTCCTCCAATGCTGAGGTGGACTATGTGGTTGCCTTATCTGGTGAGATCGTACCGATTGAAATCAAGTCGGGAGCCAGCGGAAGTATGAGGTCATTGCATCAGTTTATGGGAGAGAAGCAGTCGCGGATGGCGGTGCGTTTTGATGCGTCGTTGCCTTCGGTTACTACTGTCGAGGCACAAATTACATATGGTAATCAGTCCAAAGAGGTTAGTTACCCGCTGTATTCATTGCCGTTGTATTTGGTGGAAAGGCTGGGTGATATTGTTGGGGCTGTGAGTAAAAAATTAGTTGTTTAGGTTTATTAGCTCTCCGTACACCATCCGAATCGTTTGATTTAGTTTAGCATGAGAGTCATGAAACGGCTGATTGCCCAGAAAGTAAACTAAAGGAGTGTTAAACTAGCAGCGTCGTTCGCACTTGAACTTGCAACATCTGAGACAGACGCAAACCATTTTCGACCGCTTTATCAAGTAGTGCAATAGCATCCGTGGCAGATAAGATTCCCTTACGTTTTGCTTGGATTAGTAGCCCAGCAAAGCCTGTAACTTTGACACCGAGTTGCTTGGCAACCTGTCGACCTTTACGCTCATCTATAATCAGTGGGAGTTCAAGGGCTATTGCTAACTCAATAGCATTAGCCTCACCTGCATCAAGCACTGATAATAGTGAGTTTAATCGTTTAGACGTCTCAACTTGAGTGATTTGGAGGCAGTTAAATTCCTGAAGCTTGTGATGAATGCTTGGCGACCCAACTTTCATTTCATCCAGTACGATGCTCGGAATAAGTACTTTGTCGAATAGCTCACATAATATGTACAGTGATTCTAACTTCTCTAACACGATTAGGCTTGTTGTGTCGCTTGCAATAATCATCAAGAAACAGGGAAAAGTTCGTCTAGTGTTTCTAAGTCCTCAGCTAGGTCGTAATCAGCGAAAGGTATATTAAGCTCACCAAGTAACTCTAGTGCTTCATGCTTATTCATGTCTAGCGTCTTAGCCAGTTGCCCAAGACTGATATCACCATTCTTAAATGCTTTTAGTGACATCCAGCGCTTAAGACCATTCTCCATTAAGTTGTTGTCGAATGGTAATGCGACGCCTAAGGGTTCACCGCGTCGTGTGATTAGCATGTATTCATCAGCTAAGAGTGTTTTGCTGAGTTTTGCTGGGTTGGTTTGTAGTTCTTTTATGCCAATAGTATTCATGGGAAATTCTCAAGTACTACGTTAAAGGAGTATGTAGTCAATCTAACACGGCTGAAAAAGATCACAAACAGAATTTTAACCGCAAAGCGAAAATCTCGGGGGCTTGCCCCCGAGTTGGACAGTGTACAATGGCATAAAGCCATGTGAGATTATGTGCGTTTCTGAGTAAACCGGAGGTCTAATACTTTCTTCCTATCCTCTGCTTTGATACCTTTTTTCATTTGTTGATGGTGTGGTTGTTCAGCATGACAAAGTATACACAAAGCTTCGAGATTACTTAGCGTATTGTCACTTTTGACACCACTTTTGTGATGCGTATGGAGAAGGCTTTTATGTGACTCTAGGTTAACTTTACAGTTTTCACATTGCCAATTACGAGACTCTCTGAATCGGCTTGATATTTCAGCCCAGTCTTCAGGGTACCCATCAGTACTTCCTTTTCCCGCTTTACGGCTAGGTTTCTTTTTAAAATGTGGCTTATAGCACTCAAAGAACTCCTCCAAAGAGAAAGCCTTGAAAACTGCTCCTTTATTTGAATTGTAATTATTATAGTTCAATTTACTGAGGCAATATTTGCAGACGTTTAAGTTAGCACTACCTTCTAAAGGCTCTTTGCTTGGATATTTAAAACCGCTGATATGAAAAACACCACTTGTATTGTTGGTGATCACGTATCTTTCAAAGCGCCCAACTGTTTTCATACGCTCCAAGGCAGTACAAAATGAGACATGATATTTGTTGCCGTTCTTACCATTTTGAAGGGTATTTTCAACTTTTCCCCCATGGTCTTGAATATAGAGTAAAACCTGCTCTCCATCATATTCAAGAGGCCCTGCCGTAGATGGTATGACTACTGATAAAGGGACTCTTATACCTTTTTTTAGCCGAGCTGCAGTCGACCCGAAAGAGGGAGTGTCGGATGGTGGACTGAAATTTACCTGTACTGCCCCCATTTTTTTGACAGCTTGATTGAGTGCGCTAAAGTCCACCTTGATCTTCATAGTATTACCCTTCAATAATTTTGAGGATCTGTGTTTCGGAGTTTGTGATTAGCCGGAAAGTAACACGTCTTGAGCGCTTTACATCCTCAGAACCATTGATAATTATTCTTTTTGATGAGGAGTAGCCGACAGCAGCTATATTTTCTTTAATCCATTGCCGTTGGTTTCGTACTGATTCAATGTTATACACATAGGATAAAACTGACCGAGTCCGCCCCTGGGATAGATCCATATTTTTGAAGTATGCATCATCTATGCTAGCACCACTTCCCCAGCGTGAACTTGTATGCCCCTCAATTCTTACCTCTTCAATAGATCCCTTAAATTTGTTGATAACACTCAGATACCTTGGGAAAAAGTCATCTAATATCCTCTGGAATGTCGGTTTAACAGAGATTTCTCCTATATCGAAGAGGACTTCTGGGGATTGGAAGTTGAAGGAAAGGTCTTTCTTGCTGATAGCAGCATCCCATAACACAAGATCTGATCGAAACTCAGACATCAGTGCATCATAGATCCTCACCTTATTGTCTTGGTACGCAGCAGCAATTTCTTTGACTTTGTCTCGTTCTACTTGGTAAGTTTCTGCTAGTTCCTTGACATTATCGCGCTCAATTAAAGCATTTCTCATTAGTACGATGGAGATGAACAGGAATACCATCATTAAACCAGCCATAAGATCCGAAACTGATAACCATTGGTTGTCATCTTCCTGTTCATTTATTGAGGTTTTGCCAATAATTGAATCAAGCATTTTTTACCTTCCCGCCATTTGAGTGACTTTCTGCATAGCATTTACAAGCTCGGTGTAGTCCTCCACAAACTTACCCGTTATGGATGCGAGGTTTCCTCCCAATTCTGACATCGCGCTGCTGATTTCCTTAGATAATGCTTCGTCAATCCTATCCACTTTGCTGTCAATCGCCTTCTCTGATTTTTCAGCAGTTTTTTCAACCGACTCCTCAATTTTGAGAAAGTGTTTTTGCATTTCAGATGTTTGTTTCTCTACAAGCTCGGTAACTGTTTTCTTGAGTTGATCCTGTATAGTTTCAATCTGCTCTTCGAAGGATCGTTGAACATCTGCTGTTTTCTCGGATAGCAGTTGGTATCCTTCACTGGCTATATCCGATGATTTTGCTATCTCCTGAATAGTTTTTTCGACGTGTTTTTGAATTTCGGGAAATGCGCTAACCGCTTGCTCTTTTACTTCTTTAAAAGCTTCAAGGTGTCTTGATAATTCATCAATTTGGTGCTGATTAGTTTCTAGTACGGGTTTGAGTTGAGCCATTGAGTCAGGAATTGTTTTTGATTCGTTGCTTATGGTGGTTACAGATGTTTCGATTGCAGTGATTGCGAGCACACCTTGAGCATATTGCTTTATCATTTCATTGAGTTGCTGACTGTACTGATCCTGCCAACCAACTAGCTTAGTTACAGAGGAGTCTAAGGCTTTAAAGTTGTCTCCAAATTGTTCAGTGATTTTCTCATTAAAGTCTTTAATGACATTTCTTAGTGCCTCAATAATTTGCTCTGTAGCAGATTTTGACAACATCTCAGAAACCTTGTTGAGGTTTATCCAGAGCTCATCAGAGAACTGGTCAAAAGCTTTCATTTGATTTCTATGGTTATCGTTTGAGTCTGTACGAAGTAGTTTGAGCTGGCTAGCTAGGCTTGAGTCTTCACCTCCGGAAATCGCTAGTTTTAATTCCTTAAGGTGGGAGTTTTGTTCGGAAAGAGCATTTAAAATATCCTTTGGTTCAACATCGATACTTTCTTGGTTGTCGGCTTTTTTTGTAAAAAGCGTTCTAAAAATTGCTATTAGTCTAAAAACTATTGCAGCTGCCATTCCAACAAGACTAGTAATGAAAGCTGTTTTTAAGCCATCGAGAAGCGTTTCAATGCTTGCATCTATGTCTTTAGGGTTGAAGTCTAAGAGACCGATAACAACTCCAATAAAAGTTCCAAGTATCCCAATTGATGTTAGTAAAGCAGGCGTGCTGGTAGTAAGGTTTCTCCACTTACCTATGAGGAGGAACAATAAAGAGAAGAGAAACTGACCAGCTATTACATACAGCGCAAAATTGGTTATTGTGTGAGCTTCTGTTGTACTCAGGATGTCTTCGAATAATGTTGCCCAGTCAAACATTTGAATGCCTTTGGAGTTAATTTACCTACAGTATGCTGAAGAGATTAACAGTTTTCTATGGCTTGTTTTATATATTATTTTTAGTTTGAAATGTTCTGGTGTGATTAATTAGTTTCTTTATTGACGTATTTATAGTACTTTAAAGAATACTTAGTGATCGATTTTTCTTTTTTTTAATGTTTAATGGGGTCGGTTTCCCATGGGTGGCGAGGGGAAAATAGATTTTAAGGCTTGTTGTTGATACGGGTATGAAGAGAATAAAAAAGCCCTTGATGCTATTAGCAACAAGGGCTTTCGTACTAAGAAGAGTTTTCTTAGATTTAAATATGGTGCCGGGAGGGGGAATCGAACCCCCACTCTCTTTCGAGAACCGGATTTTGAATCCGGCGCGTCTACCAGTTCCGCCATCCCGGCAAATGGGCAGTGATGCCCGAAGTGAGCGCGTATTCTACCTTATTCCCATCAATTGTCATGAACTTTTTTGCCCGATATATCAATTTTCTGTGTTGCCAGCGGTCTTTTACTGCTGATTCATCTCAGAAACCACCGTACAGATAGCAGAAGTCAGCTTTTTCAGCTGTTCCGGCTCGATAATAAACGGCGGCATGATATAAACCAGCTTACCAAATGGACGAATCCACACGCCTAGTTCAACAAAGCGCGGCTGTATCCAGTGCATATTCACGGCTTCATTCAGTTGCACCACACCAATCGCACCTTTTGCCCGTACATCAGCGACGATATCCAACTCACAACAGGTGGATAGTTCCTCCAGCATTTGTTTCTCGATTTGTTTAACGCGCGTTTGCCAGTCAGATTCCAGTAATAGCTTGGTACTCGCCAAAGCTACGCTACACGCCAGCGGATTCGCCATAAAGGTTGGCCCGTGCATTAACACGCCTTGTCCGTCACTGCCGATACCCATGGCGACTTTGGCACTGGTGAGCACAGCGGCCATGGTCATATAACCCCCTGTAAGGGCTTTGCCGAGCACCAGAATGTCCGGTTCAACATCAGCTTGTTCGTAGGCGAATAGCGTGCCGCTGCGACCAAAGCCGGTGGCGATTTCGTCGAGGATTAGCAGTACATCATAGTGGTCGCACAGCGCACGTAGTTGTTTGAGGTAATTCGGGTGATAAAAACGAATGCCACCGGCATTTTGTACCATGGGTTCCAGAATCACGGCAGCCGTTTCATGGTGGTGTTGTTCGATCATGTGTTTGAAGGAGTCAATATGGCTGTCGTGCCAATCGTCAGCGCTGCGACTTTGTGGAGGCGCATCGGCAAACAGGTGCTGTACCAGTATGCCGGTGAACATATCGTGCATGCCGTTGACTGGATCACACACTGACATGGCGGCAAAGGTGTCGCCGTGGTAGCCGCTGCGTACGGTGAGGAGTTTATTTTTCTCCCCTTTGTCCTGAGCAATCCAGTATTGCAGGGCCATTTTGATGGAGACTTCGACGCCCACTGAGCCGGAGTCTGCAAAAAACACATGCTGTAAATTGTCTGCCGTCATATCAATCAGTTGTTTTGCCAGATTGACCGCAGGGGCATGAGTGAGACCGCCAAACATGACGTGCGACATTTTCCCTAGCTGTTCAGTGGCTGCTTGGTTGAGTACGGGGTGGTTATAACCGTGTAGCGCGGTCCACCAGGATGACATGCCATCGACCAATACTTCGCCGGTTTCCAGTGTTAGTTCGACGCCACTGGCGGAAGCAACAGGGAAGGCAGGTGTGGGGTGTTGCATGCTGGTGTAGGGGTGCCAGATGTGGGCTTTATCATACGCAATCAGTTGTTCTGGGGTCATGGCGTTCCTGAATGGTGCTTTCTGGTTTACAATTGCGCGCTATTGTAGACCAAAGCAGTGGGTCTGGATAATGCCGTCACACTTCAGCGCTATAAAAATCAGAAGATAAGGACGTAATAATGTCGCAAGAAACTAGAGGCCGGATCACGACACGTACCATGGCCATGCCGGGGGATACTAACCCTTCCGGGGATATTTTTGGGGGATGGGTGTTGTCGCAAATGGATATCGCGGCGGGTATTTGTGCAGGACAGCGTGCGCAGAGTCGCGTGGTGACGGTCGCTGTAGATGGCATGAGTTTTATCCAGCCGGTTAAAGTGGGCGATATTTTAGGGATTTACACCGAAGTTGATCGGGTAGGGCGCACGTCGATTGATGTACATATCGAAGCTTGGGTTCGCCGTGGTCGTATCGGTTTGCGCGAGAAGGTGACTGAGGCGACGTTTAAATTTGTCTCGGTGGATGATGATGGTAAGCCGACACCGGTGCCTGCTGTTGAGGATTTACCTGAATACGCGCCCCGTATTAAAAAGACAGCTAACGACGAAGCTGAAGATTAATCGTAAAGACTAGGGATAGATGTCAGTGACTCCAACCATGAAACTGAGTGATTTTGATTATGAGCTGCCGAATGAGTTGATTGCTCAGCAGGCATTGAGTGATCGTGCCGCCAGCCGTTTGCTGGTGGTTAAGTCTGAAGGTGTCTGCGAAGACAAGACATTCCGCGATATTGTGGATTTGATCCAGCCGGAAGACTTGTTGGTGTTTAACAATACCAAGGTGTTGCCGGCGCGTTTGTTCGGGCAAAAATCAACCGGTGGACAGATCGAAGTATTGGTTGAGCGCTTGCTGGACGAGCACTCTTTGCTCGCTCATGTTCGCTCCAGCAAATCACCCAAAGCTGGTGCGCGATTGACGTTGGAGGGTGGATTTGAGGCGGAAGTCATGGGGCGTCAGGGCGCGTTGTTTGAGCTGCGTTTTGAGTCTGACGATCACAAGACCGCTATCGAATTATTGGAAGCACACGGACACATGCCGCTACCGCCGTACATTGAGCGTAGCGACACCGAAGATGACCGTGAGCGTTATCAGACGGTCTTTGCTGAGCGTCCGGGAGCCGTTGCTGCGCCGACCGCTGGTTTGCATTTTAATGAAGAATTATTGAATGCGCTCAAGGCTAAGGGTGTGGCCACGGCCGAGGTGACATTGCATGTTGGCGCGGGGACGTTTCAGCCGGTGCGGGTCGAGGATTTATCAGAGCATGTGATGCATTCTGAGTGGATTGATGTGCCACAGTCAGTGTGTGATGCGGTCGCTGCGTGCCGGGCGCGTGGTGGTAAGGTAGTTGCGGTTGGAACAACCACAGTGCGTAGCTTGGAGTCAGCAGCTATGACGGGTGAGTTGAAGCCGTTTCAGGGCGATACGGATATCTTTATCACGCCGGGTTATGAGTTTCAGGTAATTGATCGTTTGATTACTAATTTTCATTTGCCGAAATCGACATTGCTGATGTTGGTGTCGGCTTTCTCAGGCTATGAAACGATGATGCAGGCGTATAAGCATGCGGTTGAGCAGAGGTATCGTTTCTTTAGTTATGGGGATGCGATGTATTTGTCGCGACTGGAGGAATAAGGTTGGCTGAATGATCGCGATTGCTCAGTTTATACAGGTTTGGTGCCTGAGTAATCGGAGTGATGTGAGACCTCAGTAAAGACTTTTCCAAAAGCGCTCCCAGCGTGGACTCCAGTCTTCCAGATGGCGCGCTGACAGCAAGATCACAAAAGCACGTCCACGTAGTTCGGAACGCGGTGCAACCCCGTAAACACGGGAGTCCGAACTATTATCACGATTATCACCCATAAAGAAATACGTCTGCTCAGGTACTGTGAGGGGTGGCATATTACGGTAGGCGTTATATTTTGACTGGTCGATCAACATGATATGTGGGTCCATGTCATCGCTGGATTCCATTATATAAGTACCGGGCGCACGGTCTGGTGCCATCTTGGGGATTCGTTCATCCTTTTCAGGCAGTGTTTCATAGTTGGCGAATGTGCCGTTTATAATCAGTTGATTGTTAACAATTTCGATGGTGTCACCGGGTAGACCAACCAGGCGCTTGATTAGGCGTTTACCTGATTTTTCAGAGCTAAACACAATGATATCACCACGTTCTGGCTGCCCTAGCTGCATCAGGGAGATGTCGGTGAATGGCACTTGTAAGTCATAGGCCATTTTATTTTCGACGATGACATCCCCTTCCAGAATTGTCGGTTTCATTGAGCCGGTAGGCACAGGATGCCAATCAATCACGCTGCCTCGAACTACGAATAACAGTAGTAGAAATAACAGAAAGCCGCGATTATTTTTTAGTATTGTTATGAGTTTAGTCATTATTTAGTGGGTTTCCATCCGGTGTCGTAACACCTTAGAGGCTTCCTTCGAAGTATTGTTGCAAAAATTTTCCAAAATCAATTTGTGGTTCTGCTTCCAGAGCCTCTTGTGCAGCGAGTGATTCCGCAGCCTTTGCCGTGAAGCTTTCCCATTTCGCTTTAGTTAGTCCGCGCTCCATAAAATAATCACGATGTTGCTGGGACTGGTGACGTGCGAAATCGTAATAACTGCTATGCTCTGTCATCATTTTGTCCAGCACATTAGCCGATGGTGTCAGCGATGAGTCTTCGAAGAGTTCGCGCTGTTGCTTTAGTGCTTTTTGATAACAGGTGTTGCTATGCGTTTGGTCAAGCAGTTTGGCGACCGGTAGCATCGCATCCATCAGCTCAAGTCCCCAGTGTTGAAGACCAACAGCTTCACCGTGACGAGTGAGTTCCAGACCGGGTTTGCGACCACGGTGGGCAACGGTACTTTGGTTTCGGTCGATCTCGCGGCTTTCATCCTCAGTAATGAGCGGACTCTCCTGCAGCATGCAAAACAGCATAAATACCTCAAGGTAGTATAGCTGCATGTGGGTAATGCCGGCAGGGTGGAAGGCATTGATATCGACTGAGCGTAGTTCGACATAGCGAATGCCGCGGTGTAACAGTGAGTCGATCGGTTTTTCAAAACCACGCAATATTTGCTTTGGGCGAACCGTACTGTAGTACTCATTTTCGATTTGCAGGATATTGGCATTGAGCTGACGATAATGACCATCCACTTCAACGCCGATTTCTTCGTAACCTTCATATGGGGTGGTAATGGCTGCCCGTAAGCTATCGGTGTAGCTTTTTACCGAGCTGTAGTCTGCCTTAACACCGACTTTGTTGGATTTACGGTTGGTATAACCAATATCGCCCATGCGCAGTGACGTACCCCAAGGCTCATAAAAGGTATTGTCATTGAATGTCTGCATAGTTTCAGATGGCGGATTGCTACCCAGAAACGATTTACAAATGGCTGGTGAACAGCCAAATAAATAAGGAATAATCCAGCCATAGCGCTGGATATTGCGGGTCATGCCCATGTAGCGGTCGTTGGAAAACTCGATACGCTCGCCGCTGTCTTTATCCATCTCCTGAAATACTGGCCAGAAGTCTTCTGCGATGGAGTGATTGAAATGAATCCCGGCGATTACTTGCATCATTTTACCATAACGCCACGCCAGTCCTTGACGATAAACGCGCTTCATACGCCCACCGTTTGAGGTGCCGTAGTCGGCTATGATGATGTCTTTCTCGCCGTTGATGATACACGGCATGCTGGAGGTCCAGAGTAGTTCATCTTCAAGCTCCTGATAGACAAAGGTTTCTATGTCTTGCAGGAAGTCTAAGGATTTATAGGCGTAATCACACGGTGGAGTAATTAACTCCATTAAAGACTCAGAATAGTCCGTGGTAATCCAGTCGTTTTTGAGGGCAGAACCGAGTTGTTTAGGGTGTGGCTTTTGAGAGATGTAGCCATTATCGTCAACTCGCAGGCTCTCTTTTTCCAAACCTGTCATCGAGCCTTTCAGCAGGCGCTGTGCATTATTGTCTTCAATCCACCGGATTCGCTGATTCAGTAAGTTATACAAAGCTGGCCCCTAAACGGTTTGTTTCATAAAAAACACCCCGGCGATGAGGCCGGGGTGTTGATTCTTGACGAGTATTGTCGATTACTTTTCTATCTGTGATACGTCGCGAACTGCGCCACGAGATGCAGATGTTGCCATCGCAGCATAAGCACGCAAAGCAACGCTGACTTGACGGTCACGGCTCACTGGTTTCCATGCTTTAGCACCACGTCCTTCCATTTCAACACGACGTGCAGCTAATTCATCATCACTGATCATGACGTTAATCTTGCGGTTCGGGATATCGATTTCAATAGTATCACTTTCCTCTACCAAACCAATCGCACCACCTTCAGCAGCCTCTGGTGAAGCATGACCAATGGATAGACCCGATGTACCACCGGAGAAACGACCGTCAGTGATTAACGCACAGGCTTTACCCAGACCTTTAGATTTCAGGTAACTGGTTGGGTAGAGCATTTCCTGCATGCCCGGGCCACCACGTGGACCTTCGTAGCGAATCAACACAACATCGCCCTCAACGATTTCGTCCGCTAAAATTGCAGCCACAGCGGCATCCTGAGATTCAAAAATGCGCGCACGGCCGGTGAATTTTAGGATGTGCTCATCAACGCCAGCGGTTTTTACCACACAGCCATCTAGCGCGATGTTTCCGTAAAGCACTGCCAGACCACCGTCTTTTGAGTAGGCATGTTCAATATCATGGATACAGCCGTTAACCGGATCTAAGTCCAGCTCCCAACGTTTGTTTTGGCTGAAGGCTTGTTGTGTCGGAACATTACCCGGCGCCGCACTGTAGAATGTACGGACCGCTTCATCGTCTGAACGCGCGATATCCCAGGTTTCTAACGCCTCACCCATGGTTGGGCTGTGAACGGTTGGTACATCGGTATGTAGCAGGCCGCCTCGCTCCAATTCACCCAGAATACGCATTACGCCACCGGCACGATGCACGTCTTCCATATGGAATAATTGAGTCGCCGGAGCAACTTTACTCAGGTTAGGCACTTTGCGAGATAAACGGTCGATATCATCCATGGTGAAATCAACTTTTGCTTCGTGTGCTGCTGCTAGCAGGTGAAGAATGGTATTGGTCGAGCCACCCATGGTGATGTCGAGACTCATCGCATTTTCAAAGGCTTTGAAGTTAGCGATATTACGTGGCAGGGCTGTTTCGTCATCCTGCTCATAGTAGCGACGTGCCAGACTCACGATTTCACGGCCAGCGCGCTTAAATAGCTCTTCACGGTCTGCATGAGTTGCTAACAAAGAACCATTACCAGGCAGTGACAAGCCTAGTGCTTCAGTCAGGCAGTTCATAGAGTTAGCCGTAAACATACCAGAGCATGAACCGCAGGTTGGACACGCTGAGCGCTCCATGGTCATGACGTCTTCATCAGATTGGTTGCTGTCAGCAGCGGATACCATCGCGTCAACTAAGTCCAGTTTGACTACTTTACCCTGAATCACGCTCTTACCTGATTCCATTGGGCCGCCGGATACGAAGATTACCGGAATGTTTAAGCGTAAAGCCGCGTTAAGCATTCCCGGTGTGATTTTGTCGCAGTTTGAAATACACACCAGTGCATCGGCACAGTGAGCATTGACCATGTATTCCACTGCATCGGAGATTACTTCACGAGAGGGCAGGCTGTACAACATACCGTCATGACCCATGGCAATACCGTCATCAACCGCAATCGTATTGAATTCTTTAGCGACACCACCTGCTTTTTCAACTTCACGCGCGACTAACTGACCGAGATCTTTTAGGTGAACGTGGCCCGGTACGAACTGTGTGAAAGAATTAGAAATGGCGATAATGGGTTTATCAAAGTCACCATCTTTCATGCCTGTGGCGCGCCATAGTGCTCTGGCGCCTGCCATGTTACGGCCGTGGGTGGTTGTGCGTGAACGATATTCAGGCATGAGGAAAATCTCCGGATCTATATTTGTGTATCGGGCATTCTACCCCTCTGGAGATCACTTTTGAACAACGTTACCGGAATCTGTTGTTGTTTTGTTGCGGTATGCTTAGCTGATGAAGTGTCTTATTGGTGATTCGATGGCGTGATCAACCAAAATAACCTTCTTGATTTCCGGTTTCTTCTGTTTCGGAGGTACACGAACGCAACCACTTGCGAGCGGTATGATGAGCAACACAGCCAGGTAACTTATTATTTTTGAGTTCATATCAGGTCATCCTTGTTGTTTGACTTATTCTGATTTCAACATAGCATTTCTTAGGAAGTATACCTAGCTTTTAGCGCTAATTGCTTTAAATGTCCCCTCTAATCAAGGCTTTATAAAAGTCTCATCAGGGAAGTTATTCCACGTAGAAAAGCCATCTTTATCACGTGTAATCATGTAGGCTTTCAATTGGTTCTCAGCAATAAAAGCTTTGCCTTTATCTTCACCCAGAACCATGATCGCGGTAGCAAAACCATCAGCTATCATAGCGCTGTCATTCATTATTGTAATGGACGCAAGTTGATGGGTGATCGGCTTTCCCGTTGAAGGGTCAATGGTATGTGAGTAACGCTTGCCATCGCGTTCAACATAATTGCGATAATCGCCCGACGTTGCGACGCCCGTGTCTTTTAGCAAGATGCCCTGCTGAATGGAGCGTTCCTTGGTGCTTGGCTTTTCAATAGCGATTCGCCAAAGGTCACCGTTAACTTTAACCCCGTTTGCGCGAATTTCACCGCCAATCTCTACCAGATAACTACTGACATTCATACCTGCTACCAGCTCAGCGATAGCATCCACTGCGTAACCTTTAGCAATGGCAGAGAGATTGATTTGCAGTTGTGGAATTTGCTTGCGCAGTGCAGGCGGTGATAACCGAACGTCTAGCTTCTGATAGCCAATATTTTGTTTGGCTTCATCAATGCTTGCTTGATCGGGATTGTTATTCGTGAAGTCCTTTCCGAAGCCCCACATTCTAATCAGTGGACCGACGGTGACATCGAATGCACCACCACTTTTCTTGCTGATTTCCTGCGCTGCTGCGGTTACTTCGGCAAATTCTGCCGAGACCGGATACCAGTCTGTGCTTTGGCTTTGGTTGAACAGGCTGATTTCAGAGTCTTTTATCCACGTAGACATTTGCTGATTGATAGCCTTAAGTGACTCATCGATCGATTTTTGCATGCTCTGTGAATCTAGCTCAACACCTTTAGCGGGGAAGAGTGTGATGTTGTAACTGGTTCCCATGGTTGGGCCGCTGATTTTAACGGCTTCGACAGGTTTGCTACAGGCTGATAGCTGCAGCGCCAGAAGCGCGACAGCTGTCATAGCTAGGACAGATTTAAAATTCAGGAGTGAGGATTTGTTCATTGCCGCCGCGGGTGATAGTAATTGTCAAAGTAGGGGAGTCAGAGATTTGTTGGAAAACCTCCATACCTTTATTTGGGTCATCAATAATGATGTCATTCACCTGAGTGATGATGTCGCCATTTCTTAAACCCAGTGCACGAAACATTTTCCGGTTACGGCTTGGGTAGACCCGAATGCCGGTTACCGCACCGTCTTTACGCACAATAGACGGCGTAATCACTGACATCAGCACACTTGGATCTTCTAATGCCTGCTCGCGCAACTCAGCTAAGCTCGTTGCCTGACCATTATTATCAACAGGGTTTGGCATGCCATCATTATTAGTTGTACTGCGTGTCGCTGCCGTTCGTGGTCTCAGACGTGTATTTGAAGTGCGTGAACTGCCTCGGCTGGCTGTGGACGATCCTGATGATTTATCTGAGAGTTCAGGGAGTTCAATGGTCTGTTCCGTACCATTATTATCAATCACCACAATTTTGTCGCCGATAGACTTAACCGTCACACCTTCAAGCGTACGCTCGTCACCTTCCTGTACTTTAGGAATCGCATCGCCTTGGCTATAAACTTCTTGGATCTTGCCGTTGTAAGAGATCATGGCAAATCCACCTTTAGCGTTCTTAGAGGCGATAATGCCATGCAGCTTTAAGTTTAGATTCGTCACAACAGGCTTCACTGCGACGGGTTTTGGTGGAGGTGGAGCTACTTTCTTGGGCGCAGCTTTGGGGATTGCTCCGAAGATATGCTGATCAGCAATCAGTTTGCCGTAGTTTGCAGTTTGAACTCTGGCTTTGTTTGCATCGATCTGCGTTAAGTTAGCTGCCTGAGCCACTGCCGGTGGAGGTGTTAGCACCATCCAAAGTAAATTGGCTAAGGTAGCCCCGAGTGCAACGACCATCAGGAATGTCAGAATGCCCGGAACCTTCATAAACCATTTTTGAATATCAGCCATTGTCAGACTCCGTCAAACGTCGCGCCACTTCCTGATACTTAGCTGCAGTACGCTCAAGAATCTCGGTGGGTAATGTCGGGCCAGGAGGGGTTTTATCCCAGTCCAAAGTCTCAAGGTAGTCACGAACAAATTGCTTGTCGAATGACGGAGGGCTGGTGCCTTCCTGATATTCATCCGCTGGCCAGAAACGTGATGAGTCAGGCGTGAGTATTTCATCGATCAGTACAAGCTGGTCATTTTCGTCTAAACCAAATTCAAACTTGGTGTCAGCAATGATGATGCCGCGTTCCAACGCATACTCAGCCGCTTCGGTATACAACTGCAAGCTAGTATCCCGTATTTGCGCAGCCAGCTCAGGCCCAATGCGTTGCTCCATAGTCTCGAAGCTAATGTTTTCATCATGATCGCCTACTTCCGCTTTACTGGATGGCGTGAAGACGGCTTCAGGTAATTTGCTGGCCTGCTTGAGATTTTCTGGCAATGTAATGCCGCAAACCTTTCCTGTTTTCTGATAATCCTTCCAGCCTGAGCCGATAATATAACCACGTACAATCGCCTCAATTGGCAGAGGGCGCAAACGACGAACTACAATGGCACGGCCTTCTAAGTACTCAGCTTCTTCATCGGTAATCGATAACTCATCAAGGTCAATGTCGGTCAGATGGTTTTGGATGACATGAGATAGCTTTTCAAACCAAAAGTTTGACACCTGCAATAGCACTTTTCCTTTGTCCGGAATAGGCTGTGGTAACACGACATCAAAGGCTGACAGGCGGTCAGTCGTTACGATCAACATGTGCTGCTCGTCAATAGCGTAAATATCACGCACTTTGCCCTGAGCAATGAGGTCGTAGTTTTTTAATTGTTGATTTGGCTGACTCATAAAATCGTTTACATAGAGATAATAGAAAACGATGCTATAATATCAGGTTTTTTGCAGGAAATAGGAGTGAATATTATGTCACAACCTGTGGTTGGCGTGGTGATGGGCAGTAATAGTGATTGGCCCGTTATGTGCAAAGCAGTTGAAATGCTTGAGGCCTTTGATATTCCTCATGAATATCAGGTCGTGTCAGCACATCGCACACCAGACTTATTATTTGAATATGCAGAGACGGCACAAGATCGTGGCTTAAAAACGATTATTGCCGGAGCCGGTGGTGCCGCTCATCTGCCGGGAATGCTGGCCGCGAAGACAATCGTACCGGTACTAGGCGTGCCTGCCGTCTCGAAATATCTCAAAGGTGTCGACTCGCTTCACTCCATCGTGCAGATGCCAAAGGGTATACCAGTTGCTACCTTTGCAATTGGTGAAGCCGGTGCGGCTAACGCTGCTTTGTTTGCCATTGCGATGTTGGCTAACAATGACCCTGCACTTGCAAAGAAGCTGCAAGACTTCCGTGAAACTCAGCGCCAGGCTGCGCTCAATATGAAACTCCCTCCTGAAGCATGAATACTGAAATGATTTTACCCGGTGCAACCATCGGAATGATTGGCGGTGGTCAGTTAGGCCGCATGTTTGTGATTGCCGCCAAGTATCTGGGCTACAACGTGCTGGTGCTTGAGCCGGGAGAGAATAGTCCGGCAGGGCAGGTTGCTGATGAGCAAATTGTCGCGGCATATGACGCCCCGGAAGCTTTGGCTACTTTCGCTCAGCGTTGTGATGTAATCACCACCGAATTTGAAAATATTCCTGCCTCGGTATTGGAAACACTCAGCGAGTCCACACCAGTACGACCTTCTGCGGCTGCTCTGTCAAAAACACAGGATCGCATTGTTGAGAAAGACTTCATCCGTTCCTGCGGATTGTTGCCAGTGCCTTATGGCGCTATTCGTACCCGCTCCGAAGTAGCACTTGCAATCGATGCGATTAAGTTTCCTGCGATTCTTAAGACCGCACGTTTTGGCTACGATGGCAAAGGTCAGATTACGGTGAATACACCGGACGAAGTGGTTGAGGCGTATGAATCACATCGCTCCGTAGATTGTGTATTAGAGCAGCGCGTCGATCTGGACTGTGAGATTTCCGTGGTGTTATCGCGCAATGAAAACGGCGATACACAGTGTTTTCCGGTCTCTGAGAACGTGCATGTCGATGGCATACTGTTTCAAAGCATCGTGCCGGCGCGTGTCGATCCTGACATTGCCAGAGCGGCTCAAGTTGCAGCTAAGCGAATCGCTACCAAGCTGGATTATGTGGGTGTATTGGCCGTTGAGTTCTTTGTGACGAAGAAGGCAGAATTGCTGGTCAATGAGATTGCGCCGCGTACCCATAACAGTGGTCACTTCACTATTGATGCTTGCGTTACGTCACAATTCGAACAGCAAGTCAGAACTGTGTGTAACTTGCCATTTGGCGATACTCGCTTACTCACGCCTGTGGTTATGACGAATCTGCTGGGTGATATCTGGGGCGATACGCAACCTGACTGGAGCAAGGTATTCAACAGTGCAGCCAGCAAGTTACATTTATACGGTAAAGCAGAAGCACGTGACGGACGTAAGATGGGTCATTTCTGCACCTTAGCTGATAATGTCGATGATGCGATTACAGAAGCCACTAAGATCTTTGAGCAATTGAGTGAATCATGAAACCGACTGAAGACTATCTAAACTCGCTACGCAAAGATATTGAGTTCACAGCAACACTTTGCGATAAAAAAATGGTATTTCGTTCAACGTGGGGAATCTTCTCACCACGTGAGATCGATGCCGGTACTGATTTATTACTGCGATATTTAAAGCCTGCTGAAGATGCCAGTATTTTTGATCTGGGTTGTGGTTATGGCCCAATAGGTCTGACATTGGCAAAGCTCGCACCAAAAGGTGAAGTGCTAATGGCGGACAAGGACTTCATGGCCGTTGAATACGCCAATCGCAATGCTATTTTGAATGGTATAAAAAATGCTGAAGCGATTCTCAGTAATGGTTTTCAGCACGTGGATAGTGATCGTCGTTTCGATTTAGTCGTGTCAAATGTACCCGCAAAAGTGGGTAACGAGATGATGACATTGATGTTGCACGATGCGTATCGACATATGAATCCGGGCGCTAAAATCTATTTAGTGACAGTGAATGGTTTACGCCAGTATATGAAGCGTAACCTACAGGAAGTGTTTGGTAATTATAAAAAAGAGAAACAAGGCGCTGCGTATACCGTTCAGTGGGCGGTGAAGCAATAATCTGATGGATTAATCCATTCAGGCTATGTTAAGCATAAAAAATAGGCATTGGCTCAGTTGAGGAATTACACGCTATAGTATGTAAAAAGGTGAAATTTCTATCAACGGACTGAGGAAATAATAATAATGCCTATCATCACTACAACAAACAAAATAGTAAGTCTCTGTGTCGGAGCCATTCTGTCTGCCTCAATATTTGCCAGTGAAGGTCATCACGAGTCACCACCCGTAAACGCCTTCCGTGTTAGCTTTGCGGATACTTTAACTCCACACGGTGCAAAATCCATTAGCCTGAGGGCGGCAGACCTGATTAACCGCAAAGGTCGAGTTGCTGTCGCTGAGTTTTCCCGTTTAGACGGCGGATTCCTGATTAAAGACGGTTTCGTTTTTTGCATGACACTGGACGGTATCATGATCTCTCACCCCGTAAGACCACAGTTAATCGGACAGAATCTGTCAGCTTACGACCGTTACGGTGAGACGTTTTTCCAAGAAATGATTCAGGTAGCATTATCGCTTGGTGAGGGATGGGTGGAATACAAATGGCCTTATCCCGGCACCAACGAGCTGCGACAGAAGGTGAGTTATGTCGTGCGAAACAAGGAAGGTTTCTTTTGCGGAGTAGCGGCCTTTAAGTGATGTGTGGAGGTCCTGATTCGCGGTATGGCAGAACGTTGGAGTATAATGAGTAATTCCTTAGCGTGAGTGATACTTAGATCGGTTACAACCTGACATGACGATTCAGAATGCGCGAGGCTTCCTGCTTAACCTGCGGGCGCTTTCGCCAAGACCACAACAAGTCACTGGCTTGTTTGTAAGTTAGCGTGACATCTACGATGGGTTTTGGGTAGTCCCTACCGAGCGTGATGCCATACATTACCTGTTCCAATTCTGTCATTTCATGTGGTTTGGTGATCAGTTCATTGGGCAGATCACTAAGCTCTGGACACCATTGGCGTATAAAGACCCCTTCGGGATCATGTTCTTCCGCTTGCTTAATCGGATTATAAATACGGATGGTGTTGATGCCGGTGACACTCGCCTGCATTTGAAATTGCGGATAGTGAATGCCCGGTTCGAAGTCCAGAAATAAGCGTGCCAAGTGCTGAACACCCCTTCGCCAGTCGATCTGCAAGTGATGGCATAGAAAACTGACCAACATCGCGCGCATTCTGAAATTCATATAGCCCGTTTTAATAAGGCATCGCATACTTGCATCAATGATGGGGTAGCCGGTATTGCCGGTTTCCCATACGTTAAGTAATTCCTCTGACTGATGTTTAGGGCGATATGGCAGCGAGTCATAGCCTCGGTTGAGGTGTTCAAACTCCATGCGTGATTCACTTTCAAACTTTTGCATGAAGTGACAGTGCCAATGTAAACGTGATGACAGTCCAATAAGCGCACGTCGCCAGCCTTTTCGCTGCCAGTGACTTAATACTTCTTGATAAGCCTGCCGCAGACTGATGTTTCCCCACGCCAAGTAGGGTGACAATCGCGAACAACTCTCACGACTCAGTGCAGGCTTTGATATCAGCAGGTGATAGCGTTGACCACGTCCATCAAAAAACTCATCCAGCACAGTTTTTGCAGTGAGTTCTCCACCGCTTTGCATCATTGGGTCGGGTTGTTTCCATGTCTCAGGTAGCTGTGAGGTATCAAAGCGGGTGTGCACAAGTTGCAGTTGCTCGGGATTGTTTTCTACCAATGGCGCGCGCATCTGTACTTTCCAGTTTTTATCCCAGACTTGACGGTTAGTCGCGCCACGCATTACTGCACCCAGCGGCGTTTCATGCCACGGAATGTGATGTTCCTCAAACCAATGCTTGAGGGCTAAATCTCTCTGGAAAGTGTTAGCAAGTCCGATTTCCTGATGGGACAATACCTGTTCGATTTCAAATTGACTGGCCAGACTTTCAAACACGGTTTCTGCTGAATCATGCGCTACCACCACGCGGCCATTTAATTGCCGATTTATCTGTAAAAGTGACTCAGTCACAAAGCGCCAGTGTCGCTCGGAATAGTGAGGGTCAGCGATGACCATGGGCTCAAATATATAGAGTAATAGCGTGGGATAGGGAGAGCTTTCGGCACGCTTTAAAGGCTCGTGATCACTGAGTCTGAGGTCACGTTTAAACCAAACGACATTAATGCGCAGTCGCTCTGTTTGAGATGAGCTGCTAGTCATTATTGGGAGGCATCACGTTGTGTTCCAGCCAGTAGTTAGTATACTGTTGCTGCGGGTCAAACTGCGCGACTTGCTTATCCAGATTGAAATGACGTTTGTTGACAGTAGTCGGACCTGCGCCTGCGATATATTGCCAATTTCCCCAGTTGGTCGCGACGTCATAATCAATCAAGGCTTGTTCTAAATAAGCCGCACCATATCGCCAATCCTGCTCCAACTCATTGACCAGACAGCTCGCGACAATCTGACGACCGCGATTAGATAAGAAACCGGTTAAACGCAACTCTGTCATGCAGGCATTCACTAGTGGGTGATCTGTTTGTCCCTGTATCCAACTGTCGATAAGATCAGAGCGGTTCTGGTAGTCCAGTGATTTATTCTGAGCGCCTGCGAATTGATACAACTTCTCGCCGTGACGCATGGCATACCATTGGAAATACTCACGCCATAATAATTCCACATAAATCCAGTAGGTCGATTCATTGGCACCATGACTCGCTTCGTATTGTTTGAGATCGGCAACAACTTGTCGGACCGAGAGGTTGCCATTAGCAAGCCAAGGGGAGAATTTGCTGGAGTAATGTGTGCCATGAAGTGCGTTGCGGGTTTGTTTGTAAGTCGAGGCAGCGCCTGACGCTAAGTAATCTGCGAGGTGCTTTAAGCCTGAAAGCTCTCCACCTACAAATTGATGTTCCGGACTAGTGTGGTTTGCTGTAGAGCCAATCGATTTATCAACCGCAGATAAGCCGGGTTGTATCGACTGCTGCTTTGGTGGAGGAGGGAGTGTGGTGATTTTTACTATTGGAGCGTTATGAGTTGCCTTTTCCAGCTTACCTCGCACACCGCTGAAGCCTCGTGGCATCGCTTCAATCTCAAACGGCAAATTGCTTTGGTCAAATAAGGTATGAGTGCCTATTTCATGGATATGAAGCTGTGGCATATCTTGTCGCAACGTTTGCCATACCTGCCGCTCAAACCAACCGAATTGCTGGCTGATGTACACATCAGTAACGCCAGAGGTAGTGATCAACGATTGTAGAGTTGCTTGATCATTGTCAGCGATCCATAAACATTGATTGAGCTGTGCGAGTTGCTGATCTAATTCGGCGATGGATTGGTTGAGGAAGGTTTGTCTTGGTGTAGAAAGTGGTGCAGTCATCTTGCTGCTGTGCTGATCCCAGGCGTGTGGTCGGCAATATAGACAAATCAGTTCATCCACTTCACCAACCGCTTTGGCGAGTGCTGGCTGATCGTGCAAGCGCAAATCCGTGGTAAAACAATACAAACCAACTTTTTGAGCCATCAGAACTCCGGCATTTTAGGGATTTGTGATAATTTGCATGAGCAGGGACTGCATTTCAATATAGGGCAGTCGCGATAGGGTTAAGGCAATGACGTTATGATGATGCAAACACAACAATTCGAGGCGTTATTGAGTGAGCAGCTGGCTCAGGATATTCAACTCCAAGAGATTCGCGCTGTGCATGGTGGAGATATTAACGATGCTTATAAGCTGACGATTAAGCCGTTAGATTCAGCACCACGTGATTTGTCATTGGAGTGGTTTATCAAGCTAAATGACCACAGTAAACTAGAAATGTTTGCCGCTGAATATGATGGTCTGAAAGAGATTCAGGGGAGTCAGTGTATTCGTTGTCCTGGGTCTCATAGCTATGGTCAGTTTGCAGGAAGTAGTTTTTTGTTGATGGAGTACATCGCTTTTACTCAACCGAAGTCTGACTCACAACGTCAGGCCGGACTGCAGTTGGCAGCGATGCATCGAACGGTTGAAAAAGCAGGTCGATTTGGTTGGCATCGTGACAACACTATTGGTACAACGCCGCAATCGAATGCTTATCATTATGACTGGATTAGTTTTTGGCGAGAGGAACGATTACGGCCTCAACTTGAATTGGCGAGATGCAAAGGCTTTAGTGATCGAGACTACAAAGCTGGCTTGCACTTATGCGATCAATTACCAGAGCTTTTTGATGGTTATGAGCCGCAGCCATCATTGCTGCACGGTGACATATGGGGTGGGAATATTGCCTATGATACCGAGGGTACTCCGGTTATTTTTGATCCCGCCTGTTATTATGGTGACAGGGAAAGCGATTTGGCATTGACTGAATTGTTTGGAGGTTTTGGGGAGGATTTCTACAAGGCTTATGAAGCGGCTTTTTCGATTGATCAAGGCTATCGGCAACGTAAAAAACTATATCAGCTTTATCATATTTTGAATCACTATCATTTGTTTGGTGGGGGTTATGGGCAGCAGGCGGGCGAGGTGATTCGGGAGTTGTTACGTCATTGCAGATAACCTGCTGGCACTAAACAGTCGTTTCAGCGCCAGCAATAAATGGTGTATGACTATGTTTGTGAGTTAGGCTTTATCCCCACCCAACAACGCGCCAGTAAACTGCTCTGCATCAAACACCTGCAAATCATCAATACTTTCACCAACGCCAACAAAGCGCACCGGAATACCCGTCTGCTTAGCAATCGCAAACAAAATACCGCCCTTAGCCGTACCATCCAGCTTAGTCACAGTAATACCCGTCAGCCCTAGCGCTTCATTAAATTCCTTAGCCTGTGCCAATGCGTTTTGCCCAATACTAGCATCCACCACCAACATCACTTCATGCGGTGCATCAGGGTCAATCTTCTGCATTACCCGCTTCACTTTTTTCAGCTCTTCCATCAGGTTGGTCTGGGTATGCAAACGTCCCGCTGTATCAGCCAGTAAAATATCGATGCCTCTAGCTTTAGCCGCTTCCATGCCATCATATATTACAGAGGCACTGTCTGAGCCTTGCCCCTGTGCAATCACCGGAACATCATTACGTTGTCCCCAGGTTTGCAGCTGTTCAACTGCTGCTGCCCGGAAGGTGTCGCCCGCTGCTAGCATGACTTTTTTACCATCGTTCTGGAATTTCTTCGCCAGCTTACCAATCGTTGTCGTTTTACCTGCACCATTGATTCCGACCATAAGAATCACAGTTGGCTTTTTGGTCGAGTCTATGACCAATGGCTTTGCAACAGGTTTAAGTACCTCACTCATGCTGCCATACAATGCTTGCATCAGCGCTTCACTATCTGCCAGTTCATTGCGGTCAACTTTCGCGGTGAGTTGATCGATGATTTCAGTAGTGGCTTCAATACCAACGTCGGCCATTAGCAAACGAGTTTCTAGGTCTTCTAAAACCTCGTCATCGATCTGCTTGGCGCCTAAGAATAAATTCCCAAGGCCTTCGGTGAGTGATGAGCCTGTTTTTGATAAACCGCTTTTGAGTCGTGAGAATAAGCCCGGCTTTGCCTGTGGCTCAGGTTGAGACGCCTCAATTACAGTTGGTTCATCTTGACTTGTTTCTGGAGAATTTGTGGCAATATCAGAAGGATTGGCGCTTTTAGCGTCATCCAAAGCAGAGGGTGCAGGCGTATCACCTGTGCGCTCAACCACTGCCGGAGTGTCGGAAATAGTCTCCGCTGCATCCTGCTGTGTTATGTTTTGTTGATTGTCCGTGGCATCAGTTGCCGGGACATCATTCACTTGTTCAGGCTGTTTTTTCTTCTTGAAAAATTTGAACATCGTTTATACTTCAATTTTGGTTAATAAATGTGAATCCTGTAATGCAGAGAATCTTATCACTTGGGACGCCAATGCGTAACTATCGTTTGTGGTTTGCGGCGATTGTGTTCAGTTGTGCCAGTGCGCAAGCTGATAGCACATCAATGAACACAGATGTAGTCACTAAAAAAGCGCCTAGCGTCTCAGAAAAAGTCCTGAAAAACGGCCTCAAAGTGCTGGTCAAAGAAGATCATCGTGCCCCGATTGCCGTTGTGCAAGTGTGGTATCGCATTGGTACTAGCTACGAGCACGAAGGCATTACCGGGCTTTCCCATGCACTTGAACACATGATGTTTAAGGGTACGGAGAGCCGTAAGTCTGGTGAGTTCGAAGTTATCTTGTCGCGAATCGGTGCTGAGAATAACGCATTTACTTCTCAAGATTACACCGCGTATTACGAAGTGCTGGCCGCTGAGCATGTCGAAACGGCGTTAGAACTGGAAGGCGACCGCATGCGTGGTTTGGTTCTGGATAAGGCTGAATTCGAAAAAGAAATCGAAGTCGTCAAAGAAGAGCGCCGCATGCGCACCGATGACAATCCGAATTCTGTGATGCGTGAGCAGTTCAACGCGGTGGCTTATCTGAATAATCCATACCGTGCACCTGTCATCGGCTGGATGGAAGATCTGGATAATATGAATCTGGATGATCTGAAAGACTGGTACGCTAAATGGTATGCACCGAACAATGCGACTTTGGTGGTTGCGGGTGATGTGGAGCCGGAGAAGATTTTTGCTTTGGCGGAGAAGTATTTTGGCCATCACGAATCGATGAAACTACCGGAAGTTAAGCCTCGTACTGAGATTCCTCAGATTGGCCCTCGTGAGATTGTTATTAAAGCGCCTGCAAAGGTTGAGCGTTTGATGATGGGCTTCAAAACGCCGGGTATGATCAGCGCGAAACAAGGCAAAGTTGAGAAATGGGAGCCTTATGCATTAGATATGTTGGCCAGTATTTTAGATGGTGGCAGCAGTGCGCGATTCTCAAAGAACCTGGTACGAGGTCAGGAGATCGCAGCTGGTGCCAGTGCCGGTTATATGGGTTATGGGCGCATGCCTCAGCTATTCATGATTAGCGGTGTACCGGCTACAGGCGTGAAAATTGAAGATTTACGTAAAGCGCTAATGGCTGAAATCGAAACGATGAAAACCAGCTTAGTCACACAGGAAGAGTTGGATCGTGTGAAGGCACAAGTGCTGGCGTCAGAAATTTACCAGCGTGATTCCGTAGAGCACATGGCTACCACTATTGGCGCCTTGGAGTCAACGGGCTTAGGTTGGCAACTTATGGATGAATACGAGAAGAATATTTTGGCGGTTACCGCAGAGCAGGTACAGCAAGTGGCGAAAAAATACCTCAATGAAGATCAGATGACGTTTGCGCGATTAGATCCGCAGTCATTAGAAGCCGGAGGTAACAAATAATGCGAGTATTTCAAAAGTTAGCTGCGAGCTGTTTAGTAGCGACCATCGCTTTATTGAGTACGAATGCTTTAGCGGGACCAAAAATAGAAAACTGGACAACCGATACTGGTTTGCGCGTTTTTTATGTCGGGATTGATGATTTGCCGATGTTGGATTTGAGCCTGAGTTTTGATGCTGGTAGTGCACGTGACGGCGAGCAATACGGTGTTGCCAGCATGACTATGGCGATGATGGACAAAGGCGCGGCAGGCATGGATGCTAATAAACTGGCAGAGGTGTTTGAGAATGTTGGTGCGAATTTCTACACCAATGCATCACGCGATATGGCTAATATTGGGCTGCGTACTATCACACTAGAAAAGCCATTTAAATCTGCAGTAGACAATTGGCTAGCGGTGATCGAGTCGCCTGAGTTCCCACAGGCAGACTTTGAGCGTATGCAAAAGCAGAAGAAAGTGGGTTTTGAAGCGCAGAAACAAAATCCGGGCAGCATCGCAGGGAGAGAGTTTTACAAACATTTGTATGGTGACCATCCCTATGCAAACCCTGTGGGTGGTTATGAAGACAGTATTGCTGCGATGACCACGGCAGACCTGAAAGCATTTTATGAGCGTTATATCGTAGAAGAGAATGCCATGCTGACCATCACCGGTAATGTGAATCGTGAGGAGGCTGAGCTGCTGGCCAAGCGTATTGCGGAGGTTTTACCTGCGGGTAAAAAGCCAGAGCCAATTCCTGAGGTAAAGCCATTAACGGAGGCTAAGACGATTCATATCCCGTTTCCATCGAGTCAGGCCCACATACTAATGGGGCAACCTGGTTACAAGCGTGGCGATAAAGATTACTTCAAATTGTATTTGGCGAACCACCCGTTTGGTGGCAGCGGTTTTACTTCTCGCCTTATGAAGGAGATTCGTGTGAAGCGCGGTCTGAGTTACAGCGTTTACAGTTATTTCTCGCCATCACGTGAGCTAGGCCCATTTGTAATGGGCATGCAGACTAAACTGGATCAGATTGATGAAGGTAAAGAAGCTCTGGCGGAATTGTTGAATACTTATCTGAAAGATGGTGCGACTGAAGCTGAGATTGAAGAATCAAAACTCAATATCACCGGAGGGTTCCCGATGGGTGTTGCGGGTAACAGTAATATTGGTAACTATGCTGAAATGATTGGTTTTTATGGTATGCCATTGAATTATCTGGATACCTTTACTGATCGAATCAATGCAGTGACCCTTGATGAGGCGAAAGAGGCGATGCAACGCCGTATTAAGCCTGATGCGATGCTGACTGTGGTGGTTGGTGGTGAAGCCAAAACAGATGATAGTGCTGAAGCGTCAAAGGATGAGACCGCTGCGGGCTCTAAAAAGACGGAAGCTGTCAGTGGCTAAAGGAAGAAAGGGCGGTAGTCGCCTGAGAATCATCGGAGGGGAGTGGCGTAGTCGTCAGCTCCCCTTCGTTGAGGTGCCGGGATTAAGACCGACGCCAGATCGTGTGCGGGAAACGTTATTCAACTGGTTGCAGGGCGATATTGTCAATGCACGCTGTTTGGATTTATTTGCCGGTAGTGGCGCAATTGCCTTTGAGGCATTGTCGCGTCGTGCTGCTGAGGTGGTGCTCGTTGAAAAGCATGCCAGAGCGGCTCAGCAGTTACGTGATAATTTACAGTTGCTTGAGGGGCAGGGTGAGTCCAGAGCAAAAGTCGTCAATTTGGATGCCATGAAGTACCTGCAACAATCGCCAGAACCGTTTGATTTAATCTTTCTTGATCCGCCATACCGTAAAGGGTTTTTACCGTTAGTGCTGGATCAAATCACTGATCAAGGCTTACTGACTGATCGCGGGTTAATTTATCTTGAGCATGAATCCGAGGAGTCGTTTGACTGGCTGGATTGGAATCTGGAGATTAAAAAGCAGAGTAAAGCAGGACAGGTGTCAGGGTTTTTATTGGAACCGGGAACGACCTGACAGTACATTCCCGGATCTTTTAAAATTAGTTTAGCGTTCTGAGGGTGTGGTATTGCCCCTTGTCATCCGCTGCCAACATGTTCAGCAACATTGGATTGTCCACCTCAAGATCAGACACATCCGAGCAAATGTTTTGCTCTGAAACATAAGCCATTACAGTATCTTCATCCACCAGCACGTGATACCACGGCGCATCTTTAGGTGGATTGTTCTTGGCGTGCTCATCATACCACTCGTCATCACCTTCAAACTCTGCATCGACGTCAACAATCACGCCTCTAAAGTTATAGTGCTTGTGGTAGATCACTTGTCCAATATTGTATTCAGCTCGACGAATATCCATTGTTCACCTGAAAGTTGGTCTTAATTAACTACATGATGGGGAAAGATCACTTAATTTCAAGAAGTGTCTTTTATAAAGTCATTCTAACGCATAATCGCCATGCTTACGCTGGAGTGTGTTGAAATAAAACTGATAGACTTATGTCACTTAAATTCACGAACCATCACCATGATAAACACAGACAGCTTTTCGCAACGGCCCGTATTCATTTCTATTGTTGGAGCATCTTGCTCCGGTAAAACCGCATTGGCAAATAATATAGCTAAACGGTTCAGCGACCATCAGGTTAGTGTGATAGCTGAAGACGCTTATTATAAGCGCCAAGATCACCTGACACCGGAAGAGCGCGTCAACATCAACTATGACCATCCGAATGCATTTGATCATGATCTGTTAAGTCAACACATCCACCAGCTACGCACTGGTCAGTCAATTGCCAGTCCTACTTATGACTACGTTACACATAACCGGGCAGATGCAACCATACCGGTGTCAGCGACGCCAGTCATTATTATCGAAGGGATATTGCTCTACCACGAGCAGGCACTTCGTGACCTGTTTGCGCTGAAGCTGTTTGTGGATACTCCCCTGGATATTTGTCTGGCGCGTCGGGTGGAGCGTGATGTGATCGAAAGGGGTAGAACTGTTGACTCTGTACTGTCTCAGTACCATAAAACAGTACGCCCTATGTATCGTGAATTTATTGAGCCATCGAAATATTACGCTGATTTAATTGTGCCCATGGGTGGTTACAATGAAGTGGCGCTAGGTGTTCTGGATAGTAAAATTACTCAGTTAATTGATAGTTAACTAGCTGATCTATAACGGCTTAAATCTCTTTGCTCAATTTTCTTTTATAATCTAACATATCAAATTATTATCTAATATACTTGTAGTTTAGGTACAAAATTATGGGTTGAGTGTTCTTTTTATCTTGAAGTGCGATGTTCATGAAGTTAAACTACATCTATTCCTTATAGAATATAGAGCAAGGTGACATCATGACAATCAAGGTCGGAATAAATGGATTTGGTCGTATCGGCCGGATGGTTTTCCGTGCAGCAATTCAGAACTTCGACGATATTGAAGTAGTTGCAATCAACGACTTACTAGAGCCTGACTATCTGGCTTACTTGCTACGTCATGACTCAGTACATCGTCTTTTCAAAGGTGAAGTTGCTGTAGAGAACGGACACCTTGTCGTAAACGGACGTCACGTGCGTCTGACCGCAGAGCGCAACCCTGAAGATTTGAAATGGGATGAGGCAGGTGTTGATGTTGTTGTTGAGTCTACGGGTATCTTCCTGACTGAAGAAACAGCAAGCGCTCACCTGAAAGCAGGTGCTAAGCGTGTTGTGCTGTCTGCTCCTTCAAAAGACAGTACGCCAATGTTCGTTTATGGTGTTAACCACGAAACTTACGCTGGTCAGGCAATCGTTTCTAATGCGTCTTGTACCACTAACTGTCTGGCACCGATGGCTAAAGTTGTTCATGACAACTTCGGCATCAAGCGTGGTTTGATGACTACGGTTCACGCTGCGACGGCAAGTCAGAACCCGGTTGATGGTCCATCTCGCAAAGACTGGCGCGCAGGTCGCGGTATTCTTGAGAACATCATTCCATCGACAACAGGTGCTGCTAAGGCAGTTGGCAAAGTAATTCCTGAGTTGGACGGTTTGCTAACAGGTATGGCTTTCCGCGTACCAACGTCTAACGTGTCAGTGGTTGATTTGACGGTTGAGCTAGATAAAGACGTTGCTTACAAAGATATTTGTATCGCAATGAAAGAAGCGTCAGAAGGCGAACTCAAAGGCGTGATGGGTTACACGGATCAGGCTGTTGTTTCAACTGACTTCGTCGGTGAGTCATGCACCTCTAACTTCGATGCGAGCGCCGGTATCGCATTGGATGACAATTTCGTTAAGCTGATCTCATGGTATGACAATGAGTGGGGCTACTCGAATAAGATGCTGGATATGGTACGCGTGGTGTCGTAATACACCCCGCACTATTGGCTACCAGCATTTCTTAGCCGGCATACCGCATAGGGTTGCCGGCATTTTTTTGCCTGCGAATTGTCCATCGTGATGAAATTAAAATAAATTAATAGAATCTCGCTAGTTGAGCGTTTAGACTGCAACGTCGCGCTGCAGTATACGAAGCGCCAGTAAGTTGAATAAAGTGAAGTAAAGATAGCCAATGACTACTCAGAAAAAACAAAATCCATTTACAGACTTGATTGTAAGCATCGTCATTCCTTCAGTGATCCTGATGAAATTTAGTGGTGCTGATCACCTTGGGCCCGTTGGTGGATTAATCGTCGCGCTGGCATTTCCGCTTGGTTGGGGTTTATACGAACTCATCGTCAACAAGAAGCGTAACTTTGTTGCCTTGCTGGGGATTATCAGTGTGCTGCTAACAGGAGGGATTGGTCTGTTTAAGCTTGATAACCAATGGTTGGCAGTAAAAGAAGCGGCGATTCCTTCCTTGATCGGTATAGGTGTGTTGATCTCTACATTCACAAAATATCCTTTGGTAAAAACATTACTGTTCAACCCAACGGTGCTACACGTAGATAAAATCAACGAAAAACTGGAAGAGAAAAACAACAAGGCACAGTTTGATAAGCAGCTGATGAATGCGAATTATTTACTCGCAGGTACATTCTTTTTCTCAGCGGTCATGAATTACATATTGGCGAAGTGGATTGTCGTTAGTCCATCTGGAACCGAAGCGTTTAATGAAGAGCTGGGTCAGATGACATTAATGAGTTATCCCGTGATAGCCATTCCCTCAATGTTAATGATGCTAGGGGTGTTTTATTACCTGTGGCGAACCATTAACCGTCTTTCCGGTTTAGAGCTGGAAGAAGTGTTTGCCGTAAAAGAATAAATTTACAGGACCGAATAATTCTCTGAAACCGAGTGTGGTTTCAGATCTTTGCTATACTCAAAAAATGAACAAAAAACTACCTGAATTACTTGAACAATATGAAGATATTGTCATCCTCTGGTCCTTGCGTGTTTTGTACAACCTCAAAGGTTATATGCGCATGGATACTGAGTACGGATTGTATGGACATGACCGTGCCTTGAGCGTGGTTGGACTTGAGCATCTGATCGATAAGCATGATGACGAGAACCCGATTTCGAAAAAGAAGTTTCGGAAGATCCTGAAAGCACAAAGTGATCTGTACGAGAAAAAGACGATCGCCTACGAGGGCATGCTCTTTCGTAACCTGACTGAATTGGGAAAACTGGTTGAGTTAAGTGAGACAGAAAAAAAACTATTAGCGTTTGGAACACTGATTCATGCAATTAAGGATTTAACGGAAGTCTGTGGTGTACTGGGAGACCTCACTGCGCGCGGAGTTGTGAATAGCTTAAGCATCATTCTTGATATTGATCCGGCCAGTATTCGTCAGGCACTTTCAAAAGAGGGTTTGCTTAATCGCACAGGCCTGATGCGTCTGGATTGTAATTATCCTGATGAGCTGGATGATCAGCTAGAGTTGCTGGATGAGATTACGGATGTGCTGCTGGATGATGAAGAGCTGGATATCATGCAGTCGCTTCGTCGTTTCTTTAAAGTAGCCCGTAATGCATCGCTGGCACCTGATGACTTTTCACATGTGCAAAAAGACTATGGTTTGGTGCATGACTATCTGAAAGCAGCGAGTGATAAGCGCCTAAAGGGTGTGAATATTCTCATCTACGGGCCACCGGGTACCGGTAAAACGGAGATGGTGCGTACCTTGGCGAAGGATCTGGGTTGCCCATTATATGAAGTTAACAATACCGGGGAAGGTGTGGTTGACGAATATGATAAGGCGCGTGTGGATTCTTATCAGTTATGCCAGCAAGTGCTTAAGCGTACTCCGGATACCTTGATTCTTTTCGATGAGATTGAAGATGTATTCTTGCGCGACGGAAGTATGGAGCGTTTTGGTATTCGTACCAGCTCTGATACTAAGAAAGGTTGGTTTAATCAGCTATTGGAAGAGAATACGCTACCGGCAATTTGGGTGTCCAATGTCATCTATCATATTGATGAGGCGATTATCCGTCGTTTTGATTATGTGATGGAGCTGAAAACACCGCCACGTCAGACGCGTATCAAAATTTTCCGCGAATATGCCAAAAGCATGGATGTGAGTGAAAAGTGGTTACAGAAGATTGCGACGAATGAATACCTTGCGCCGGGTCTGATCTCGCGTGCGGTAAAAGTGGTGTCAGAGTTAAATCTCAAGACACAGTCAGACGTTGAGTCAAACCTTGAGCAGGTTATCAGTAATACACTGGGCGCAATGGGGTACGACAAAGATCTTACCAAGGGTGTTCAGTCTCCGATTACCTATCGTCTGGATGCATTGAATCCTGATTACGATTTAGTGACGCTTCAGGAAGCATTAAAACAACACCCTAAAGGACGCATCTGTCTGTATGGTCAGCCGGGCACAGGTAAAAGTGAATTTGCGCGTCATATTGCAGAGACGCTGGATGTTCCCTTGATCATCAAGCGGGCATCTGACTTGTTGGATCCTTATGTCGGTATGACTGAGCGTCATTTACGTGAAATGTTCGAGCAGGCAAATGAGGAAGAGTCCATTTTGCTGCTGGATGAAGCGGATAGTTTTTTGCAGGATCGAACGAGAGCAAGAGAAAGCTGGCAGGTGACACAGGTCAATGAACTGCTAACTCAGATGGAGCAGTTCGATGGGTTGTTTTTCTGCTCAACCAATCTGATGGAACAGCTGGATCAAGCGTCATTGAGGCGTTTTGATCTGAAGATTAAGTTCGACTTTATCAAACCTGATCAGTTGTGGGGGCTATTCCGCCAGGTGCTGGAAGACTACAAGGCCGACGCACCGGATGAGAAGACATGGATGAAGCAAGTCATGTCGCTTGAAAATTTAACACCGGGTGACTTTGCCACGGTCGCACGACAAAGTCGTTTTTCTGGTAAGCCACTCGATGCTGATAGTCTGCTTGAAGGCTTGAAGCGTGAGCTGAAGTTTAAAGCTTATGGTGCTTACAAGAATATGGGCTTTATCAATAATAATTGATGCGCATAGTAAGAAGTAAAAACAAAACTGGCGGACTATCTGGTCCGCCAGTTTCGTATTAGACGTCAGTAAACAACTGAATCAAGTATGGGTTATGCAGGCACGTAAGGAATGTGCATGCCTACCATTTGGCGCATTACGCGCAGCACCTGTGTGCTGTATCCAAATTCATTGTCATACCAAACGTACAATACGCAGCTATTATCCTGAGCGATGGTAGCTACCGAATCAAAAATCCCTGGCTCTGGTGTACCAACGAAATCAGTCGAGACAACCTCGGTCGATGATGAGTATGCGATTTGCTCATTTAGGTCAGAGTTTAATGAAATGTCGCGGATATAATCATTAATCTCTTCACTTGTTGGTGCCTTTTCAAGATTCAACTTAATGACTGCCATTGACACGTTGGGGGTAGGGACTCGTATTGCGTTACCCGTTAATTTACCGGATAACTCCGGCAATGCTTTGGCAACCGCTTTAGCGGCACCAGTTGATGTCAGTACCATATTAAGCGGCGCACTTCGTCCGCGACGCTCAGCACTGTGATAGTTATCGATCAGATTTTGGTCATTCGTGTAGGAGTGAACAGTTTCCACGTGACCATTCACGATACCGTACTTATCATTCATCGCTTTAAGCACAGGTGTAATAGCATTAGTAGTACAAGATGCTGCGCACACAATAGTGTCACTAAGCTCTACATCATTGTGGTTTACACCATAAACGATATTTTTGATCTCACCTTTTGCCGGTGCCGTTAGTAATACTTTTGATGCACCGTTAGGCACTAAGTGGCGACCCAAAGCAGCTTCATCTTTAAAGACGCCTGTGTTGTCAACGATCAATGCATTCTCAATGCCATGTTCAGTGTAATCAATTTCTTCAGGCTTGCCCGCGTAAATCACTTTGATGTAATTACCGTTAGCAATAATGGCACTGTTTTCGTGATCAACCGTAATTGAACCATTAAATGGTCCGTGAATTGAGTCGCGGCGAAGTAAACTAGCGCGTTTTTCTAAATCACCATCACCTTTGCTGCGTACAACAATTGCACGCAGGCGAAGTTTGTTACCGGCAGTGGTTCTCTCGATCAGTAAGCGAGCCAGAATACGGCCGATTCGTCCAAATCCATACAGTACAACATCTTGTGGTTTGTCCAGGATGCTGATGTTTCCGTGGTTTGCAGCATCTACTGCGCCATTTAGGTAGTCTTCCAGCGATTGACCGTCATCCAGCTTGGAGTAGTTGTACGCTAGTTTGCCGATATCAACACGAGAAACCCCTAAGTTCATTGTCTTCAGAACTTCCAGAACTTTGCTGGTTGCTTCCAGCTTGATGTGTTCTCCAACCATGTGTTTACCAAGACGGTGCGCCTTGATGATATCAATCGTGGATGAGTTCATCAGTTTGCGTCCAAAGACGGTTAGGATGACGCCCATTTCGCGGTACATCAGACCGACTTCAGGAATCATTTTTTCGGCTAATGTTTGCTCATTCAGGTACGTTGCCAGATATGCATCGCTAGTTGGATTATTCACAATTTACTCCTCAGTAATATTGAATACACAGATAACTACAAATTATCTTACTGGAAGAATTAATACTGAGGGAAGTACAAAGAGGACGAGCAGACCCTTAGAAAGGGGTGTTTTGACTTATTTGGATACTAAGATTTACTTTTTATAGTGGGTAGATGAGTAATTTTTACTCTAAAAAATAATTCTCGGTAAGAAAAAGATACGAGGGAAGTATTTTTCCGACGTATCTTTTTGCCAGCGGATTATAGAATCGCGAGCATTGTTTCGGCTTTACTTACTTCAAATTCTTTAGGTGCCTCAACGTTTAAGTGCTTAACATTGTTGTCTTCAATAATCATGGCATATCGCTTTGAGCGAACCCCACCAAAATCACCGGTATCCATATCCAATCCTAATGCTTTTGTAAAAGCAGCACCGCCATCAGCAAGCATCGTGATGTTTTCAGCATTTTGGTCTTTTGCCCAAGCTGACATCACAAAGGAGTCGTTCACCGATAGGCAAGCAACCATATCAGCGCCTTTTTCCATAAATTCATCGTTTAGAGTGACATAGCCGGGTAGGTGTGATTTTGAGCAAGTAGGGGTGAATGCGCCTGGCAATGCAAAAAGAACAACCTTCTTACCTGCGAATAACTCTGTTGTCGTTGTGTTGTCTTCGCCATTTTTATTAATAGCTACAATGGGAGTTGCTGGTATCGTATTTCCTACGCTAATCATTCTCGGGTCCTAATGGGTGAATTTAATGAATGTCGATACTGCCATAGTGACATTGTGGCAGCAAACAGGTTGTTGCAGATTTACGGTTTGCATTCGGATGTTAGGTGATTTTGAGCAGGTCGAGGGAGGCTTAGTGATACTGATAACTCTGCTGGCATCGGTACATGGTGATAAGTGAGATACGACAAATGGCAAGTTATTATTTTGCACTAATATTTCAATTACTTAGAGTTTGTTGATCATTGTTGTCGGATATTTGGCTTAACCAATGGTCTTAAAATGGTTAGATTTCGTTTGAATGGATGCTAATTTTCTGCCTGATTTGAAGGCAAGGCTGCTAACTCAGCAGTGTTTTCGGGTCATTTACTAATAAAACAATAATAAAGGAGAAATCCATTGAAAGCGTTTAAATTGAAAATGGTCGTACTGGCAATCAGCTTGGGTGTCAGTAGTTCAGTATTCGCCGGATTAGTAAATATTAATAAGGCCAATAGCGAGGCTCTGGCACATCATCTGACGGGTGTGGGACAAAAGAAGGCTGAAGCTATCGTCAAGTATCGAAGTGAGCATGGAGCTTTCACCGATGCAGAAGATTTGGTGAATGTTAAAGGCATCGGTGAAGGTATCTTAAACAAGAATATTAAAGATATATCACTGACAAGTGGTGCTGTCGCGCTGGCTAAAAATGCAGAACTACCAGAGAAATTAGAGAAGATGCCTGCGAAAGCAAAGAAGGCAGTCATGATCAGTGACACTAAGCCCTCAAAGGAAGCCAAAACGATTAAGTCATCAGAAAAGAAGGTTGTTGCTAAAGCTGATGACAAAAAGCTTATCTCAATGACGAAGAAGAAGGAGGTATCTAAAGTTACAGATAAGTCTGAAAAGTAACTGGCTTTAAAGGGTTCAACTTCGATTTAGTTAAGTAGCCCGGTAGTATCGCTATCGGGTTTTTCCGTGTAGTTTGGAAATCATTTCAAACTAATTTCAAATTAATTCGAAACAGTCGTTGACAGCCTCCGGAATCTGTCTATAATGCGCCGCTCCTTACGACGCAAAGCATGTTGCTCTGCAGTTGTTAAGTATTTGAATTAACAGGCTTTATTCGTTAATTTAGGATTGTTTGAGTGAGTTGTTTTTAAAGTGTTTGCTTCGAAAATAAATCACAAAAAATGATTGACAGAATTTGAGGGTTGTATAGAATACGCCTCCTCGCTGAGATAGAGATCTTGGCAGCTAATTAACAAACTAGACCAAATAACTTGTGTGGGGATTTGTAGCTTGCAATAGACTGCAAGAAGCAATGAACCTAACGAACGTTAATTTTTGATTATACGTATTAAGTTAGGATTTAGAGCTTCAGCTTAAAAGATTTAACGGCATTTATGTCGTGACACTATTTAACTGAAGAGTTTGATCCTGGCTCAGATTGAACGCTGGCGGCATGCTTAACACATGCAAGTCGAACGGAAACGATGGTAGCTTGCTACCAGGCGTCGAGTGGCGGACGGGTGAGTAACGCGTAGGAATCTACCCAGTTGTGGGGGATAGCCCGGAGAAATCCGGATTAATACCGCATACGCCCTACGGGGGAAAGCAGGGGATCTTCGGACCTTGT
>NZ_QGKM01000001.1 GCF_003172875.1 Leucothrix pacifica | reverse complement strand
AGCAATGGATCGTTGGGATCAAGCTGTAGCAACAGATCCGGGCCAAATAAATTGGTTTGGTGGTGGGGAGAGTCAGGTGTGAGCATCTTGAACCTTTCGACCAGAAAAGAGCGTTCATTTTACCCTTTCTGGTCGAAATGACCATGCTTTAAAGAGGGTTTTCCTTTAACTATCAAGGGCTTTGATGGTTTTTCAGGGTCGACTAAGTGAGCTATCAGCATACTTAAAAGCGGAGGATGAGCTATCAATCGCTTTGAGCACAACTTCCTCATCTGACTTCAGCGAATGATCTACATGTTGAAAGGCACCGTAAGAGTCCCAGCTCTGATCCAGTACTTCCAAGACAAAATTTTTGTCTTTTTTAAGTTCATCACTAGCAAAAGCCATACTTAGAGGCTCTTCTTTCGTTACTTTGAGAGTTGATTCTTTATCTGTCCTGAGTGATTCACTGGCATATTGAAATGCTGATGTGGAGTCATCAACTGCCGTTAGTACGACTTCCAGGTCACCTCTTAAGCTTAAATCAGCATACTCAAGTGCTTCGCCACTTTGAGCAACAGCTGTCATGACTATATCTTTATCCTTCTTTAGTGAGTCATCCGCATATTCTAGTGAAGGCCCGTATGTTGTCACGGCAGCCATGACTATATCCTTGTCCTTCTTCAATGAATCGTCGATAATCACTGTAGTCGACTGATAGTTAGACGAAACTACAACATAGCTATAACTAAAGCAATATAATAAGTTTTTTTATAAATTGAGATTGCCTCTAAGTTGTTTTTAGTTTCATCTCCAACAAACAAGGCTCGAACCCTACCTTCTCATAGGCTTTAATTGCCGCCTCATTTTGTGAGTAAACATCCAGATATAAGTCATGAATGCCTTTGTTTTTACTCCATGAAATCAGGCGGGCTATCAGGTCTTGATTGATACCTTTGCCGCGCTGCTCAGGGTCGACATACATAAAACCGAGATATGCATGAAATTCATGCTGGAGCGAATCCTTAGACTTTCTTATCTGGGCGTAACCCGTACCGATGATCTTGCCTGATTCTTCTACCACCAAAAGGCAGGCATTATCATTGGATACCAAATCCTCAATATCATAGTAAGTCGGGTTGCCCGGTTTGATTGCTGTGTTAAATGGTCTTTCGGCGTCAACAAGGCATTGCTCAAGTAGCAGTAATTGTGGGATATCGCTTGGGATGGCTTCTCTAAAATTTAACATAATGTCTCTTTATTTCCTGTGCGCTTGAGAAACTGCTGGACTAAGTTTGATGGTTTAACTCAGCCATCGCATCTTACTATAAGGATTATCTCGCAAGCTCTCTAGTCGACTTTCCAAGCCTCCCACATGTAACTCTAACTTGTGGCCGTCAGGATCTAGGAAATACAATGAATCCCCTTCACTTTTATTGATCTTCCATTGCTCGACACCACTGTTTAATAGTTTGTTACAACAGTCCTCAAAGTCACTTTTTGAGACGCTAAAAGCAAAATGGGTGTAATCATTTTTCTCACCAATTTGGTCAACTGACAAGCAAAGCCATAATGAGCCCACCGACAAATAAGCGCCATTTTCCCAGGCAACGTGGCCTTTTAAGCCGAGTAACTCTGTGTAGAAATGCAGTGATCGCTCAAGGTCACTGACGGCTAAGGTAATATGGTTTAGTCCGGTAATCATACGTGCGTCCCGCTTAGGTTGGGTGGAGTTAATCAGCAGGCCCGGCACCTCTGCGTGATGCTTCAGTAGCTGGTACATAAGTCTTATGTGCCAGACTCGCCAGCGCTTGCCAATGCGAATCGTCAATATCTTGCCCTAAATACCCAAGCGTGTGCGCTTGTTTCATAGTCCCCTGATTCGTTAATACCTGCAAGCTAACGTCGCTCGGTATTGGTGTATCGAGCCGTTGCTTGTCTAAAACCTCGATACCATCAGGGCTACAAACAACTTTCATTCCTTCACAGGATAACTCCAGCATTAAGTGTTTTTGCTGACTAACCATCGCCACAGCAGGCAATAACAATAACGGATATGCCATTTTCCCCAATGACAACGGTTGTGTGCTTAATACACCTGCTTCATCACAAAGGCAGGCCGCTGTTTTTATTGGGCAAAGGTTTGTGAGTACTGACTCATTAATCACATCACTATCGACGCTATCGACACGTAACAACGGCGTCTGAAACCGTTCAGGATGCTCAAGATACTGTGGTAAATACTCCGCTAATAAAGCCGCACCCGGCAACTGCATCGCCGCCAACCAACGCGCTGCCTTCCCTGCTTCTTCAGCATATCCCCAATCAAATCCCGCACCCCGCGCCGCCTTTTTACACTGCGCATCAATTTCACTTAAGGAATAAATCATGTTGCCGTCGCCGCCAAGGGTGGATAAGCCCAGTCATCGGCTGACTGCTCAGCTAATTCATGAGGAAACGGTGCATTTTGGAACATGGTAATGCGAACCCACCGATCAGATCGGGGATCAAAACGCGTCGCACCAAAGAAAGATAATTTCAGGCGGAGCAGGTCGATTGGCAACATGTCGGAGTCAATCAGGTTATCGCGGATTTCCATATAAGGGTATTTCACCGCCATTTGTACGCGGCGGACAATGTGCCTAAACTCAGGCTTCGCTAATAGGAATTCGGCAAGTCGGGAGTTCCCTGTCATGGGGTGACTGTTTTTTTCTGATGTAGGGGCTAATTCTGGCATTGGCTTGTGATGTGATATTGGTGTTTGAGTTGAATGACCCTCAGTATTTGAGTTGCAGATATCCTTCAATGCCTGATCCAGCTGCCACACATGCCATGCCACACATAATGGTTGCTCCAGCTCCATACCCGGCTCATCAAATCGCTCACCCAAACGCGGCTCTAGCTTTTCCTCAGAGACATACCAAAAACGACTGCGGCTGCTATTGTCAGTGAAATCCATCGTTAATGCCCAGTGATAATGCTCTCGCAATAAATCCCGCATGGCCTGGATCGACATTGAAGCATCAATCAGCGGCAGCGTTTCATCTGCATTCATACAATCTGTTAAGCCATCCACTAACTCAGGATAAGGCTCCAACATCAACATAGCGATTTGCTCTTGAGTTTCCTCGCTAACGTGTTGTTCTGCCCATTCATAAAGGGTATTCCAGGGATGCTCCTGCGAGGCGTCGAATGCTTCAAAGTAATTCGTAAACTGACGAAGCTCCTGCTGTAAGGTTTGAATTTTAGGCTGCTGAATCGGGTGCTTTGATTGCCACTGTTCCGCATTGATTGTGGCGCGGGTTAAAAATGCTCCGAAGCTTGCTATTGCTGCCGGTTCAGCCTTATCTAATCCTCGAACTCGCGCCAATGCTTCCTCACGAGCCATCATCCAGTTATTCAGCAAAATAGGGTGGTTGACGATGAATGGCGCCATGCCCAAGCCAGTTGAATTACCCACGCCAAAACAGCGTCGCAAGCTTGGTTCCAACGTTACCGCCTGATCGCCACCGCGTACCTTTGCTATGTGCTCAACCAAGTCTAGAGTGAAAGCACGAGTGAGCCAAACCGATAACATCTCAGCCTGAAACGGCCCTGTCAGTTCTTCCCTGTCCTGAATTTTATCGCGATCTGCGGCGCCGAATTTTCCTGAACCATACACGGCGGTGGTGCGCATTAGATAGCCCACACGTTCAATCTGTTCACGGTCTGGCTGCTCGCCTTTGGCTAAAGTATTCGCCACATAATCAAACATGCGGACCGAGCGGTTGGCCCGTGAAAGCGATAGCTCTGTCGCTGACACACGTCCTGCTTCTTGCTTTGGCACATTATCGGCAAGTCGCTGTAAATCAGCTTCAGAAGGTATGCCATCAAACAGCGTGAAAGTGGCATCCCATGCTTCTGCAATCACGCGGTCAGAACGCAGTTCATCCGGTAAATCATGGGCGAAAGCGACGAGTGAATAGGTGCGTTTTAGGTTTTTGGCTTGGTAGACTGCTCGGCCTACACCTCGCTCATTCACCTCCCATAAACTGCATTCGAATTGCCAGTTCTCGCGTTTCATGCGACGAAGTAAGGTGCGCATAAAGGATAGGCGGGATTGGTGTGCGCTGCCTATGCGGGAGAGGCGCATGACGGTTTCGAGGGAGCGGTGGAAGCTGTTGGGTTTCCAGTAACATTGTGTTTCGGAATTCAGCATACTTAGACTCCTTAATGTCACGTATTAGACTTGCTTTATAGGTCTATTTCTTAAAAGGTTTTCCGTAGGCTTGGATTGAACCATAGATACCTTTACAGTTTTCTTTTGCTACCTTCACAAGAGAAATGTTTATTTCAGTATTTCCAATGATCACGTCCCCTTTGTTTTTATCGAATGAGTGATTAGATATCCCTATCTCTAACTGATCGGTGCCAAGCCAAGTCAAACACATGCTACTCATAGCACCCGCAGAGCGAAATATAATGTTCTTGCTATCGTCAAAGTCTTCTCCTGTTTCTTGTATGTTTACAAAATCAGTGACGGTTCCTACTGCACCACCTGAACCAACATTGAAGTATCTTGCTGTAAACGTGTTATCAGAATTTGATACTTCGAGGCCTTTTGCTATTTCTTCATTTGAGCAGGATATGAGTAAGAAGGTTATAAAAGGCATATAAAAACAGTAGTTTATATTGAACACTAAAATCTCCTGACTTTCGCTGTAATCAAAACTTACGGATGTAATAATCAGTTACTTCATGCTTAGGGGTGGCTCTTAAATACACTCAATCGAAGCGGCGATAATGTCTAACCGCCCTTTCGTTTTCACGACTGACTGATAATAAAGATTGAACGCAACCTTGGTTTTTCAACTTTTCGGCGATTAACATTTCAGCTTTGTCCGCAACCCCTAAGCCTCTGAATTCAGGAATCACATAGATTAAATGGACGTAACCCGTATTCTCTAAAAACGAGAATGACTTAAATTCCAACTGGCCAATGATCTTTTGTTCGTGCCAGATATGTAGGTAATGCCAGCTTGGGTTATTTAATCGTTGCTGGATTTTTTCTTGGTAGCCGATTACAGACTCTTCATAGCCTTCGTAGGTACCAAAGCTGCAAAAATGGGAGTCGCGACGAAATTCGTAGCATAAATTAAAGTGCCGTTTAAGGTTTACTTGTTTGAAGACGATTTCCATTAACTCCCCATTTAAAGCTTATCAGAAGGCATTCCTGATTAGCGGCAACCGAGGGCTACTTTTGAGGTATTTGATCATAGTGCTCCGGTTCTGAATCAGGAACCTTTGCCATAGCAGCTAAAAATGCATCTTTCCTGCCTTTTTCAGCACGCTTAACCAGATATTCTTCGGTCATCAGTGCAGACATTTTTTCGGCAACAGCTGAAGCAATGAACTGGTTGATTGAAATACCTTCTCTCTTAGAAAGAAGCTTGACCTCTTCATGTAATGAAGTGGCTAGTCTTAAACTTAATATACTCATGATAATAATCCTCTAGTGGTCAGAAACTCATAAGGAGTCATCACTTCAATTCCAAATTTTTCACAACCAACAAAGTCTTTTTTGTTAAAGGTAATAATATATTTGCTCTGTGATTTAACAGCAACTTCAAGTACTAAATCATCTTTGGGGTCTTTCAAAAAAGGCCGCCATAAATAGAATATCTTCTGAATGTTTGATTTACTTAAAAAATAATTCAGGATGTCATTAATGTCTTCTTCTGAGAGGTTCGCGACTAATTCTGTTCTTTTAGCTACAGACTCATATTCAATAAAAAGTGGAACAGATATATTGGCTGTGAAAACACGCTCAGTCAGTAACATCAATAATTTGTATGATGCACCTTTGTTGGACTTGAGTGCGCCAAGTAAAACATTAGTATCGATTGTCACATTTATGTTATCCATTTTGGTATTATATACAATACCAAAATTACTTCAAGGCTACTTGGATGGCTTAAAATTCTCCTCAAAGAACCGATACCAATTATTCCCCATCACCTTATTCACATCCGTCTCATCAAACCCAATCTGCCGCAACCCAGCTTCAATATTCGGAAAGTCCGCATTGCCACCAAACCACTCCGGCATATCCGGGAATCCCGGCGCACTGGCCGAGCCTTCACCATAATCAATCTGCTTAGTCCAACGCCCAACGCGCATCCATTCCACCACAGAATCCGGCTGATCCTGACAAAGATCCGACCCCAATCCGATATGATCCACACCCATTAAATCCGCTGTGCGCGCAATCATTTCGCAGAAGCTTTCCAGCGAACAATCAGTGCTGCCCGCCAAATGATGCGGATACATCGAAAAGCCCAACATACCGCCCGACTCTGCCAAGGCTCGCAACACAGCATCCGACTTATTGCGCAGCGCCGGATGCCAGCTATAAGGATTAGCATGCGTCACAACAATCGGTCGTTCACTAATTTCAGCAGCTTCCAGTGTGGAGCGCTCAGCCGAATGACTCATATCCACCACCAGACCGACGCGATTCATTTCCCGAATCACCTCTCGCCCCATGCGGGTAATACCGGCGTCTTCAGCCTCATAGCAACCGGTCGCGAGTAAGGACTGATTGTTATACGTCAGCTGCATAAACCGTGCGCCGAGTGTGTGTACGATTTCCACCAAACCAATGTCATCTTCAATCGGTGATGGGTTTTGAAAACCAAAGAAAATAGTAGTGCGATTGGTTTGTTTTGCCAGGTCCACATCGGCGGCTGTTTTGCCATGAATAATCAAATTGGAGTGCTTTTCAAACAGTAGATTCCATGCTTCGATATTGGCAACAGTCTCACGGAAATTCTCATGATAAGCGATGGTGACATGAACCGCATCCATGCCTCCCGCGCGCATTTCACGGAAAATTTTCTCACCCCAATTGGCGTATTGCAGGCCGTCGATGCGAAAGTTCATGGCTTACTCCGGCTCACCCGCGCTGATGTAGCTGGTCTTGACGGTGGTGTAGAACTCAGCCGCATATTGACCTTGCTCACGCGGGCCATAACTGGAATCACCACGACCGCCGAATGGGACATGATAGTCGGTGCCTGCCGTTGCCAGATTCACCATCACACAACCGGTCTGCGCATTGTGGCGGAAGTGTGTGGCACGTGCCAGAGAGTTAGTGATAATGCCGGAGGTCAGGCCAAAATTCGTATCATTCACCGTTGCCAGTGCTTCCTCGTACGAGTCCACTTTGATCACACAGGTCATCGGTGCGAATAGCTCCTCGCGGTTCACTCTCATTTGATTGTTAGACCCGATAAACACGGCAGGGGTCATGTAATAGCCTTCGGTATCACGCTCGACACGCTCACCACCACACATCCATTCCGCACCTTCACTTTTAGCCAGCGCGACACTTTCCAGGTTTTGCTGAAGCTGCTCATCACTCACCACCGGGCCAATCTGTGTGCCTTCTTTTAAGGCGTGATCAACCACCATAGCCTGTGCGCCAGCGACTAAACGCTCGACAAACTCATCATGAATCGCGCTGTGAACCACCAAACGGGAAGAGGCCGTACATTTTTGACCTGTGCCACCGAATGCACCACCCAATGCAGCGGCTACCGCGATATCTAAATCACCATCATCCATTACGGCCAAGGCATTCTTAGAACCCATTTCCATTTGCAGCTTGGTGAGATTACCAATTGCCGACACAGCGATGTGCTTGCCGACTTCGACCGAACCGGTAAAGGTAATCGCATCAACCCGTGGGCTTTCAATCAGGCGCTGACCAATGTCACGGCCTGAACCCATCACCAAATTGAATAAACCTTTTGGCAAGCCATTAGCGGTTTGACGGTCGATGATTTCTGCCAATGCAACCGCTGAGGCCGGAACCAAATTCGCAGGCTTCCAGATCACCGCATTACCAAAGGCCAGCGCCGGAGCAATTTTCCACACGGCAGTGGCTGTCGGGAAGTTCCAGGGCGATACAATCGCCACCACACCCACTGGCTCACGCGCCACATGCACTTCAACACCGGCACGAACGGAGTCCGCGGTATCGCCAATTTGACGCAGCACTTCAGCCGCATAATAAGTAAAGAATTGACCCGCGCGGAACACCTCACCTTTACCCTCTGCCAGCGGCTTGCCTTCTTCACGTGCCAGCAAGTGACCCAGCTCAGCGGAACGAGCCATCATCTCTTCACCAATCGCGTGCAGGATGCTCTGGCGCTGCTCTAAACCGACTTTCGCCCATTGCATCTTCGCTTCATGCGCGGCATCCAGCGCCATTTCAAGCTGTGCATGATCCGCTTGAGCATACATACCGATCAGGTCGCTGAGATCAGAAGGATTACGGTTCTCAACTTCTGATGTACCTTTCATCCATTCGCCGGCAATGTAGTTTTGTGTGTTCTGAGTCATAAGCCTTATCTGTTGCTGTATTGGTAAGAATAAATGCAGCATGGACGGTAATTAGGCTTTGTGTCAATCTTAAACTATTGAAGATTATTTCAGATTTAATGAAATTGGCGGTGACTAAATGCTCAATATAAAACCAGAAAACCTACGCACCTTTGTCACTGTGGCAGACTGCGGGACCTTGCAGGAAGCCTCTGAAATACTGGGGCGCACACCCTCGGCGATTTCCATGAGCCTGAAACAACTCAGCGAACAACTGGGCGCTGAACTATTTGAAACCGACCGCAAAGCCAACCTCACCCCAACCGGTCAATTTGTATTGGAAGAAAGCCGTCGCGCATTAAGTAGTTTTGATGAGTCACTAAGTATCATGCAGCGTTACACGCAAGGGAAAATGGGGGTGGTAAAAGTGGCCACCGTGCCTTCCGTTGCCAGTCATTTGCTGCCGGACGTGGTGTCGCGTTTTCAGAAAAAAGCCCCGAATGTGCGTCTGGAGTTGCGCGATACAGACTCGGTAATGGTAGCCACTGCCGTACGAAATGGTAGCGTGGATTGCGGTGTGGCTAGCTTGTCGTTCGCCTCGCAGGACTTGCAGCATCAGTTGCTATTGGAAGAACCATTTGGGCTGGTGTGTCGGCCTGATCATTCCTTGGCTACATCTAAAAAACCGCTGACATGGCAGGCGCTTGAGGATGTGACGTTTATTAGTAATGGCCTTTGTGAGCAGATTCGTGATGAGCAGTTTGTCCGGATAAATAGTAATACCGCGATTCAGGTGCATAACATTGTGACGCTGTTGGGGTTTATTCAGCAGGGTATGGGGGTGACCTTGCTGCCGCGGCTGGCGGTGCCAGATCAGGGGGAGCTGTGCTTTTTGCCGTTGGCGGATAAGGCCGCGGTTAGGCGATTGTATTTTTTAGAGCCTAAGCATCATCGGATTAGCCCGGCGGGGATGGTGTTTAAGGGGGAGGTGGTTGGGAGTTTTATTAGGGAATGAATATAAGTTGTTCTAGTATTTTCATGTTTGCATTTTGATATCACTTGTCATACATTTGATTACATATGGAAAATAAAAGGATGCGATTATGAGTAAAACAGCCATCATCACAACGCGCGTAGAGCCAGAGCTCAAAGCCAATGCTGACCAAATACTTTCTCAGCTAGGCATGACGACCGCTCAAGCCATTAGTATGTTTTTAAAACAAATCGAGCTGAATAGAGGCCTACCTTTCACACCACGTTTGCCGCCACAGACAGCGAATGACCACAAGCCATTTGAAGTCGAAACCTTTAATCTAGGCAGTGACATAATGCCTGATCGAGATGAGTTGTATTCAGAGCGAGGCCAGTAAAGGCATGTATGCCGTTGATACTAACTTGTTGGTCTATGCTCACAATGCTGACTCCGCATTCCATAAGCCCGCAAAAGAGTTTCTTGAGAATATTTTGAATACGCGGGATGACGCCGGTAATTTTCATGTGTGTATACCTGCACAAGTATTGGTTGAGTTCATTAACGTGATTACCTGGTCTCGGTTAGAGTCTCCGCTGCCTTTGCCAGATGCTCTGCGTCTTGTAAAACAGTACCAAAACTCAGGTGTAACAATTTTGCATCCTAAAGCCAGTCAGCTCGACACACTTTTGACGCTGTTTGAGTCAGTGACAACGCGTAAGAAGGTGTTTGATATAGCACTCGTGGCGACGCTTAAAGACAATGGAGTGAACGGTTTATATACGGTTAATACCAAAGATTTTGTCGACTTTGATTTTTTAGATGTGGTTAACCCTCTGGGTTGAATAGTTCAAAATACTAGACACAAACCTTTATAGGATGTCATGACGGATTAGAAAAAATATGAACGCTTCATTGCTAGCTTATGCTCTGAGGAATACAAAGATCAGGACTTTATTGTAATACCCAATGCTAAAATCGAAGGAAGACACAGTGAAGCCTCCAGACAAGTCGATGTACTAATTGACTATCGATTTAACCACGATAAGGAAAGAAGAATTATCGTTGATGCTAAACGATACAATCGGCCCCTAAATGTTAAGGATATTGAATCATTCCATGGAATGATGGAGGACTGTTCTGCTTCGACTGGAATTCTCGTTTGCCCTAAGGGATATACTAACGCTGCTAAAAAAAGAGCTCGGAATTATATAAGGCTTAAGTAACTGTGATAGCCCTTGGTATTGGTTGACTGCAATCGAAGAGGATGAAGATTTAGGTGCTGATAAAAACGCATGTTCTTCAGTCTACTTACTTCTATGTACGCTAACTACCGTACTAGTTGCAGACCATAAACCGTTGAAATAACTCTGAGATTGCTCCATTGGTAAGTTATTCAAATCACAAATCAAACGCTTGCTCCATCCGCCTCTGCTCAGCCCGACTAATCCCAATAGCATCAGCCTTTTGCCTCCACTGACTAACACTTTGCTGAACTTCACTTAAAATCTCTTTAGCTCTTGCTTTTCCGATCCTAAAATAAACAATCACCTCCATCGCCAAATCAAAATCCAAGCGATTATCAAATTCGGTAATATTCAGGTGTAAACCATTAGCAGGAGTAACGGGGTTAAGGTCATAAGCAGGTGATAGCCGCCATCCTTTCTCATCCAATATAAAACCATGATTTCGCAAGTGATCATCGGTATTAGAAACGGCGATACTGAATACGATACGTCGCCAAAGCTGCTCAAGGTCGGCAGGTGCTCGTGAGCCATGCTGACTGATGAACTCAGCCAATTCTATATAGCTGGCTTCATAGTCTCCATCGTAATACCCCAGCTGTGTCATGGCGGAGGTGAAGTGAAGTCTCTGGGAATTCTGACGGTCAAAACGCTTGGTGATAAAGGTATGGTAAGGACTATTAAATCGCTGGATGCGTGACTCAGCCATTTCAATACCTGCGTCCAGAGCTAATTGATAGACTACGTATTCCCATGCACCAATGTCATAGTCATCATAGCGGCTGGGAAATTTAGCAATCCACAATGATTGGTCATCATCTATAACGCAAGCCTTGGGGAGTGCACCGCCAAGCGATGACCCGGGGGAAATCAGCATAAACAACCATTTCAGGTAATCAGGGTCATCTGCTTGTCGGTCATCTTCAACTTTCGATGCGGCATATTCCAGTTCTCGTAATGAGCTCATCGGGGGCGCTGCCAGTTTGTCGTTGTTGTCTAAAAAGTCACCCTCAAGATCTGTTTTAAAGCGAAGCCCGCCCATGCGATATTGGTCATGTACTCCAAGTAGGTAGTCTGTTTCCATTAACACACGTGTTCGACGGCTTTCCAAGTTTGCTATTGCTGCTTCGCGACGTTTCATTAGCAGTCGTCCCCAACGGTCAGGGCATGAATCCAGAAATACGCGAAAGTTATTCTCATTGCTGAACTGACGACCTTCAAATAACTGAAGTTCAGGATCTATCGGTTGTGCGAAAGAGGAGTCCAACCAGCTTGGAGAGTAGGTAAAACTGAAGAGTTCTTTGTTGCGGATGACATTGGAGGTGAGTGTTCCAACAAGCTGAGGTGCGTCAAAGGTTGTGCCATCAGCTACTGCCCAGTCTGCAAACACGTAGATTGTTTTTTCCACCGTTAAGCTCCTTTGTCAGATAGCAGTTTTGCATCCTGAAGCTTCCGCCCAAGTTCATCGTCTAAAGCAACTTGTGTCAGGTCATTCGCAAGTCCTAAAACACCCAGCACACTCAGGTAATGCCCAATAGACACTGTTGGGTCACCATTTTCTATTTTTCGCAGAGTGACGCGACTAATGCCCGTTCGGTCACAGACTAGCTGCTGGGTTAACTGGCGACGTTTACGGGCGAGTTTTATATTTTCACCGAGTACGGTCATTATTTGCTGTTGCTTGGGGAAAATAACGGCTTTGCGGCGTTCTGTTGGATTATTTGTGTTGGACACTATAGTTTCCATTTCCATATAATATGGAAATTATAGTGTTCTTTTTTGATATCTGTGTCAAATTCATTGCTACCAGCTAGCACCTAGGTCTCATCTGAAAAGATGTCTTTTAATCAATACCTTCGCTAACTAGCGGATCAAGATGAAAATAGCTCTCAACCAGCATGTGCACGTTTCGATTACAGTGCTTAAGATCTGTTATCGCTTGTTTGGTCGTTGCTCTAAACATTTTGACATCGGGATCAAAATATAAGTTTGGCGCAATATGGCTAACAGGCTTCTTTGTCATTCTGGTCTACAAAAAATAACTATATACGTAATATATTGTAGACCTTAGGGTGGTTAAGTGAAGCTTCTTTTAGACAGTAGTTTAGCGTCTAGTACACCAAGCACGCTGAGACAGTGACCAATGGATATTGTGGGGTCACCATTTTCGACTTTTCGCAGAGTGACACGACTGATGCCGATGCGGTCACAGACTAGTTGTTGGGATGACTCTGCTGTTCTCACTAGGGCAGGAAATCGCAAGCGATTTCATACGATCATAATGCGGCAGAGCCGCCTCACACACCGTTTGCAAATCATCACTCAAAACAGGCAAGTCTTTCTCAGGGCCAGCAAAGCCTGTCGAGCTATGCACCGCGTTATACCAATGAGCAGCCCAGACACCATCATCCGGATGGCCGCCTTGTGACCAAGCTAACATCGCAGGGTCAAATGGCATTCCAATCGCATCACACAGCTTTGACAACATAGTTTCAGGTTGCTGGCGAATGTCATGACTATCAATAATCACGGCTTTCAAACCACGTGACAACACAGCATCATAGACCTGACTTTGCTGCGCGAATCCGATGTCCTCAAGGGTTGGGTTCTCACGCTTTTGCGAGTAGCTGGCTAACACGCGTGCCGGATGGCGAATCAGAAAAACATGCACCACTTCATCAAACCATGTCTGATCATAATGATCCAGCATGTGATGGGTCATGTGTTTTTGATAGAAATACGGCTCACTGCCAGAAGGGGGTAAAGTACAGTGCTTGGCAACAACTGTGGGGTCTGTTTCTCCAGCATCCAGAATGTCCTCGCGCATGGGATGATTAAGTCCGGTTTGCGCAAGGTAGGCAGCATAAAATGGCTCATCCCACACCGCACAATCAGCGCGTGCGCCAAATGAATACATCATGGCCGTTGATAGGTTTCGGGGGCCAGACCAGCAGGCGATATTCATGGTTGCTTCCTTTGGTGGTCATGCGGTCGCGACCTTAGTCAGCAATATAACTATTGATGGCCAAGGTGCAGGAGTGTCAGGTTTTCAGTAGTTCAAATGATGTTTGTTATTACATCGTTTAAATACGTTTTACCACAAAATGTGCGCGATACACATAGACCCAATACTAAAAAAAGGCACTTTAACCCAATGGCACACCCTGCACCGTAATCCGGTGCATCAACCGCGACTGCCCCTGATAATCCGCTGAAGCATAATGCTGCACCAAACGATTCTCCCAAATCGCTACCGTGCCGGGACTCCAGGTAAAACGACAACAGAATGACGGTTGCACTACGTATTGATAAAGGTATTGCAGCAACGGTTTGGATTCTTCCACAGTCCAGCCTTCAAAGTGCGTGGTAAAAGCATCATTGACGTAAATGGCTTTGCGACCAGTGACCGGATGTTTAATTACCACAGGGTGCAGGGTGGGTTTAGTGATGCCATCGGCTGAGAAGTGTTCATCCAGCACTTGAGCGGCTAGTCCGAAACTCGCATCACTGTGCCAGGCATTGAGGTTTTCCAGTGTGGCTTTCAGGCCTTCTGAGAGGTTGTCGTAGGCTGCGGTTTGAGAAGCAAACAGCGTGTCACCACCGTATTCGGGAATACTCTGTGCCGATAAAATAGACGCCATCGCCGGTGCCGGATCAAAGGACTGATCAGTATGCCAATGCCCACCAATCACGATTTTCTGATCAGGCTTGGTACGCACCTCTGCAATTTGTGGGTAACCTGCCACGGCATTAAAAAAACGGCTGATGTCGATATCGCCCCAGCGTTCGGCAAACTCAATGTGTTGCTCTGGCGTGAGGAACTGATCGCGAAAAAACAGAACGCCGTGTTCATATAAAGCATTTTGGATCTCACCAAAGCTGTAGTCATTGAGGTCAGCCAGTCGGATGTCGCTCACTTCTGCACCGACGTAACCGGATAGTTTTTTTAATGTTAATGAGGTCATACCTTAATCTCTGAAATAGTCATTCGCGTTATTGTTTGCTTTTTACAGTGACACGACCGCTAATACGCTGAATTTGATAAAAAAGATTCAGAAAAAGTTTAGGGGGATTATGTGTCAGTCTGCTTCAGAAAATTAAGGGAGTAACCGGAGTAAAGGATTAAGTGATGCAGGGAAGTTCCGGCTCCGCTCTGTGGCTCAGCAATTCCACACCATCTTCATGGATCAGAATATTTTCCTCATGCACCATGATTTTACCGGGGGAAATAGCCATACTAGGCTCAAGTGTGAGTACCATATTGGGCTTAATAACCGTGTGATCACTGGCCATATGTGACGGCCATTCGGTGAGTTGCATGCCCAATCCATGACCCATGCGCCCTACTCCACCCGCGCCACCGCCCGCCGCTTCAATCACGGATTGCATGGCTTGATAAAGCTCTGAACACGTCGCACCGGGGCGTGCTGCAGCCAGACCGGCTTCGGTTGCTTTATACAAGGTTTTATAGGTTTGTTTGGCTGCATCCGAGGCATGATCAAACGAATAGTTGCGGTCAAAGTCGCAGTAGTAACCGTCGTAAGTAGCACCGGTATCCAGCATGAGAATATCACCGGTTTCAATCGGTTTATCAGACGGAGGTGAAATCACATCGCCATAGCCGCCTTGACCTGCGCCTCCAACCAGATAAGGCACATCGTCAGCACCGTTTTGCAACATCGCGATGCGAAATGCGCGAAACACCTCATCCAAAGGTTGGCCAATATGAAATAGCTCAAGGGCTTGTGAAAACGTCTTTGAGGCAATATTGCAAATATGCCGAATCTTGCTGATCTCAGCTGCAGATTTCACCATACGTAATTTGCGAATCAGTGGTGTGCAATTAACCCAGTGGATGCCGGGTAGTTGCGATTGCAGGCGTTCAAGGTCTTGCAGGGGCATGCGCACAACAGACTCATGACCTTTGGTTAAGCCAATGACCGCTCTGGTGCCGACCATTTCCTGCAGTGTTTTATTGAGTAAAGAAATGCCTTCATCATGCGGTTGAGGTGACGACCAGCAGCGGATATCTTTGATCCATGTATTGCGCATCAGCGCTTCGCCGATGGCCGGAATAACCGCGATGGGCTCGCCATAAGCGGGAATCAGTAAGAACCAGGGGCGGGTGGGACTTTGCCAAAACAGGGTATGAAAACCGGAAAAATAACGCACCTCTGCTTCTGAGTTCAGTAGCAAAAGATTCATGCCCTGCTCTCTCATCAGAAATTGTGCATTTTCTAAACGTTGACGAAACTCATCTTCAGTAAAGCCACGCATCTCCTTCTCCTTTAGTTTTGACTTTTTCCTTAGTTACTCACTTTAAATATTTACTTCAAACACTTACGGTTGCAACCTGCGATTTACGCGCTAGGCTTGCTCTGTGATCAATACCAATACCCGACTTTCTTCGCTGATGCCAAGTTCGGCCCTAATTGAGTCATTTGCTATGGACTGCTGAACAACCGACATCCCTGCGGTGGCTGACGGTGTACTGGCAATGCCGCCTACGGCCAACCAATCGGTGGTTTCCTGTACCTCAGTATCATTAAGCGTGACAAAGAAATCTGCCTCACGTGATAAGCATCCTAAGGCAATATGGGAAGGCTCTTTACAGTCCAAACGCCCCATATTAGAAACAGGGCCTTCACTGACGATTGGCTTACCAGCTTCCACACTGCTCATTACCGCAGGAGCAGCTTCAGGCTCGGCAATTACGATGGTTGGTACATCACCCCAGTATTGGCGAAAATATGCAGTCGCTGCCGCAGCAATGCCACCCACACCCGCTTGTAAAAATATATGCGTTGGAGGTTCGTGATTGCTTAGTTGTTGGCAGGTTTCAGCGGGCACGACTAAATAGCCTTCCATGACTTGCGTGGGGAGTTCGGTATAGCCGGGCCATGAGGAATCTGACAATAATATCCAATCAGATTCATCTGCCTTAGCAGCGGCTGCTGACATGCTGGCTTCGTAATTGTCACCGGCACGAACCACCTCAGCGCCATAGTCTCGTAAGCGAGCCGCAAAGCTTTCCGGGACGGTTTCACTTAAATAAATGACAGCCTTAGCACCGAATACCCGCGCACCTGCTGCGACAGACAAACCGTGATTACCCGCACTGGCACAGACATAAGTCTGCCCTTCGAGCGTTTGGCTTAGTTGTTCCGGTGTAATTGTTTCTCGTGAAACAATCGGAGAGGCATCAATTTTGTTGGCTGCAGCCAATGCGATGACATAAGCGGCACCGAGTGCTTTAAAGCTGCCAAGCCCCATGCGATCACGTTCGTCTTTGATATATAACTGGCTTATCCTCAGGTCATTAGCGAGAGATATGTTATTGAATATATGCAGGGGTGTTTGTTTTGCCACGGGACAGTGCTGCAATAAATCCATGGCTTTAGCGGCGTCGACGCTGACTTGTTGCAATGACATTTCTGCTGTTTGCTCAATGCCTTGTCCGCGCAAGGGATTGCGTAATATTCTCATAAGCGCCTCGTAGTAATCCTCTCCAGATAGTACCCCTCATTGCGAGGAGTACAAACAATGAATTTTTAGGGTATGAGAAAATATTGGCTTAGGTTTCACCATGTTTCGATGGAATCAAACCAATTAAATAAAAAGGCGCACCTGAGACCGGTACGCCTTTGGGGTGATCTAAACGCTTGTCAGAGGTTAACTCTTTTGATTTCCACGAATACCATCACGAATCAATGCTTTAGTTAGTGCCACACACATCAATACCATAACCACAGTGAACGGCAGAGCACCGATAATCATCGCATTTTTCAGCGCATCCAAACCGCCACCTCCTGCGACTAATAGCGTTCCAATTACTGCTGTCATTACTACACCCCAAACGATGCGGTGCTTAATGCCAGTTTCTTGTTCACCGCCAGACATAATCGTATTCATTACCAAAATACCCGAGTCAGCTGATGTGACGAGGAAGGTTAGGATCAGAACCACACACATGATTGTGATGCCAGAGAGTAATGCTGCGTTATCGGCTAGCATGACTTGTAGCGTGGCAAATAGTTTATTGGTGGTCGTCGCAGCGATAATAGAGCCATCGGCGGTCCCACTCATTTCAAGGCTAATTGCAGAGGCTCCGAGAATGGTCATCCATGCGAAACACACCAGAGCAGGTGCAAATACACAACCCACGATGAACTCACGTACTGAGCGACCTTTAGAGATACGCGCTAAGAACAATCCCACGAATGGTGAGAATGCAATCCACCAAGCCCAGTAGAATGTGGTCCAGCCTGCTTGCCAGCCGAATTGACGGCCTTGGGTGCCAGCTTCATAAATACTGGCAGCTAAGGTGTCTGAGTTTTCTAACGCTTTGAATGTTTCAGGTAGCTTTTCCTCAAAGCCAGACAGTGACCCCCAGGCATTAGTTGCACCGCTATAAATAGCGTTTATGTCTGCGGCAGGTAGTGCTTTAACAGCATCCGGCAGAGCCGCTACGAAGTCTGCTTGAGACAAGGTGCCATAGGCGTTAAATGATAGGGAGAAGAAGTGAACGATGTAGTCGATCATGGCACTGCCATAAGTGCTCATGGCAAAACCAAATGATCCGAATACAACAAAAACCGTTAATAAAATCAACGATAATACGAGGTTTAGGTTAGATAGATACTTCACACCACGTCCTACACCAGACACGGCTGAAATAATGGAAAGTACCATAATCATCAATAATGATGAGATCAAACCGACAGTGCTGGGCGTCGGTGCTTTGCCTGAGAGATCCATCAACCAAGCCATATCTGTGATGGCATAGAGCCCGTCAGTTAACTGACTCACACCAAATCCAATAGTAACGGATACCCCCAGAATGGTTGCAACCACACCAAGAATATCAATTATATGGCCCAGAAATCCATTGAGTAACTTACCAAATAAAGGCGTTAATGCCGCACGAATTGTTAGCGGCATTCCGCGAGAATAAGCGTAGTAAGCCAGCGACAACCCTGTGACTACATAGATTGCCCAGGCATGAAAACCATAGTGTAAGAAGGTATAGCGGTAGGCTGAGGTCAATGCTTCCGGTTTATTGGCTTCCACTGCACCGGATAGTACTTCAGGGTTAGAGCCCCATAATCCCATCGGTTCGGCTGTGGCATACACCATTAAGCCAACTCCCAGACCTGCACCAAACATCATGGAGAACCATGAGAAGGTGGAAAATTCCGGCTCGTCATTGTTCATGCCTAACTTACGTTTTCCAATTGAAGGAATCAGCGCCAGTACAATCAGGAAAAAGAAAAAGCCGCCAGCAGCGATGATGTAGAAACCGTTGAAGCCTTTGAGTAGCGAACCGTTCCAGGCCCCGAGTAATTTATTGGCATTTTCAGGCAGTATTAATGCCCAAAGTACCAGTATAACCATTATGCCTTTACTGATAAGCGCAATGGGTATGCTGTTACCCTCATAAAATCCGGAGTCTGATGTTTTGATATCCAGATCCGTAAACGGTGGTTTTATTGACATATCCTATCTCCTATAGAGCCAAGAAGTTGGCACTTTCCTTTTTTTGCTGCTTTTCATCATGGGTGAGTGCTCCTGATTGTGTCAATCTCAAAGGAATGAATGAGGTTTCAATAAAATTGAAGTCTGAGGCTTATGTGAAATAGCCGATATGAGTACTGCATGTGCCCTTGTTCATATGATGTTCGTTTATCATTAGTGAATGACCGACTTAATTCAGAACTCGTCTAATGCATAGTAATAAGCTGCTGGACCTAAGCAATTTACAAACCTTTGTGATGATTGCGGATTCCAATTCGCTCACTGATGCTGCGAAGCGCCTGGGCGTGACGCAATCAGCAGTCTCCCAAAGCCTGAAACAGCTGGAAGCAACCTTAGGAGCGGAATTGGTTGTTCGCCGTACCCAACCTGTTCGGCTGACAGCTGCCGGAAATGTCCTCAACAATGGCGCAGCGAATATCCTCGGACAATTGCATCGATTGAATGCGCAAGCACGTGATGCCGCGAATACCGCTTAGTGCAATGCCGTATCGGCATGGTGAGTTCTTGCTCAGAAGTGTTTAGTGGCAAGTTGATTGAGAAACTCAGTATACAAACCGAACAATTCACTATCCGCAGCGGCACTAGCCCAATACTGCTCGAAGCGTTTATGAATCGGGAAATCGATATCCTGGTTAGTGATGAACCACTGTTGTCGGAGAGTGGAATGCAAAGGTTTAAACTGTTTCGTGATCCAATGATCGCTTTGGTGGAAGAAACAGAGTGTTCTCCAAGCTCATTACCGGCTTTAGGAAAATCATCCCCTCTAACTACTCATGAAATTGCCGAACATAAGCCAATGGTTAAGTTCAGCCGTAACACACATATGGGTGCATACAGCGAAGTAGTACTGCGACGCATGCATTTATTCACACAAGTACAGAACGAAGCTGATGATACTCACACACTCACCAGCTTCGTGAAACAAGGCAATATGTGGGCCATGTTGAGTGCACTAAGTCTTGCACAAGTGCTTGATCGCATGCAGGGTTTACAGCTTGTTGAACTCGATAAAAGCCGTCATTCCAGAGACTTATTCTTGGTTTCACGAGCCGGAGAAATGGGTGAGATTCCTAAACAACTTACTGAGTCCTTCAGGAGCATATTTCTTAAGACAGTATTGCCTCAATTACAGAGACATGCGCCATGGCTTCATGAAAGCCTTTTTGAAATAGCGCCTTCAGCGGATTAACAGTCACCGCTTTCATATACAAATCAAAATATTCCTCCGTCCTAAAATAAGCCCCAATAAACTCCAACATGAGTCTCGCTAATAAGCAGTGCTAAGAATTGACACCACCAATCCAGAGGAAGATGCTTGTAGTTACATGAGTAGCCCTCGTAGTGTGGTGTTTTCTTCAACGAATCAATTCAGCGGAACGCTGTGTGAGTGAAGGAAACACCACACTATGAGGGCGGCACTACAACACAACATCAAGGAAACGAAATGGCAATTCCCACCCACTCCCCTTATGTCATCGTTGGCGCAGGTATCCACGGCTTAAGCACTGCCTATCATCTCGCAATGGAACTAAAAGCCCGCAACAAAGGTTCCGGCGCTGACATCATCATCCTGGATAAATCCGGTATAAGTGCTGGCGCAACGGGTATTGCCTGTGGTGTTATCCGTAACAACTACTTCCAGCCTGCCATGCGCGAACTCATGGCGCACAGTGTATCCGTCTGGGAAAGCGATCCTGAAGCCTACAGCTACCATCCTGTTGGCTATATGCAAATCAGTCCGGAAAGTATGCATGCCGATGTCGGGTCAATCTATGAGCAACAACAAGCAATTGGCTATGACTCCACCTTTATCGAAGGCGAAAAGGATTGTATGGACTATATGCAAAACATCCTGCATGACTGGCAAGCACAAGGCATCACCTCGGTATTGCACGAAAAGAAAGGCGGCTACGCAAACAATACCAAAGCAATGTACGGCTTGGCCAAAAAAGCAGAAGCAGAGGGCGTGCGTATTATCAGCGGTGTGACTGTGACAGGCTTTAATCAGGATGCTGATGGTGCGATAAAATCTGTTGAAACTAATAAAGGAATAGTAGAAACCGATTATGTGGTAGTCGGGGGCGGCCCCTGGGCCAAACAGTTCTGGGAAATGCTGGAACAGCCCAAAACCATCAGCATTAAAAACCCTGAAACCGGCGTTATCACTCACGATATTCCGATGTGGATTTACTGGTCGCTACAGGAAGGCACGTTGGGGGTTGATCCGAATATGCAAGTCACTAACGATGGCAAAATGCCACCTGTGATTCATGTGGATTCTGATGCGCCGCTTTACTCCGATGCAGATGGATCGTTGATTACCGAAGACATGTGGGGAATCTATTACAAACCCGACTTCCATTTCGGTGGTGTACAGGGTGGAGCGGCTCCGTTTATTGTTGATAAACCCGCAGATGAAGTCGCCGTTGATCCCTACGGGCCGATGTCACCTGAATTTATTGTTGGGCCAGAGTTTGCACATATGTGGGTGTCGGCTTTGGCGCATTGTCAGAAACGCTTTTCCGGCACATTGGAGAAATTTTCTAAAGAGCCATCAGGTGGTATTGGCGCGTTTACGCCGGATAGTTTCCCCGTATTTGATGTGTTCAAAAAGAATTGCTATCTGATTGCTGACTCAAATCATGGTTATAAAATGCTGGGGGTAGGTCAGCTGGTGGCGAAGGATATTTGTGGCGATGAATCAGCGTTATTAAAGCCGTTTAGGTTTTCGCGTTATGCCGAAGGCAAGTTGCATCCGGTGTCGAATAGTCCGTTTCCGTGGAGTTAAATTTGACGCCAACAGTACTCGTGTCAATCAACAGGTGCTTGCAGTTGCAACTAAATAGCCCTTAGGACGTGGTGTTTCCTTCGATGAATCATTACGTTGTATGAGTGAAGAAAACACCATGTCTTACAGACGGTAATGCAACCACTTAGTCGATAACCTGTCCAAGGAGTTATAAGCCACTATTTGTAGTGCTTATACCGGACTATTGCCATGAAGTAGTAGTGCGAATGGCGGGGGCTGTCATGGTTGTGATTATCTGTATTGTGGTATTTTTAGGTGTGTTGATCGCGGCCGGGGTTGAGGTTGCGCGTACCTATGATGATAACTTTAAGGACTAATACTTAGTCACCACAGATCGGGTAACTAGTTTATCTCATTGAAAGAGATGATGGTTTTCGTACAGATATAATTCTAATACTACCAGTACATTTTATGAACTCTCTTCGGGTCGTCATGATCATGAGCTCTACCGCAATGTTTTTCATTGCTGGCCAGTGTACTGTTCGCAGGCTATGTTGCAGGCATGTGGTGCAATCATGCCATTCTTGCTATTGTTGGCAGTCCTCAGAAGTATCTGCTGGTTGAATACTTCCACCACCATCAAAGCAAATATAATCGTATGAACTACCTACAACGTCAATCACTTCAAGTCTGCCCTCATCCTGCCGCATTAGATGGTAAAATAACCCTGCCAGGATCCAAATCCATCACCAATCGAGCCTTATTATTGGCCGGTTTAGCAAGTGGTGACAGTCTTCTGTCCGGTGCTTTAAGCAGTGATGACACCAAATATATGGCGGCTGCATTGCGTCAGTTAGGTGTTGATGTCGAACAGACTTCAGCAACTGAGTTTTCGGTGAAAGGCAATGGGCGACTAACCAGTAGCGATGAACCCTTGTTTTTGGGTAATGCGGGAACGGCAACCCGCTTTTTGACGGCAGCAGCTCTGCTGATCGACGGTGAAACGGTTGTTGATGGTGATGAGCACATGCGTGAGCGCCCTATCAGCGGTTTAACCAATACTTTACGTGATATTGGTGTGTCAGTCAGTGATACCAACGGTTGTCCGCCAGTGAAAGTGACCAGCAACGGGCATTTTCCTGCGCAAAAGGTTTTAGTCGATGGCAGTTTGTCCAGCCAGTATATCTCTGCAATTTTGATGGCTGCTGCGTGCAACGACCAGCCGGTTGAGGTTGAAGTAATAGATCCAAATATGGATGCACGCGGTTATATCGATATTACCTTAGCAGTTATGCGAGCCTTCGGTGCACAGGTTGAAGAAACCGCAGCCGGAAAATGGCAAGTGAGTAATACGGGGTATCAGGCTCAAACATATCAGGTAGAACCTGATGCTTCTGCTGCGACCTATTTGTGGGCCGCAGAGCGCCTGACTAAAGGGCGGATAGATTTGGGTGTTAACCCTGAAACACTGACCCAGCCTGATGCTAAAGCCTATGCAGTGATGCAGCAGTTCCCGGATATGCCAGCCGAAGTCAATGGCTCTCAAATGCAGGATGCAATCCCAACTTTGGCGGTGCTGGCAGCGTTTAATAATACGCCAGTGACATTCACGCAGATTGCTAATTTACGAGTGAAAGAGTGTGACCGTATTCATGCGCTGGCGACTGAGTTGAACAAGATTAAACCGGGACTTGCCTCTGAAGAACACAGCAGTTTGACGGTGCATGCTTCGCCGGATTTAGTGGGTCAAAACCTGCCGACTGAAATTCATACCTATGCGGATCATCGAATTGCCATGAGTTTTGCATTGGCTGGTTTGATGATTGATGGCATCACTATTTTAGACCCGGGTTGCGTAGCCAAAACGTATCCTGCGTATTGGCAAGATCTCACTGGACTGGGTGTTGAGCTGGTCTAAGGTGATTTGTTGATTATTTATGCTTGAGTAAAATAGCTCCGCGCCTACTTTAAGTGCAGAGCTAGTTCAACTAAATCAGCTAATCATGACGTGTTGTGGTCATGCGATATCGGGTTCGCGGTGCTGGTGGCGTCACTGCTCCACCGGCAAAACATTGCGCGATAGCCATCCATTGTGTGGCAATATCACCGCTAACGTGTAACTGTGTATCGGCGATATTACGTGTTTGGGTAACCACTTGAGCAAACTCGACGGCATCACCTTCTATTAGTCCTGCTTGATCTGTTTGTTGCTCAAATGTAAGTAGCTTGCCTGACGGTAACGTCAGTTTAAGTCGTGGTCTGGTAGACGGCACTGCCCGCTGATGCGTTTTAAACGACCACGCGAAAGTGTTAACCCCCATTACCACTACATTAGCAATTCGATCATGCGAATCACGTTCTAAGCCAAGTACATCGTAAATAGCCTGAGCATGTGCCCAGGTTTCCATTTGCCTTGCAGTCATGGCAGAGCGTACCGACATTTCCGGCCCGGCCCATTTTACGCGTTGCTTAGGGTCTAGCGTTAACCAGCGTGCTTGCATTGCCCGATAAGTGTCTTGCCATGCGGCCAGTAAATCAGTCCCACGTTCACTGATTTGTTCGTCTTCCGTGGTACGAAAGCCTCGCGACATAATCGACGGTAACACCTCATTTTGCATCTTATCGATAAACTGCTCCGGATCAGTTAGCGATAAATCAACCTGCAGATTCCAGAAGTGTAGATGTGTGAGGATGTTATTGATCGTCCACTGCTCGAATTGGGTTTTACGCTCCCAGTCCTGTGCTTGCAAAGAATCAAGCAGGCTGGAGAGTTCGGCGCATTCGTTAATAAAGTCGCTGGTTTGTTGCATTGTCTTAACTCGATACTGGTTAAACCTCAACTCGCTCACCGAGTTCGGATGAGCGATAAGCAGCATCAATCAATCGCTGATTTCGTACCGAGTTCTCAAGGCTAAACAACTTCGAAGCATCTCCCGTACTAACCGCCTGCGCCAAAGCCTCCCACTGTAGGCGATACTGATTTACATTGGGAAACGTGATTTCCTGTTCCAATGTATGACTTTGGTTAAACACACTTACTCTGGATATATCGTAAAGTCCCGCATTAAATGGTGCGGATAGTTCAATATAACCCTCATCCCCATGAAACCGCATCGCTTGCTTGGCAGCCATGGTCGTGGAGACGTAAAAATTCAAATCAAACCCTTCAAAAGCGGCATGAACATTGGCATAGATGTCAGTATTAAATACCGGATCAAACTCCACGTTTGCGCTCACAGAGTGTGGTTCCTTGCCTGTTGCGATTCGTGTTGTCACGGTAGGATAAACCCCGATATCCGGTAATCCGCCACCACCTAATTCCGCCTGATTACGCATATTGTCAGGGTCACGATTATAATAGCTGAAGACACCCTGCACATTGCGCAGTCGACCAATACGCCCCGTCGCCAGTTGCTCGCGCACAAAGGCCCATTGTGGGTGATAGTGCACCATAAAGGCTTCTGTGATGATGACGCCATTGCGATCACGGGCATCAATGACAGTTTGAATATCGTCGGCTTTCAGGGCCAGCGGTTTCTCAACCAGCACATGTTTGCCAGCATCAGCTGCACGAATCGCCCATTCAATATGTTGAGACGTTGGTAGAGGAATATATACTGCGTCAATATTGTCACTCGCCAGCAGTTCATCATAACTCGCAAAGCTTTGTGGGATTTGAAAGTGCTCAGCCAGTGCCTGAGCGGGGGCCAGTGAGCGACTGGCAATGCCCTGAATACAAACGCCCTCTGCCGCCAGTCCCGCCGGTATTAACTGTTCACGGCCAATTTTTGCAGTCGATAAAATCCCTACCCTAAGCATTTCCATTCTCCATGTTGTTTGATGTGCTGCCTTGTCACGACCAGGCTGAGCCTGCTAATAAATTAGATTACACTATTTTGCCTTTGCCAAAAATACAGTGCACCCAGTAGTGCGACTACCCCAAGAATCAGACCACTAGACTCGCTGATGAGTTGGTAAATGACTTCCCACTGCGAGCCAAAGGCATAACCTAGCCCGCCAAACAGCAACAGCCACGTTGCTTCGCCGGCCAAATCATAAGCCAAAAAGCGCCGGTAAGGATAACCGGTGCTGCCCGCGATTAAGTTGGTTGGAATGGCCAGTGGGGTAATTAAGAACCGTGTGAGATAGATGGCGATGCCACCGCGTTTTTTGAAAGTTGCACGGGCGCTGTGAAAGTTCTCATTATCGCCAAACTTACGTTCCACCCAGCCCTTGGCGTAATGCCCCATGGCATAGCTGATGCTATCGCCTATCACGACTGCCATTAACCCCAGTGCCAATGTGGGAGCCAGATCGATGATGCCTTGGCGGATAAATGCACCGGCCACAATCACCATCAGCGTGCCGGGTAAGGGAATACCCATGCCACCAATCAATAAAGCCAGTGCAAGAATACCAGCGCCATAATTCACCATTCCCGTGAGAAAGTAATCCGAAACGTTGAAATCCATTTGTCAGAGCTTCCCGGGATCGTAGTCAGCGATAGCACGTTGCACGGCTAGTAAAATGGCCTCTAAATCACCGTCGTAATAGTTTTTACGAAGGTAGCGCAGGCTGCGTTTATCGTTGTCTTTAGCAGGGACGTTGATCGCTTGGTACAAGTAGTCCTTGGGGATGTTATGGGTTTTAGAAAGGTAAGGGATGGTCATCCAGCGTTTGAGTTTGACTGGCTCCTCAATATTCGCTTCAATGGTGCGGATGATGAGGTAAGTTTTGACTGCGCGCCCACCGTAATAAACCGTCAGTATCAAACCGATACCGAGAAGTATAATAGCGAGTGCTTTTTTCATTCATCATCCTGCAATAGCTAGCTGTATCTGCCTAGTTTACTGCAAATAGACTACATCAAACAGCATTATGCCGGCCTGATAGCACGTTGTATTAATTGCAGGCACAAAAAAGGGGCAGACCCGAAGGTCTTGCCCCTTATACCTTATGTAAGCTAACCGAAGCCTGCCTCAGCAGTGCTCCCGTTCAGGAAAGCTTATACAGGTGTGATGTTCTCAGCTTGAGGACCTTTCTGGCCTTCAGTCACTGTGAATTCAACTTTTTGACCTTCAGTCAATGTCTTGAAACCTTCACCAGTGATAGAACGGAAGTGAGCAAAAACGTCTGGACCAGACTCTTGCTGAATAAAACCAAAACCTTTAGCTTCGTTGAACCACTTAACGGTTCCAGTTGTTGTATTTGACATAGTATTCCTATTAACTCAATTGTATAAATTTGTCTGCCAGGCAGACGATATGCTGTATGTATTTTTATTGCTGTAAAGCACTTATGGATAACAGGACGAGCTACTAAGAGACAACGAAATGGTACATAAAATAAAACATGAACATGCAAGCAGGGCGAACTATATACGCATTAGGCGGTGAGTCAACGCTTATTTACAGAAAAGATGTGACTGTTTGATTGTCGGGCGTCTGTTTGCCTGTTTGTGGGCACCTGAAGCAGCACGAAACTTGACCTGTATCAACTAAGCGCCACAAATTCCCTAAAACACGACAAACATGCCTGTAAAATTCCACACGCAGGAGTACTCTAAAGTTATGGAAAAAGCTGATGAGGGATAAGCCCATTAGTTGTTATTAACCCAACGACAGTTAGCTGTCAGGAGGAGTACCATGTTAGGTCTTCACGATATTATTGGTATGTGTGAGTGCACAGAAGAGGAGATTCGTGCTGTTGCAATGCACGAGAATATTCCGGATGCAATCGCTACTGAACTGGCGGAATACCTGATCACCAGCGAAGACGGCGTTCCTAAGATTCGTAAGATTATTGTGGAGGACATTCGTATTGCGAAGCGGGCAGGTAATACGGAAAAAGAGATGCAGTTAAATGAGGTTCTCAAGCACTTCATTGCCACTCATCCGGAATACCCTACAACGGGCTGAAAACCGAGGGGTGGCATAACGGGCCACCCTTCCCAGTGCTATACTTGCTACAAATAATTACATAAATAGGCTGGGATCATGCCTCAGTTAAATGAGAATATCCTTTCGTTTGATAGCAAACAAACGGTCAATGAATTGCTTACGGCGTTGCGTACGATTACCCCTGAGTATGTGGTACTAAGACGCAGTTATCCTGAGCAGGAAGTCGTGGAATTCTATGTCTTCCCCACCCCATTCTTGCGCAACAGTATACTCAGTGAAATCGGCTTTCTGAAGCGCCGTGCTTCGTTGGTCAGTGTGATGCCGCAGTTGATTAGCGATCATCAGGCTCCACAATTAAACTCCGACCACCGCCTGCACCTATGGAATGATGTGTACGAGGAAGGCCCGTGGCAATGCGCCTTATACCCGGTCGCCACTTCCTATGAATATGCCATTGGCGTGTGGGAGCCTGATGCTAATGATCAGTATTACTCTCTACCAGAGCCGGCAGTAGAGTATTCAGATATAGACTCGGATGTGCAACTATCCGGCCCAGAGCAAACAGTTGACGAGTTGTTTGAGTTGGATCATGTCAATGCACCAAGACCAACCGCAGAGTCTGTCGATGTTAGCCCTCTTGAAGAGCGTTTTCCGCAGGAATCCCTGACTGAAAGCGAGCTGGAAATAGCTGCAGATGAAGTAGATAGCTTGCTCCAAAACCATACGCTGTTTCCGAATATCGAAGCCTCTAACCTGCATCCTTTTGTTGAGGAATCTGTGCACATCACGGTGTCATTGCAGGCTGAGCAAGTCAGTGAGATTACCGGCTCGGTAAACCTGCCTGATGTCGGTGATGAAGATTACGTTTACGGGCTTAAAGTGCATCTACTGTGCGGTGAGGAGTCTTACTGGGATACGCTGCAATATGCTCAAGGTAAGGGCATGTTGAAAAATGCAGAGTTTCAACTCACTATGCCAGATATGCCGTTGGATCTTGCAGGGAATTATCCTGACCGGCACAAGCTACCGCTTCGCGTTAATTTCTACTTCAAAAGCCGGTGGTGTGGTGAAGGAGAACGTTATCTGGACTTACGTTTGGATGAGCACGTCGAGCCGCTGAGTCGTATTCCACCGCCGCCGCAGAGTGAGTGGCGCAAGCTCATCAAGTTAGAACCCATCAGCGAGGCACCTGATTTGTTAGTGCGTATAGCACATCGTCCGGGCACCACAGCTTATCATTGGACTTGTTTGTCGCCCCATCTGGAGTTTGACACGGCGGATAACTCTGTCATGACATTAACAAGCAGTGCTCAACAATTCGTGAATGATCTGTTTGAGCCGTTTGCCACGGTTGAGCTGGATGAATTAAAGCGGGCGACCTTGAAGGGGGTCTGTGAAGAGATTTATGACAGTACGCCAGAGTGCTTTAAGCAGGCTTATTGGTTGCTATCAGAGGCGGCCAACACCGCACCATTTGAATTCAAAAGCATTCTGTTCATCAGTGATGAGTCTTATGTCCCGTGGGAACTGATGCGCATTACTGATCCGGAACTGGAGGAAGAGGCAGGCATACTGTCAACCAGCCATTCCGTGGGAAGATGGCTGGCCGGTAGCTCTAATCACCTGTCACAACAGATCACGGTCAACCGTTTTGCAGTGAGTGGTTCTGACTATATCGACCAAAAACACATTCCTAACCTACCGCATGTTGATACTGAGCTGGCGCACCTCAGCCAGCGTTATCAGGCTGAAGACATTCCGTTGACCAGCCATGACGTATTAAGCTTTTTGCAAAATGGCAGTGCGCAAGCCATGCACTTTGCCTGTCACGGCATGATGTCGGTTAAAACACCGTATAAGAGTCAGTTATTGATGGAAGATCATCCGCAGTCCATTACACCACCGGCTGTTTCCTCGTATGAAGTCGAGACCGGTTTAGGTGCAGAACATCCGCTGATATTCCTCAATGCTTGTCAGGCTGGTGCGACAGCGGATCAATTATCTTTAGTGTCCGGCTTTCCGGCGGCATTTTTAAAAGCAGGAGCCAGTGCGGTGATTTGTCCGTTATGGACGGTGGATGATGAGCAGGCCAGCATTATTTCAAAACTGTTTTACGGTGCGGCATTTGAGCAGCCCGGTATTACGCTGGGTGAGATTATGCAAAAGATTCACCAACGCTGGGAGTCGGAGCAGCATCTCACTTATCTGGCCTATGTATTGTATGGCGATCCACAGACGCGCGTGACATTTGTACCGGAGATACAGACAGAGACACCAGACAGTCTGGCAGTGGATATTGAATTCGAATAGAAATAGCAAAAAATAGCGGAATTTATGCTAGAGGCAGCGTATTGACTGTGGCATATTTAGAGACCGACATAAACGATTACGAAGTAACTCGCATGGCTAAAGCATTTGGAACAGAATTCATGCCAGAAATGGCAATTAGTTGGTTTAATGGTAGCTCGTGGAGCACACCGGAAATGGTCCCTAGTGATTCATTGCCGTTGCACCCTGCTACGCATGCCTTGCACTATTCAAGTACTTGTTTTGAAGGCTTAAAAGCATTCCGTCAGGAAGATGGTTCGGTGAAAATTTTTCGCATGGATCAAAACATCGCTCGCTTCGCTCAAAGTAGCCGTTTATTGGCATTGCCGGAGATTGATGAGGCAGCAACTCGTCAGATGATTCTGGATGTAGTGGCCAAGTTTAAAGATGACGTTCCGCCTGCGCCGGGTTCTATGTATATCCGCCCGACGCACTTCGGTACTGAGCTTAGCATCGGTAAAGCGGCTGGCGCGTCTGACACCTCAGTACAATTTGTATTATTATCACCCGTGGGTGATTATTTCGCTGGTGGGGCTGCAGCCTTACGCGTCCTGATTGATGATCAAGGCATGCGCTGTGCGCCGCACATGGGTATGATTAAAAGTGGCGGAAACTACGCCAGCGCACTCAACCCAATTATTAAAGCACGCGCTGATTATAATGCTGATCAGATTTTGTTTGCACCGGATGGTAACGTTCAGGAAACCGGCGCGGCTAACTTCCTGTTAATCGACAATAACGAGATTATCACTAAGCCGTTGGATGAATCATTCCTGCACGGCATAACACGTGACTCCATTTTGACCTTGGCGCGAGACAATGGCCTGACTGTGAGTGAGCGCGAACTGCCAGTTAGTGAAGTGCTTGAGCGTTCTCAGAACCCGACGTGTGAAGCTGCTTTGGCCGGAACTGCCGCGGTATTAGCACCTGTGGGCACCTTCATTTATCAGGACAAAGAGTACTCGGTCGGTAGTGGTGAGCTTGGCCCGATGACGCGTCGTTTAAAGAATCAGCTAAATGCAATTCAGTGGGGGCAAGCGGAAGATACACATGGATGGTTGACTGAAGTTTAATGTCAGACCCCCGCGAATATCACATTATCGTTACGGTTGACGGCGCACTAGCCGTCGACTGCCTGCAACAAGAAACCGGTCTTTCCAAGCAAAAGCTCAAACAGATCATGCAAAAAGGCTGCGTGTGGCTGGAGCAATCCAGTGGGCCACGCAAGGGAAAATCAGCACAAGCTGAGGCTGGTCTTGGCAATCCCTATTACGCCAAAATGCTCGCAAATGTTGAGAAGGCTGAAAACACACAGTTTATTCAGCGGCTCAGACGTGCCAAAAAAGCGCTGAAAGTAGGCGACACCCTGCACTTCTACTACGATGAATCCGTATTATCTGCTGAGCCATCCGCCGCGACGTTAATCAGTGATCGTGGTGATTATTCCGTGTGGAATAAACCCTCCGGCATGCTGTCGCAAGGCTCGAAATGGGGCGATCATTGCACCATCTATCGTTGGGCTGAGAAACATCTGATGCCTGAGCGCCCTGCTTTTATTGTGCATCGTTTGGATCGTGCGGCTAGTGGATTGATTTTATTGGCTCATAAAAAAGCCACTGCAACTGCCTTATCCAAACTTTTCGAACAGCGTCAGATTGAAAAGCATTATCGGGTCTGGGTGAACGGTGATTTTCGTCAGGCATTGAGCGAAGGCGAAACGGTTATAACCATGCGTGATGAAATTGATGGTAAGTCCGCTTGTAGTCATGTGGAATATCTTGAGTTTGATGCGGAGAAACAGCGGTCATTGCTGGATGTGAATATCGAAACAGGGCGTAAGCATCAGATACGTAAGCACTTGCTTGCGGTTGGTTATCCTGTGGTGGGAGATCGCTTGTATGGTGAGGGCGAGCATACGGGAGACTTGCAGTTGACGGCTGCTATGCTGAAGTTTGTTTGTCCGGTGTCAGGGGAGACAGTCGAGTTTAGCCTTGATTGCTAGTCCTTAGCGGCCACTTCAATATGTTTCAGTAGTCGGGCACCAATACCACACTTTACCAGGTTGGCCAAAACTTCAGTCCTTGACCAGCAAGTGGCCTGTAAGCCGCATGCAGCAGTTCAGTGATCATCTCTAGGGCACGAATTTCCAGGTCATCTGGGTCCATATGCGCTAATTTGCTCCGAATAGATAAATGGCTCTGTTGTGTTTAACAGTACGGCTTATACCTTTAGCGTTTTCGTTATCTTAGGTCAACTTAGGTTCCGGTTATGAGTTAACTGTTTTAGTTTATGAGTCTAGCAGATTTGTAAGCTGTGTAGGCGACAAGCGGTGTTGCGAAGTCATGCACGAAATACTATATTGATGTTTTGATGATTCATATGGAGACATCAAGATGCGAACTACGTTAACCATTGATGATGCACTTGCAGAGGCACTAAAAAAGAAAGCCTATGAAACCGGTAAGTCCTTTAAGCAAATCGTCAATGAAACACTGCTAAATGGACTGTCGGGCGGCGAACCACAGCAAGCAAAACTCTATCAATTAAAAACCATGCGTATGGGAACGGTATCCGCTGGTTATAACTTAGACAAAGCGCTGGACCTTGCGGATGAGTTAGAAGATATGGCTATTAAAGCAAAACTGGAACTGCGCAAATGATACTGGTGGATGCGAACTTATTGATTTACGCCATCAATGAAGATGCACCGTTTCACCGTGAAGCTAAAGCATGGTGGGAGAATGCGCTGTCGGGTAACAAAGTTGTGGGGATACCTTGGGTAGTCAGCTTGGCTTTTTTACGAATTACTACCAATCCACGCATATTTGCGTCACCTTTATCGCCTGAGCAGGCCATCGCCTATATGGATGAATGGCTTGAGTGCCCATTGACTAAACTGGTGTCACCGGGGGAGCAGCATTGGTATATCCTGCGTAACCTGTTGCTCAACTCTGGTATGGCTGGGAATTTAACCACCGATGCCCATATTGCAGCGTTAGCTTTGGAGCAGGGTTACACCGTGTATTCAGCGGATAATGATTTTAAGCGGTTCGCTGGGATTCGACATGTGAATCCATTGGCGGTTGAGGGCTCTGATCTTATTCATGATGCGGCTGGAAGGTATCGGAAGTAGATGAACTATGTAGTTTAAGACCTTCATCACTTTCCGGCACTTCAAAATACGATGAATCCATAATCCCTAAAACCTAAATGCAGTTCAGGGGTGCTGCGAATTCTCGCCTATGGAGTCAGTAATATTAAGTACTCCCTTAAACTGGAGCAGACGTTTTGTCGATAAGCCAATATATTCGAACAATCAGGTCGTCCAACCTATTCATGTCAATATTTTGCGTATCCTGATTAAAAAGGTGTACCGGTGGAAGATGAGTGAAGCCCTCAGGTAACTCGGTGTCATCAAGTTGTGCCAGCAGAATTTGCTCCGGAAATTGTTTAGCACTCATGCTGAGTTCGTATTTAACCCATTCGCATTCAGATGCTGCTTTACCCCAGAATACAACAACATAGCCTCCCTGCTGAAGCCTGGAAGATACCCCGTGATCAATGGACTCTGTAATATTGTCCCCCGGACTGATGTCTTCATAGTCGATGAACAGGTCGAAATACCTCTCGTCTTTCATTACTCTCAGTATCCGGTCAACTTGCTCCTTGTCGCTTCTCGAATAGGTCGGAAAGACAGGCATATCCATGGGGTTTGATCGGTCACGGGTAAAGAGATTTTTAACTGCATCAAACGAATAGACAGGTTTATTTGTGCGTAATGCATAGTCTTTTTCAAGTGTGACCCATGGCGAGTTAATCGAGTGATCGCCAGTAAGGTAAACTAAAGAGTCACAGCCATCGATCGCTTTCAGTAATTGATTGCTGACCATTTGTTTGGGTGACACGGTGATTTTTGGAAACACAAAAAGGTCGACTGTTGATTTGATACTTGATCTTAGTGCCGACAGTTCCGTCTCATCGCTGTATGAGTGAGAGACAAAGCATTTTCCGTGAGGGTGATCCAATATAATACAAACCGTAAATGCATAAATAATATACTCTTCTAGGGTTTCTTACCACTGCCCAAAAACAACCCCCTCACATCCACCCGAGCCTTCAACTTCACTCCCAACAAATAAAGCCCACCCAATTTCCGGTGCAAAAACAGCGCATCTGCCGGTGGCGTATGCCAATACTCTTGCTCCATACTCAGCTTCATTCCCGCATCTCTGATCCGCTCGGCAATTTGTGCTTGTCCAAAGTCGTACACACCCTCATAAGCCAATGGCTCGCAGGCTGTTTCGAACAAATCAATCACTGCTTCGCGTTGTTCCGGTTTGATGTCTTTTTCAAAGAAGCCAATTTTATCCGCTGCGAGGTGCATGGACTCGCGGTCGCCTTGTGTGCCTGCTGTCATCATTTGGTGATAGGCGTCGGCGATGTCGATGGGGTATTCGCGGGTTGCGCCGAAGTCGAGCAGAATGAGTTTTTTCGTCTCGCTGTCGTAGTGATAATTGGCGAAATTAGGGTCAGTTTGGATTAGTTGGAATTCAAATATCTCACGGAATAATAAAGAAATTAACAATGATACTGCGCGATCACGATCTTCCTGCGGTGCGTGCTCCAGCGTTTCGATGGGGGCGCCACCGACAAATGACATAGCGAGTATATTGCTGGTGGTCAGGTCGTCATAGACTTCCGGCAGAACAAAGTCGGTTTCGTCAGCGAGGAGTTCGCGATAGCGTTTCAGGTAGGTCGCTTCACGCTCGTAGTCAGCTTCGGTATGTAGTTGTTGTTTGGCTTCTTCCAGCAAAGGTTTGAAGTCGAGTGTTTTGGGAATGAAGCCGGAGACACGAAGCAGGGTGGCGACATTATCCACGTCGCTGTCGATGCTCTCCCGCACGTCGGGATATTGCACTTTAAGCGCGAGGTGGCGGCCATCTTTAGTGTGTGCGGAGTGCACTTGTCCGATGGAGGCGGCGGCTACGGGTTCAAAAGAGAATTGTTTAAACTTGAGATTCCAGCCTTTGCCCCAGCCTGCTTCCAGTACCGTATTGAGCTGACTGAGCGGCATGGATTTAGCATCGGAGCGCAAACGCGCCAGTATATCGGTCATTTCTTTGGGGAGCAGGTCGCCAGTGTCCATCGACATAATCTGCCCGACTTTCATGGCCGCTCCACGCAGTTGTGCTAGCTGATCAGCGATGCGTTTAGCATTGCCGGGAGTAAGCAACATGTCACTGGCTTTCGGGCGGTTGCCCTTGGCAATTTGGCGTGCGCCCTCTGCCAGCATACCGCCTGCAACGCCGGTAGCCAGTGAACCGAGTTTGGCAAATCGCGATAGCCTGCCGCTTGGCACTGCTGAGGTATTGTTTTTCTTGCTGTTGTTATCTGATTCGTTAGTGCTCATTGTGTTGCCTTTGTGTGAGATTCATCGCTTTAACGCATCGTTTGATAGTTATTCTCAATTCACGTGCAATATCCGGCCAATAAATTACCACTTGTCGGTTTGCATGAACAATTCTCTGCCTCAGAATCACTACCTAAATAAGCGACGTTATTCCTGCAATGAGTAAGGATCGCTAACCAAAAAAGGTACTCACCGCTAAGAGTGAGATCCTAAGTCTTAGGGCTGCGAAGCAATTCGTGGCCTTAATTTTTTGTCGATACCCTTATCATTACGTCATTTATTATTGCTTGTACGCTGTTCAGACTACTCAGTCAAAACCCTTTATAAACACTAAGTTTTAGTGAGATTTTAATGCGAACAGGCTATGCAGGACGCCCTGTGTATAAACTTGTGCAACTTCCTTAATAAACTTAGGAAAATCAATGTGCGCATCGTCATTGGCAGCGTCTGAAATGGTGCGAATGACTGAAAAAGGCACTTCAAATGCTTCACACACCTGAGCAACAGCAGCCCCTTCCATTTCCACGCAAGCCACGCTAGGCAAGCGTTCCCGCAGGTCTTGTACATCCTGATCGCTGGAAATAAACTGATCGCCGCTGGCAATATCAGAAACAATTACCTGAGGTTTGTGCAAAGAGAATTCATTAATGATTTCTGTGGATAACTTTGTGTGTAAATGTTGAGTAACGAAGTCCTGAGCGGCTTCAAGCAGTTGTGGGCGACGTTGGTGATCACTGTTAATGGTAGCCCTGCCAAGCAGGGGAATCTCATGTCTTTCGATGATTGGGCTGGCGTCCATATCATGCTGGTACAACTGCTCTGCAATCACGATATCACCGACGTTTAAGTTCTGATCCATAGCTCCCGCGACACCGGTAAAAATCACTTCATCGACGTTTAATTTGGCGATTAGGTAGGTGACGGTGCTCGCTGCAGCGACCTTTCCCCAGTGAGAAAACACCACAACCACGTCCTGACCCCATAATAATCCACGGTGATAGCGTCGTTTACCGGCTTCGATAACGGTAACGTCGCTCATTTGAGATACTAAGGAGGCGTTTTCCTCGGCCATTGCGCTTATTATTGCGATAGTCATTGAGTTGTCCTGGTTTGGCTGTTTAATCGATGAGAAGGCGCTGATGTAGCAGTCTGCAAATAATAACAGGAAATCTTGGAGGACAGTTTTATGAGTTTGCAGTCAGGTAATCGGGATTGCCAGCGTCTCTTTAATTGCCTCCATCACTACAATACTGGTGGATTCCTGCACTGCGGGGACTGATAGCAACGATTCTTCTAAAAAAAGCCGATATTGTGCCATATCAGCAAGTCGGGCTTTAATCAGATAGTCAAAGCTACCTGAGACCAGATAACACTCCTGTACTTCGGGGAGCTCTAACACGGCTTCTTTAAACATGGCGAAGGTGTCTTTAGAGGTGCGGTCGAGGCGAAGTTGTACAAAAACAATTAAACCAGCATCCAGCTGCTCGGCATCGACGACGGTGCTGTAGTGCTTTATATAGCCATTTCGCTCCAGTCTGCGTACCCGTTCTATACAAGGAGTCGTGGTCAGCCCAACGCGACGGGCTAGTTCGGCGTAGGTGATGCGACCATCATCCTGCAAGATTCTCAGAATATTTTTGTCGATATTGCTCAGTGTGTCTTTACTAGTTTTCATTTTATTAGCAGTGTATTTTTCTGAGTTTTAATAATACACAGAATAAAACACTAAATTTAGTTAATTTTACAGATATAAAACTAAGCGATTCTCCTTATACTATTGATAAATCTAAACAAACATTTCCAGTCAGACCACAATGAGGAAATCAACATGTTAATCGGCGTACCTAAAGAAATAAAGAATCATGAGTACCGTATCGGTTTAAGTCCTGCTTCGGTTCATGAGTTAGTGAAAAATGGCCATCAGGTGATGGTTGAGAATAACGGTGGCGCAGCCATTGGCTTTGATAATACGCAGTATGAAGCGGCTGGTGCTGAGATTATTGATGACGCTAAAGCAATTTTCGACCGCGCGGATATGATTGTAAAAGTAAAGGAGCCGCAGCCTCAGGAATGCGAAATGTTGCGTCCGGGTCAGTTGCTGTTTACCTATCTGCATCTGGCACCAGACCCAACGCAAACGGAGTTACTGATTAAGTCCGGAGCCAGCTGTGTGGCGTATGAAACGGTGACGGATAACAACGGTGGTTTACCGCTATTGGCACCGATGAGTGAGGTGGCAGGTCGTATGTCGATTCAGGCAGGCGCGCATCACCTGGAGAAAGCACAAGGTGGTTCGGGTGTGTTGCTGGGCGGCGTACCGGGTGTAGCACCGGGTAAAGTGACAGTAATTGGTGGCGGTGTAGTGGGTACTCATGCCGCTGAAATGGCGGTTGGTTTAGGGGCTGATGTGACGATTTTGGATCGCTCGCTGCCTCGTTTACGTCAGTTAGATGAGCAATTCAAAGGTCGTGCTAAATGCGTCTATTCCACTTCCCATGCGATTGAGGCTTGTGTAACCGATGCCGATTTGGTGATTGGTGCGGTACTGATTCCGGGTGCTGCTGCACCAAAACTACTGACGCGCGATATGCTTCCAAAAATGCGTCCCGGATCAGTGGTAGCGGATGTTGCTATCGACCAAGGTGGTTGTTTTGAAACCTCCAAAGCGACCACACATGCCGAGCCAACTTATGTAGTGGATGGCGTGGTGCATTATTGTGTGGCGAATATGCCCGGTGGCGTCGCCAGAACCTCTACGCTGGCACTGAATAACGCCACCTTACCGTTCGCATTGGCACTGGCAAATAAAGGCTTGAAGCAAGCACTGGCCGATGATGCCCATTTGCGTAATGGCCTGAATGTATACAGCGGTATGGTGACCTGTGAAGCGGTGTGTGATGCACTGGGTTACGACTATGTACCAGCTGAGCAAGCCCTACAAGAATGACCCTGCCCCTGTCTTGTCCATAGCGAGCAGGGGTGTTTTACAGTGTGATCTGTACTTTATGTGTTCACTCAGCGGTGGATTCTGGAAAGCTTCCACCGATTGCGACTATCATTGGTCTCATGATAAAAATACTAATGATCTCTGCCTGGTTGCTGCTGGTGCATACCATTGCACTGTTAGCCATCTTTGATACCGACCTGCTTTACCGGATTGACCGTAAGCTGGGAACGGGCTTACTGAATCCGCCTGAAATCACCCAATACCATGAAGACATGTTAGGCAGTCAGCTGCAGCTGGATAGCAGTGTGGAAGCCGGTTCAGTGATTTTTTTGGGCGATAGTCTGACGCAAGGCTTAAATGTCGCCGCGGTGACTCATCCGGCGATTAATTATGGCATTGGCATGGATACCAGCGCCGCTTTGCTGGGGCGGATTGGTCAGTATCAGTCGCTGACCAAGGCATCGGCTATAGTGGTTGAGATTGGCATTAATGACTTAATCCGGACCTCACGCAGTAATGCGCAGATCGTGGAAAATATCCAACAGATTCTAGATAGCCTGCCTGATCAGGTTCCTGTGATAGTGCAGTCGGTTTTTCCTGTAGATGAGCGGTTTGGCATGACCGGATTTAATCAACGAATTCGGACATTGAATGCCGCCATTGCTGATCTGGCGGCGAGCCAGTCGTTTGAATTTCTGGATCTGCATGATGCCTTTGCGGATGAAGATGGGAACCTTAAAGATGAGTTGCATACCGGAGATGGTATCCACCTCAGCGCAGCGGCTTATCAGCAATGGATAAGCTCACTGAAAGAACGCTTGTAGGGGCTGAGCTTGCTAATCTCACGTGATTAAGCGACCTTAAGCTGTCCTGTTCTTTCTGCCCAAGGCTGTTCTTTAATTGGCAGGTGAATCAAGGCTGATAACAGACCAAAGCCTACACCAATCCACCACACCAAGGTGTAATTGTTATACATGTCATACATTGCTCCACCCAGCCATACACCAAGGAATCCACCTAACTGGTGCGAGAAAAAAACGATACCGTAGAGTGTGCCCATATAGCGCAGGCCATAAATCTGAGCGACTAAACCCGAGGTCAATGGTACGGTTGCCAGCCATAAAGCGCCCATTGAAATTGAAAACAGGATGACTGTTTCTGGCGTAATCGGGAATAAAATAAACAAGGCCGCGACAATGGTACGCAGCATATAAATGCCCGCTAACAGATACTTGCGGGAGTAGATATTTCCCAAATACCCTGCCAGCAGCGTGCCACCAATATTGAATAATCCAATCAGCGCAATGGAGATTGCACCGAGCGTTGAGGTTGAGGAAACGCCGAGTGATTTGATAATGCTGCCTGGTGCAATCGCACTACACATTTCTGTGATAAAGGCTGGGAAGTGCGCAGTAATAAAAGCGAGTTGATAACCGCAGGAAAAGAAGCCGAAGAAGATAAAGATAAATGTGGGATCTTTGAGTGCACGTCGTACTACCGTGCCCATTTGTTCATCGGTCTGAGGGTTGGTTTTTGGTGCCGGTGGCACGCGCATCATGGTTAGCGCGAGTAATGAAAGTACGATAAGTCCCGAGAACACCAGAAACACTTGCTGCCAAGGCATATTGTGCAGTAGAAACTGCGCCACCGGTGGCCCGACGATTTGTCCGGCTGAGCCTGCAGCAGTTGCGATACCCAGCGCCATCGAGCGGTTTTTATCAGATGCTGAGCGTCCGACAACCGCAAGAATAACGCCAAATCCCATGCCAGCAATTCCGCAGCCAACGAATATTTCGAGTAACTGATGTTGACCGGGTGTAGTGGCAAAGGAAGAGAGCACAAGTCCTGTCACATAGCAGGCGGCACCAGCAACGATGGCTTTGCGGTCGCCGTACTTTTCAGCGAGCGCACTAAAGAATGGTTGGCTAATTCCCCAAAACAGGTTTTGAATAGCGATAGCAAACGAGAAGGACTCACGTGGCCAGTTAAACTCCTCGGCAATCGGTATCTGGAACAGCCCAAACGTCGCGCGGATGGAGAAACTGACCAGAATAATAATGCAACCCGCGATAAGTACGGGGTTCATTAGTGCGCTGTAAGTACCGTTTTCGGTGGTGGTATTTGCCATGAGGTTAGCCTGTAAAATCTGTGATCTGGCGGCACAATTACCGCACCGCAGATCACATCATAAACTAAGGCTGGTCGCCAGAGATAAAATTTTGGCTAAAACCATTAACGGAATCACAGAAGCCATATTCAAAAGACTGGGGGCAACCTAACAACGAATCTTCTTATTCTCCGGATCATAGAATGTCCCAAGATTCGCCGTCACTTTATACCGCTTCTGCGCCACCTCAATCTCATAGCTCCCTGCATTGATCCAGTCCGCAGTAACACCATCCTCATTCTCAACATAGCCCATGGCCAATGTCGCCCCCAAGGTATGCCCGAACATGCCAGCTGTCGTCCGTCCCACCAACTCACCATCACGCCAAATCGGCTCTTCGTGATAGCAAAGTGGTTCGGGGTCCTCAAACAGGAATTGCACAAGGCGTTTTTTGACGCCCTCCGCTTGTTGCTTGAGCAGCGCCTCTTTACCGATAAACCCATCCGGCTTTTTAAAGCTGACGGCAAAGGTCAGTCCAGCCTCAACAGGCGTGTCGTAATCCGTAATATCATGTCCCCAATGGCGATAGCCTTTCTCCATGCGCAAGGAGTTGAGGGTGTGATAGCCACAGAGCTTGAGGCCGTGGGTAGGGCCGTGTTCCATGATTTTGTCGAATACCGCAGGCGCGAACTCAGTCGGTACATAAAGCTCCCAACCCAACTCGCCCACATACGTCAGACGTGATGCCCGAACCTTTGCATAAGCTAAATCGATCTCACGAGAACTACCGAACGGGAAAGCGGCATGACTCATATCAGCATCGGTTAACTCACTGATCAGTGCTCGCGAGTTAGGCCCCATCAGGGTAATCACGGCATAAGCCGAGGTGACATCAGAGGCATAAGCGCGTGCGTCTGCCGGGATGTTTTTCTTTAGCCAGTCCATATCGCGGGTTTGTGTTTCAACACCGCTGACAATCAGGAATTGGTCTTCTGCAATGCGCGTCACGGTTAAGTCTGCTTCAATGCCTCCGCGCTCGTTTAGCCACTGGGTATACGTGATTTTATCCACTGGTTTATCAATATTATTGGCGCAGATTTGGTTCAGCACTTTGCAGGCATCCGGGCCTTGTAGCAGGTATTTTGAGAATGAGGTTTGATCGAATAATCCCACCGTTTCCCGCACGGCTTTATGCTCCGCAGCGTTGTATTCAAACCAGTTCTGACGGCCAAAGGAGTATTCATATTCCGGTGTGACGCCTTCAGGTGCAAACCAGTTGGCACGTTCCCAACCGGCAGCTTCACCAAAACATGCGCCGTGGGCAGCTAAGCGGTCATGCAGAATGCTTTTGCGCACGTTACGCGCGGTTTCATATTGACGGAATGGGAAGTGGTTGGCGTAGAGTAAGCCTAAGCCTTCTTTGGTGCGGTCAAACAGGTAGTTTTTATTGCCCTGGAATTTGCCATTACGACGAATATCTACATCCCATAAGTCAGTTGGCGCGTGTCCGTTGACGATCCACGACGCCAGCATTTTTCCTGCACCACCAGCGGATTGAATGCCCACCGAGTTAAAGCCTGCGGCGACAAAGAAATTCTTTAGCTCAGGCGCTTCACCTAAGTGGTAACGGTCATCTGGCGTGAAGCTCTCCGGGCCATTAAAGAATACCTGCAAACCGACATCGCCCATGGATGGAATACGGTGCATGGCAGCTTCCAGATAAGGTTCCAGATGCTCGTAATCTTCCGGTAATTCATCAAAACTGAAGTTATCCGGAATACCGTCCATACCCCACGGCTTTGCATTGGGCTCGAAAGTACCGACCAGCATTTTACCGGCATCTTCTTTGTAGTAGTTGAATCCATCAGGATCACGCAGGATAGGCATATTGCGGCCTAGATCACTCATTGGCTCAGTGACTACGTAGAAGTGTTCTGCTGCATGTAGAGGTACGTTAACGCCCGCCAACTTACCAAACTCGCGGGCCCACATACCGGCACAGTTCACTACGTAATCCGCACTGATATTGCCGTGCTCGGTAGCGACACCGGTGACTTTGCCATTCTCTTTGAACACGTCAGTGACTTTGCAGTGTTCAATGATAGTAGCGCCGCCCATTTTTGCGCCTTTAGCCAGCGCTTGTGTGGTGTCGATTGGGTTGGTTTGTCCATCGCCTGGTAGGTATACCGCACCTGTTAGGTCGTCGATATTGAGTAGCGGCCAGTGTTCTTTAGCTTGCTCAGGCTCAATTACTTGTACTTCAAAATCACAGTAACGTGCCATGGATGCGCCATGTTTAAGCTCCTCCATGCGCTCCATTGAAGTAGCGACGGTCAATGATCCATTGCGTTTAAAGCCAGTCGCCTGACCGGTTTCTGCTTCCAGTGATTCGTATAAGCCAGTGCTGTATTTTGCCAGCATACTCATATTGTAAGTGGCGCGAAGCTGTGGCACTAAGCCCGCTGCGTGCCAGGTGGTGCCGCAGGTGAGTGTTTTACGTTCCAGCAACACCACGTCTTTCCAACCGAGCTTGGTGAGGTGATAAGCGATACTACAGCCGATAACGCCACCACCAACGATGACAACTTGGGCATGAGAAGGGAGATTGACTGACATAGCGAATTCCTGTGTTAGATGAGACGACGAATAGCGTGGAGCGGTCATTGATCAGCAGTCACTGGAATGTGATGTTGGGCGCTGAATCACTAAAATGAAAATATATTGATTTTTTTCATTTTTAGCAAACACATTCTGAAATTCTCAATCACTTTGTTATTTTAAGTGGCTCTAAGTGGGGTGGGGTATGGGTTGATAAGTGCAAAAATTAATTATTTATTCGTGGTTTATTGCTTTATTCTTGTTTGGTTTAGCAGAAACTCGCAGGGAGTGTGGTTTTTAATAAACAGCCGGATTGTGAACTAACTGTAATTTCTGATAACTAATCTAGACTAATCACACACATAAGAATCTATTATAAATGGGCAAACACATGGCGTTACACAAGGCACTGCGGTATTTCTTTATTCTATTTGCGTTGGCATTTCTTACCGCTTGTGGCGGCGGAGGAGGCGGTAGCAGCACACCTGCGTTGAAATCTTCGGACATCACTTTAGATGGCAAACCGGTTCAAGGGCTAAATTTCAGCAGTACTGGTGGGACCACAGATAGCGGCGGGACGACTGCATCAGATGGTAAGTTCAGCTATGCAACTGGTAGTCAAATCGCAATCAGTGTGGGTGATATTGCGATTGGAACGGTGAGCGCAGCGGATTTGAGTGATGGCGGTACGCTGACACTGGAATCTTTGCTGGATGATTACAGTGGTACTGATCCTCTGATTACTGACCTCGCGACATTATTGCTTGAGAATACAGACCCATCCAGTGGTGTAGTTGTCGCGCCATCAGAGCTTGCGGCTTTAAATCCGGTGATTACAGCCATTCTCACAGTTAACGGTAAGCCTGCGGTCAATGCGGATTACAGTACGGTTGTTGATTCATCCGTAACCACCAATCGTACAGTGTCATTAACCAGTGGTGCTACCAATAATGCGGGTCGTTTTAGCTATGACTCACTGAGTGTGGTGACGTTTAAGATCGGTAGCATTGAGATTGGTAGTGTCCGGGGGCTTGATATTCCGGATACTGGCACAGTAAGCATTGAGTCACTCATTGCCGGAAATCCTGCAGCAGCCAGCAACCCAACTCTGCAAAATTTACCAACAATACTTGCTGAAGATCAGGGAGGCAGTGTGGCGCGATATACCCTGCCAGATAATCTGGCGTCTTTAGATGAAGTCGCTGCGACGATTCTAACCTTAGGCGGAAAACCTGTTTCAGGCGTTGATTACGTCTCTGGTTCAATGTCTGGTACCACCTCGCAAAACGGTGTTTTCCAACAAGACGGCTCGCAGGATATTAGCTTTCAGGTGGCTGGTTTAGACTTAGGGCCTGTGACCACTGACGAGTTGCCAACCAGTATCGAAGCCTTGGTTGCTGCAAGCACAAGCACTAACCCATTGATACAAAATCTGACTGAGTTGCTGAAGGAACTTAATGACCCTGAAGCCAGTAACCCAATCGCTTCATTTCGCTTATACGATCTGGAGCAGCAATTACTAAAGCCCTCATCGGTGCCGCAAAACCGTGTGCTGGGTATGAATCTGGAAACGCCTCAGGCAGAATCCGATCACATTAATCAGCCATTGATTACCGCCGATATTTTCCGTGTGGCTCGCCCATTTCAGGAGTCTTCATGCCCGGATATTGTGTATACAGCAGCGGGTTGGCCAAAAAGAATTCCGGCGAGTTGTTCGGAGGCTGACACCGCAAACGGCATCAGTAAATATGCTTTTACCCGTATTTTGCAATTTGCACCGGGGTTGTCATTCCCTGAAGGCCGATACACTGTGCTTTATGAGGGTACAGGAAATATTAGTTACAGCGGAATGGGTTGTGATGTCGTGCGCGTCGCAACAAACCATGACACGATTGATGTAAAAGCAGCAAATGCCTGCCCGGATTCCGATGGTTCAGGAGCGGGTGATAATTACAACAATAAGCGTGGACTGGAAGTCAGTATTACTGCGACAGATCCGACTGACCCGGTGCGTAATATCCGTATCATTGCGCCGGGCGGTATCTGTAAAGGTAATCCGTTTGATCGCGTAGCATCAGCGTCGAGTTGTGGCAGCGAGCCATTTGTGTCATTTGTAGAATTACTTAAGCACAACCGTAATGCGATTGTGTTTAACCCTGATTATCTGAAGTTTGCCCGTGATTTCCGTGTATTGCGCATGATGAATATCATGGAAGCATCGCCACGTCGCCCTGAGTCTCAAACTTATGATCCATGTGACGGTTTAACTGAATCAACGACACCGACTTACGAGTCTTGTTTATTAAAAGCAGCGTCATGGAATGACCGCCCTACGATGGATAGCCCTTACTGGGGTGGTTCTTACAAAACCAGCGTTTTGAATCGTCAGGGTGTACCATTGGAGCTAACCATTGCACTGGCTAATCAACTACAGGCGCATCCTTGGTATACCATTCCTCACAATGCGGGTGATGGCTACATGAGCAAATATGCCACCTTGATTGCTGATGAGTTGGATGACAGCTTGGTCGCTCATATTGAGTACAGTAATGAAGTCTGGAATGCCGGCTTCTGGGGACATCATTATGTGCAACAAAAGGGTTACAACGACCCTGTGATTAGTGCGATGGAGGATTACCCTTTCCGCAACACCGATTACTCAGTGCGTACCCGTTACTATGCCAAGCGTGCGACTGAAATGTTTAAGATCTTTGAAGCAGAGTTTGCTGATAACAGCCGTTTGAAGCGTATTCTTGGTGGTCAGCATAAATTCCATTCGCTCGCGCAAAATTTACTGGATTACGAAGACACCAGTGAACATACCGACGCGGTGGCGATTGCGCCTTATTTCCATGGATGCTGGTCGCGTGAATTCGTAAATGGTGCTGGTGATACGGTTGATCATTCCAGTTGTTATAACACTGACACTGTACCGATGACGATGTCTGAAGTGACGTCATTGGAACAGGTGTTTGAAGTCATGGATGGTGACTATGATGATTCCGTGACCGATGCGTCATTACGCGGTGATGCGGATAATGTTGAAGCAACCATTAAGCTGATTCAGCCACAAATTGACGTCGCCAATAGCCACGGTGTTGAGCTATATGCTTATGAAGGTGGTGCGCATTTGACAGTAAATTGGGGTGATACTTTAATCAGTGACGAACGCAAAGAAAGTCTCTGGGATTACTTCGAAGCAGCCAATCGTGATGACCGTATGGGCGCTTACTACACGCGTTTATTAGATGGCTGGAAAGAAGCAGGTGGTAAACAGTTTGTATTGTTCACTGCGCCTCAGTCCTTTAATCGTTATGGCTTCTTTGGAATAAAAGAGCATTTGGGTAAAACGCGTGAAGAGTCGCCTAAGTATGATGCGGCATTGACATTTCAGGAGGCACTATTGGGTTGCTGGCCTGAGTTTGTTGAGGACGGTTGTTAAAGGGCAGTAGCTCAAAAACAGACACAGTGACAGTAAAAGGCCCGAAACATTATGTATTCCGGGCCTTTGTTTTATTCGCAGCCTGCTAACTCAACAAGCTCATCCGTTGTATTATTAACGACAAACAGTTTTGACTGGTAAGCGTTAGAAAAAAATGGGCCGGGGTCGAACGCATCGGTAATTATAAATAGGCGCCCTCTGTCTTCAACAAACTTACTAATCACCCCGCCAGTACTCTCTAGAACAACACCGTTGTCACTTTGTTTGATAGTGTGCTCCCAGTTGCTTGAGGTGAATTGCACACCATCACGAGTACCATCACTGAAAAAGTACTTATAGTAGTCCAGTCCGTTAAAGTAATAAAAACTGCTATTACTCTCATTTTGATATGAATTAGAGCTGGAGTAAGTTGTCGTCGTTTGAATTTTAATTGGCTGACTACCGGTATCTTCACTTATCCTTAAATAAGTATATTTGCGGATTGGGGTAGCCCCATCGGTTGGATTAATGAGATTGAGTACTTCCAAGTGTAGCGCGTCGCCAGCTCCGCCACGATGTTCAGCACCCCAGGTTAGGTTAGTGGCAGCATTGATATATTCACTATCATCAGGAGTGTGGCCATCTTCATAGGTGTAAAAATTACCAGCACCAAGGTCTAATAAAAGATCACCTAAATGAGTTAATTTACCACCATCGTGAGAATATAAATGGCGACCTTCCTGAACAAAGTAAAATGCACCCTGATAACTGGCAAGTGGATTGAATGGTTGGCCTTCAAAACCATTAGCAATTGAAGAGACACGACTGACTGAGCCATTAACTTTCATCCAAAGCACAGATTCGGAATCCGTTCTTTCTGTGTAATAAGCTCGTTCGTCAGTTACCCAACTCGAAATGCGGTTGCCATCCTCATCCGTAAAATATGAGTATTGATAAATAGTGGAGGGGTAACTAACAGGTGCTAAAGGAGATGAGTTGCTCAGTTGTGTATTTGCTTTTGTTCCATCCGTTTCATAAGTATTGTCGCAGAACTCAACCACTGACTTTTCTTTATTTTCAGTGACTTCTACATCTACTCTTGCACTATTGGTTCTGCCTTGATTGTCTACAAACACATACCAGAAACTATCTGTTCCGGAAAAATTAGCCGGAGGGGTGTAGCGAATGATGTCGCCTATAATCCGCGTTTTTCCTCCATTTTGAGACCACTCATTAGTTGCTTCGATTTTTAGCTCATCACCAATATCATTCTCAAGAACCGGAATATTCACGCGTAGGCCATTGTTTGCTACTGCCTCATCAGGTGTCGCGGTTGGCCATGCAGTGCTTGCTTTTTCCGTGAGTGAAACAATCACTTTGGCAGAATTTTTTCGTCCCCACTGATCTTCGAACACGTACCAAAACTCATCTTGCTGCTTACCACGTGCTTCACCGTATTGCTGATAACTGATTTCATTATTTGAACTGATCCATGCCTTTCCTTGGTTAACAGACCACTCGTTGACGCTGATAACTTTCAAATTAGTGCCGATGTCATTATCCAGAACAGGAATTTTTACAACTTCATCATATGTTGCATCAACAGAATCCGTTTTCGCTTCAGGCCAGACACTTGAAACGACTTCAGCAACAACCTTTGCTGCATTTGTTCGTCCCTGATCATCTTTCAGGACATACCAAAATTCATCTGTACCGACGAAATTATTTCGTGGTTTGTAGTTAAGCGATTGTTTGTCTTCACTGAGCGTGATGCTGCCCCATGCAACAGAGGTCGCATTAAAGTCTGATATTTCTAAATTATGACCGATATCGTTATCAAGCACAGGAATGGAGATAGTCCAGTTTTGAACGAGTGATACTTTGTCATCTATGCCTGTTGGCCATGGACTTGCAACTAGCTGGTTTGCCCATAGAGTGATGGCAAGCGTGCAAAGTGATTTTTTGAGGAGTTTCATTGCTATACCTAGTTATTTCATATAACAAGATATTTAGCAGGAATAATAAGACGTAAGCTATGAGGGGAAAATAAGTGGTTGTTATCTCCTGACAAAGAGACAATGTAGTATTTATGCTTGCTCTACCTCAAACCCCACAATATTTCGATTTTCTCGACTAAACTCCACACCAATCAAATGAATAGGTTGATTCAGTGCACGATACTTATCCGCATACTGCTTGTCTTTGATTTGCTGCAAGGCTGTTCCATTCGAAGTGAGTTCGACCACTTTGAACTCAAACAAATAGACCTGATTTTCAAATTTCAAGACCATGTCTAAGCGACCGTGATTGGTTGAGTCTTCGACGACTACATCCAGGCCTAACGCTGCAAAGTAGGAGTAGAACACACTCGCGTAATATCCTTCATAATCCGCAATATCATTTTTGGTATACCATTGGTGTGGAATGCTGGCAAAGAAGGCATGAAACAGCGCTTTAAGTGCTTCTAAAGTTCCCGTTTGTAAAATACGCAACAGACTTAAGCGGTTTTTTAATACCTTGCTTTCATCGCACCCGTAAGCACTTAATAAACTGGTATTTAAGCTACTCTTTACCTCTAAATTGGGATAACCCAAGGTATAAATCCAATGACCCAATAAGGGCTGTTGAGTATCGTGGATCGTCAAATAACCTGTTTGAAATAACAGCGCTTCATTACTGATATGTTCAATATCAAAGGCGGAGAGTAGCGCAGCATCTGACTGTAACGCGGCTAAGTCGGGGCTAAAAAAATGATTTTTAGCGAGATGATCAACTAAAAAAGTAGGTGTGCCTGTTTCAAACCAGTAGCTCTTAAATTCTCGGTTATCGAATAGTTGTAAAATATCAAAGGGGTTGTAAACCCCACCACCAAGCCAATTATAACCGTTGTACCAAGTGCGAACATCCTCTCGATTAAGTCCCGCTAACTCAGGTTTAAAGACGGTATCGATATCATTGTCAGTATAGCCACAGAGTGTTGAGTAGCGATGATCCAGTGTAATGTCTTTTAAGTTATTAAGGCCGGAGAAAAGGCTGACTTTAGAAAACTTACTGACGCCAGTTAAAAAGGTGAACTTAATGTGTGCGTCATTATCTTTGATCGTGCCATAAAATCCGCGCAGGAAGTCACGGTTTTGACGGGCAAGTGCCGGGTCTTGTAGGGCATCTAAGATGGGTTTGTCATATTCATCAACCAGCACTACCACGGGTAAGCCGGTTTGTTGATGCAAATGGCGAATTAAATATTGGAAACGTTCTGGGCAGGTATTATAGCCAGACTGTGAGCCAGCCTGAGTTTCAAGAGTATCCAGTTGCGCCATTAAGTTTTGGTGTAAGTAATTCGGTTCGGTGAAATTCCCGATACCAAAGCTAAAACGTAACACGGGATATTTGACTGCCCAATCCCATTGATCATGTATTGCTAGGCCCTGAAATAGTGGCTCATTGCCTTCAAATAGTTCTTTTAGGGTATCTAAAAATAAACTTTTACCAAAACGACGCGGCCTAGAAAGGAAGTAGTGCGAAGCCCCCTCGATTAATTCCAAAGCCAATGCCGTTTTGTCGACATAATAATAGTCATCACTGCGGATTTTAGCGAAAGATTGGATACCAATAGGTAATTTAAGTCGTTTCATGGTTACCAAAGAATGTGTGACTGAGTGGTTTAGTCTAGCATGAAATGAGACAGTGCTGTTAAAGCGGCATGTTTAAACTATGTTTAAATATCAGTATGATGGCGGCGTAATCACCCAAACAATCACCGCATCTTCCTCACTGGAATTATGACAACGGTGTGGCTCATCCCCAACCAGTGAAAAGCTATCACCTGCCTCCAGTTGAAAGGTATTTTCACCAATCTGCAGTTCCAGAGAGCCTGATTGCAAATAACCCGCTTCCTCACCATCACGACGGCGTGCATCCGGCCCGGTGGTTGCACCGGGTGCAATGGTTGTGAGGATCAGCTGTAGTTGCCCGCTAAGGCGCGGTGACAGGAGTTGTTCGGTAATGCCGGAGCCAGACAGATCCAACGAGCGCCGCAGATTGTGCCGCACAATATAATCCGCCTCCTTGCTATCAGCTTCCTGACTGGCATGAAAAAACCAGCTGATCGACACGCCAAGGGCATCGCTGATCGACTGAAGCATCGACAGCTTCACCTCTGAAACACCGCGCTCGACCTGACTCATATAGCCAACAGACCGACCAATCGTCGTCGCCAATGTGCTTAAGCTAATGCCTTTAGCCTTGCGTAAGTCCCGTATTTGTTGACCGATACGGTGTTTGTCTTCAATCACTTAGCGTTCCAGATATTGCAATTTATCCTTCACGCCGTCCCACTCTGCGGCATCTTCCGGGTGAGGTTTCATTTCACTGATGACGGGCCATTCAGCGGATAAGTCCGCATTAATTTTAATGAAATGTAGTTGATCTTCCGGTAAGTCTTCTTCCGCAAAAATAGCTTCTGCGGGACATTCAGGTACGCATAAGGAGCAATCAATACACTCGTCTGGATCAATCGTCAGGAAGTTGTTACCCTCATGAAAGCAATCCACGGGGCAAACTTCAACACAATCCGTGTACTTGCACTTGATACAGTTATCGGTAACGACAAAGGTCATGAGTTATTTCCAGGTTATTAAATTGATGAAATAGTGTGAACTTTAAGCCCTGTCAGAGGCCACTGATGTGTAACACATTATCCAATTAGTGTATCTGAGGTTGCAAGTGCTGCGTTCACTACTCCATAAAATGAAGAATTATTATAAAGTTATAAGCACCCGGCTACATCGTTTATATGACAAGCTGAAGGTGCGTGCACTACCACGCTTTCAACGATTCCGTCCGCGCCCGCGAGATATTGAAGTTCCTGATGACACAACGGCAGTTGATGGTCCAACGCCCGAAGTGGTTGTCTCGACACCCTCAGAACCCTTTGAAGAAAGCTTGCTCTTGGCTGCAGAGCGCCAATCCAATCCTGATTATTTGCCATTGGGAAACACTCATGAGTTAAGCAGTCCTGCAGGTTTATATCTGCTGTCACAAGCGCGTGATTACATCGTTTACACACCATCCGGATACCGGCTGGATGAGGAGCTGCCACTAGTAATGGTGTTGCATGGTTGCAAACAAACCCATCTGGATATTCGTGCGGCCTCCGGCTTTGATGAGGTAGCGGATCGCGAGCGTTTTATCGTGGTCTATCCCTTTGTGACGCGCTATATCGGCATGCGGAATTTGAATTGCTGGGGATGGTGGCAGCGCTTTCATGTGCGTTCAGGCACGGGTGAAGTAGAGGATTTAAACCGTATTATCGAGCAGGTACAAGGCGAATTTACGGTGGATAAAGAACGTATTCATATCACCGGATTGTCCTCAGGTGCGGCCATGAGTGTGGCGGCATTGGTGGCACATGGCAAGTTGTTTGCCTCCGGCGCGAGTGTCGCGGGTGTTGCTTATGGCGAGTCAGCGCGAGCTGTGCGGATTAATCAATTCTTATCGGTGAAATATCATAGTATTGCCAACACAGTGAGGCGTATGAAAACTCAACTAAAAGGCAAAGGCAAGCTCGCGCCCTTATTGATTATTCAATCGCAAAATGACCAAACCGTTGAGCTGCAATCAGCGCTTAACCTGCGTGACAGCTGGCTTGAGGTCAAGCGTGCCCGCAAAGAGCGTCCTGATCCCATCGCTCATAAAACGCGTGATATCGGCTGGGAATATCGCCTGTATCAACGCGGGAGCACCAGCACACCCGTAGAAACTTTATTGGTAGAAAAGCTGAAGCACGGCTGGATTGGTGGCAACCCGGCTAAATACAGCGAGTCGCGTGGTCCGAATATTTCTGAAATAATATGGCTCTTCTTCAAGCGACACCCACGCTAACCGAGAGCCTGACTATGAATACCTTTCCCACACCATTAATCACTGCCGAACAACTTTCTCATCGCCTTGATACTGACAATCTAGTGGTGCTGGATGCCAGTTATTTTATGCCTGCTATGCAACGTGATGGACGCAGTGAGTGGCAACAACAACGCATAGATAATGCGCAGTATTTTGATTTTGATCAGGAGATTTGTCAGCAAGGGGCCGAGTATCCACACATGATGCCGACCCCTGAGCTGTTTTCAGATGCGGTGCAGGCGTTAGGTGTGAACCAAAACAGTGACGTGGTTGTATACGATTCCTTGGGGATGTTCTCAAGCCCGCGAGCGTGGTGGATGTTCCGCGCAATGGGACATGAGGCGGTAGCGATTTTAGATGGTGGCTTACCCGCATGGCAGTCTGCCGGACTCCCTTTGAATACAGATGCACCGGAGCCGCCAAAAAACGGTAATTTTGTCGCCAGCTATCAACCCGACATGATTTCTGACGTTGATGCTGTCCTGCAAGCATTGGATGATGACTCAGCTGTCGTGCTGGATGCCAGAGCGGCCAGTCGCTTTGATGGTACTGAGGCAGAGCCGCGTGAAGTCTTACGAAGTGGCCATATGCCGGGTGCTAAGAATTTGCCATTTATGGGATTACTGAATAATGGCTTCCTCAAATCCACTGAGAAATTAGCACCATTATTCAGCGAGTTAGCCAATAAAGATCAACGCCTGATTTTCAGCTGTGGCTCTGGTGTGACAGCCTGCCATTTGGCACTTGCCGCGCATGTCTGTGGGTATCCTGACTTGTCTGTTTACGATGGTTCATGGAGTGAATGGGGGGCTCGTGAGGATTTACCACTAGCCACTACCGCTTCAAACGCCTAAGAGAGGCAGACAATGTACGATTACATTATTGTCGGTGGTGGCATTGTGGGTGTTTCCACCGCCTGGCAACTCAAACAACGCCAGCCTGATAAATCTGTTTTGCTGCTGGAAAAAGAAGACGGCTATTCCAAACACCAAACCGGTCACAATAGTGGGGTTATTCACGCAGGTATTTATTACGCCCCCGGTAGTTTAAAAGCCGATTTTTGCCGTCGAGGGGTTGATGCAACCATTGCCTTTTGCGAGCAGTATAACATTCCGTATGACCAATGTGGCAAGTTGCTAGTAGCGACTAATGAACTGGAATACCAGCGCATGCAGGCCCTCTATGAGCGATCTGAGCAGAACGGGCTGGATGTGGAGTGGTTGTCTGAAGAGCAACTCAAACAACGCGAACCCAATATCACCGGCATCGGTGGTTTGCTGGTAAAAACCACTGGTATCGTTAACTATCAGCTAGTGACTGAGAAGATGGTGGAAGCCTTTGTAGCCGCAGGTGGCGAGGCGCGATTGCAGCATGAAGTGATCGGTTTGATGGAAACGCCAGAGCAGATTGATGTGATGGTGAAAATACGGAATCAGTATGCTAGCAGCAACGAGACTCAACTAAGTACGCGTTATTTGATAACTTGCTCGGGCCTGATGGCTGATCGAACTACCAAAATGCTGGGCATTGACACTGACTTTCAGATTATTCCGTTTAGGGGGGAATACTACCAACTCCCTGCGAAGTACAACGGCATAGTCAATCACCTGATCTATCCCATTCCTGATCCGGATTTGCCGTTTTTAGGGGTTCATCTCACCCGCATGATTGATGGTAGTGTGACAGTGGGCCCTAACGCTGTGCAGGGCTGGAAGCGTGAGGGCTATGGCAAGATTAATATTAGCTTGCAGGATATCTGGGATATGGTGCGCTTTCCCGGATTTTGGAAAGTGTTACGGGACAACTGGAAAACCGGTCTGATTGAAACTAAGAATTCTTGGTATAAGCCGGGCTATTTGAGGCAAGTACAGAAGTATTGTCCGCAATTGAAACTGGAAGATTTGCAGCCCTATCCGGCAGGGATTCGGGCGCAGGCGGTAATGAAAGATGGCTCATTAGTGCATGACTTTCTGTTTGCGGAAAGTGCGCGCAGTTTGCATGTGTGTAATGCGCCTTCGCCAGCGGCAACATCAGCGATTCCAATTGGTGAGTATATTTGTGAGCGGGTATTGGGTGAGTAAAGCTATCCTGACAGGCGTCACTATGTAATGCTGATTAGCTTAGTCATTTAGAAAAAATACCCTTGGTGGGATAATAGCGAGTTGCCATGATAAGAATTAACCCGAAAAAATTACTCAATAGCAAATGGACGGCTGTCACGCCTAAAAACCGTGAAAAGCATTTTATTATCACTAAGGTGGAATTTGATGAGGAGGGCTTGGTTGAGTCTTGCATTCTGGAGGCGATTCTATCGAAACGTGCAGAGTCCATAGACTGGACGGAGCTTAAGAATGAGGCGCAGTGGATTCAGGGTTGGCGGTAACGGATTGTAGGGGTTAGGTTTTCTAAACTCTTTATTGAGTTTTAATCAATTGTTGCAGAGCAGCAAAATAGATAATATTTAACCCGTAAGATGATTTCCTCCTCCTCAACCAATCGGAGGTAGTTAACGAAAGCCACTTTGTTAGCTATCTCCCTTTGGTTTTTTAATGCCTGTAATTTATGCGCATTATCTCAGGTTCACACTCTCTCCTCAGTTAAAATTCAAACTTCGTCACCGCTGCATTCAGTTGTTACTCCGATAAGTTACATCGCATTAAGCCAAGCAATGCAAAGACTTTCAAAACATTGGGAATTATTACCAATCATGCAATAATCGATTCGGGCACTCGTACTACCTTTCTTACGTCCGTTTTCACGAAGCGACTATTTATGACCGAATCGAGCACTTCTCCATTACTACGTCTTTCTAAAATGACCCGCACATTCCCCGGTGTGATTGCCAATCAGGATGTCGATCTAACGATTCATGCTGGCGAAATTCACGCACTTCTGGGGGAAAACGGCGCGGGCAAATCCACCTTAGTTAAAATGATCTACGGCATTCTTGCACCTGACTCCGGACAGATCGACTGGCAAGGCAACACGGTGAGTATTCCTAACCCTGCGTTTGCCCGAGAACTAGGCGTGGCAATGGTGTTCCAGCATTTCTCTCTCTTTGACTCCTTGTCAGTGCTTGAAAACATCGCATTGGGCATGGACAGCAAGGTGAATCGCGCCGAGCTTAAATCACGCATTCTGGAAATCTCAAGTCGTTATGGTCTGCCATTAGACCCAGACCGCCACGTTTACACGTTATCGGTGGGTGAAAGGCAACGCATTGAAATCATTCGCTGCCTATTGCAGGAACCGAAACTACTGATTATGGATGAGCCAACCTCGGTGTTAACGCCACAGGAGGTGTCGCGACTGTTTGAAACATTGCGTCGCTTATCCGAAGAGGGGCTGGCAATTTTATATATCAGTCATAAGTTGGATGAAATCAAAGCACTGTGTCATCGGGCGACCATTCTGCGCAATGGTAAGCGTGTAGATGTGGCGGATGTAAACGATGAGAGTACCAGTAGTCTGGCAGCCATGATGATGGGCGAGACACTAGAAACCACTACACCACGCATTGGAAATCAGGCCGGCGAGCTACGCTTGTCTGTGAAAAACCTTAGTCTGGAAGCCGCTGACGAATTCGGCATTCCACTGAAAAATATCAACTTAGACGTGCATTGCGGCGAGATTGTGGGGATCGCTGGTGTGGCGGGTAACGGTCAGGATGAATTGCTAATGGCGCTGAGTGGTGAGTCGGTCAGCACTCAAAGTGATAGTTTATTCATTGATGGCAAAGCCTGCGGACAGCTTGGTCCGAATAAACGTCGTGCGCTGGGTGTGGCGGCTATTCCTGAGCAGCGCTTAGGACATGGTGCAGTACCTGAAATGAGTCTGGTCGATAATACTTTTTTAACTGCTTTTCAGCGTCTTGGCTTGGTCGGTGGTGGCTTTATTAAAAACTCAGTTACCCGGCAATTCACCGAAAAAGTGATTGAGAATTTCAATGTCAAAAGCAACGGCAGCAAAGCGTTTGCTTCCAGCTTGTCTGGCGGTAATTTACAAAAATTCATTGTCGGTCGGGAGATATTGCAAAACCCAGGCTTGCTGATTGTATCCCAGCCAACCTGGGGCGTGGACGCGGGAGCCGCGCAAACCATTCATAAAGCACTGCGGGATTTGGCAGATAGGGGCGCAGCAGTTTTGATTATTTCACAGGATTTAGATGAGTTGATGGCAGGAACTGATCGCATCGGAGCGATTTGTGCTGGTGAGTTATCCGACATCTATGACACGGCGGCGCTGAGTATTGAAGAGGTGGGTCTGCTAATGGCGGGTAGTGCATTGGATGAAAAAAGTCTGGCAACCGGAGGGCTGAATAATGTTTAAGTTAGTTAAGCGCCCTGAACCGTCTCGTCAAATGGTATTAGTATCGCCGCTTTTAGCGTTACTTCTAACCTTATTAGCGGGAATTATCTTATTTTTGTTCATGGGCGTATCGCCTACAGAAGCGCTGTATGCCTTTTTCGTTGAGCCGTTAACCAGTCTTTACGGGTGGGCAGAGCTGGGGGTTAAAGCGACTCCGCTGGTACTGATTGCGGTCACCTTGTCAGTCGGCTTTCGGGCGGGTATCTGGAATATCGGCGCAGAAGGTCAGCTGACTTTGGGTGGGATCTGTGGTGGTGCGGTTGCCCTGTTGTTTTACGAAGTGGAATCGGTTTGGGTGATCCCGCTTATGGTTTTGGCAGGTATCGCAGGCGGTATGTTCTGGGCAGCTATTCCCGCGTTTCTACGTACCCGCTTTAACGCCAATGAAATACTCACCAGTCTTATGCTCACCTACGTGGCGGGTCTGCTGTTGAGTCTGTTAGTTCATGGGGTGATGCGTGACCCTGATGGCTATAATTTTCCGGAGTCCCGCCTGTTTAGCGACTCTGCATTATTACCCATCATCCTAGAAGGGACGCGTTTACATGTCGGTTGGCTGATGGCCTTAGCCGTAGTGGTTGCAGCTTGGATTATGATGGCGCGCACCTTGATTGGTTTTGAAGTCAAAGTATTGGGTCAGGCACCGGCAGCTGGCCGTTATGCCGGTTTTAGTCAGCGCAATATTATTTGGTTTAGCTTGTTGCTAAGCGGTGGTGCAGCCGGACTTGCCGGAATGATTGAAGTGTCTGGCCCGATTGGGCAGGTGCTACCCACCATTTCACCGGGTTACGGATTTACCGCGATTATCGTGGCATTTGTGGGGCGTTTGCATCCGGTTGGTGTGTTGTTAGCGGGACTTTTGTTAGCGCTTTCCTATCTTGGTGGCGAATCCGCCCAGATTTCATTAAATCTGCCATTAGCGGTGACCGGTGTTTTCCAAGGTATGTTGCTATTCTTTTTGCTGGCATGTGATGTGTTAATTCATTATCAGATCGTACGAAAGACGGGTCCCGTCTCTGCAATAGCCGATCAGGATACAACGCAGGCCACCACCAATACTGCAACGGAGAGTAAATAATGGATATCTTAATTCCAACGATTTTAACCATTATCACCGCTGCAACGCCGCTGTTATTTGCCGCTTTAGGCGAGTTGATCACCGAGAAATCTGGTGTGCTGAACCTTGGTGTGGAAGGCATGATTCTGGCAGGTGCTGTGTGTGGTTTTGCAGCGGTACATTTTTCCGGAAGTGCCAGTTTTGGCGTTGTCGCGGGTGCGGCGGCGGGAGCTTTGTTATCGCTGATTTTTGCTGCGTTAGTCTTAGGTTTTCAGGCTAGTCAGGTGGCAACCGGTTTGGCATTAACCATCTTTGGTGTCGGGCTGAGCGCATTGATCGGGCAGGACTTGGTCGGTGTTGCTTATGACGGTTTGCCAAAAGTGGCGATCCCTTTTTTATCAGACTTACCGCTGATTGGCGAAGTGTTTTTCAAGCATGATGTGCTGGTATATGTGTCCTTATTAATGGTGCCTTTGGTGTGGTGGTTTCTGACGTATAGTCGCGCAGGTTTGGTGCTGCGGGCAGTGGGTGATTCGCACGATGCGGCGCATGCGATGGGCTATCCGGTGGTTCGCATTCGTTTGTTTGCTATCTTGTTTGGTGGCGCGATGTCGGGCATTGCGGGGGCTTATTTGTCGCTGGCTTACTCCCCGATGTGGATTGAAAACATGAGTGCAGGGCGTGGCTGGATAGCGCTGGCCTTGGTGGTGTTTGCGACCTGGCGTCCTTGGCGTGTGTTGCTGGGTGCGTATTTGTTTGGTGGTATTTCGATATTGCAGTTACATGCACAGGCGATGGGGATTGGGATTCCGTCGCAGGTGATGTCGATGTTGCCTTATTTGGTGACAATTCTGGTGTTGGTGTTGATTTCGCGGGATCAGAATAAGATTAAGTTGAATTCGCCTGCGTGCATTGGGAAGCCGTTTCATCCTACTTCGTAGGTTTCCGCAAGCCTTGGGTATTTACTTTGCTCATTCAAGCTTCGCTTGAAATGATTTGCCGCAGCAAACACCCAAGGCTTGCTGCATCTTCGAAAGTGCGGATGTATTTGTAAGGTGGTGGCGCTTGAATCGATTCGCTGCACCTAATACCCAACGCTGGTGGCGCTCATATTTAAGGATTGCTGCATTTTGTGTGGGTGAGCATAGTAAACACTCTGGGCGATTCTGCATAGATTGATTCGTCAGACAAAAAAACATAACATCTCCGTTCTCTTCAGGGCGGGGCGAAATTCCCCACCGGCGGTGAATCATTTTTTGACAGCCCGCGAGCGCCTGTTTACGAACAGGGTCAGCAGATCAGGTGTAACTCCTGAGCCGACGGTTAGAGTCCGGATGAAAGAAGATAGGCGAGCCATTCTCTTGTGGACTGGGTGACTCCGTCTGTTCTCCCCTGATCCTTTTTACTTTTTATAAGGATCATTTCGATGAACAATCCAACATCAACGTTTTCACTGTCTGAAAAACGTATCTGTTTTATTCATGCCACTTGGCACTCTGACTTAGTCAATAACCTGAAAAACCATTTTCTTGAGCGTAGCGCGACGTATCAGTTGTCGGCGGATCAGGTTGATATGGTGGCGGTTCCGGGTAGTCTGGAAATTCCTCTGCAAGCTAAACTGCGCTTAAAAACAGGTCGTTACGATGCCGTTGTGGTGGCAGGTTTGGTGACTGACGGCGGAATTTACCGTCATGAGTTTGTGGCTCAGGCGGTCTTAGATTCGATTATGCAGCTGCAGATGGAGTTTGAAACGCCGATTGTTTATGCGGTGCTGACGCCTCATCATTTTCATGATCACGCCGCGCACGAAGGCTTCTTTGCTGAGCATATGAAAGAGAAGGGTGTGGAGACTGCGGAGGCTTTATACAAAACGCTGGCGTGTTGCGACGAAGTTTCACAACTCACTGCTGAATAAAAGGAATTCAATCACAAGCCCAACACATTGATGCTCTTGGGCTTGTGTTAGGTGTGTGGTTCAGGCTGTTTTAGCGACGCGCTGCATATGTCGTTTAAACTTAAAATACACATCAAACACTTCAACGCTATCAGTGGCAGTGTCTTTTACCACAAAGAATGGCGCACGTTCCATTTGATATTCACTGGCCAGTTTCAAGCCTTCTGACTCGGGATCATTGACGTCAGCAACCACTGTCTGGTCGATAAATTGCGCGGTATTATCTTTTTCCAAACGCGCTGCTACGTCGTTACACTTCGGGCACCAATCACCGTTGGCGAGTTTCTTTTTTACAAAGGTTACGTGTGTCATTGTCGGTATTCCTTTTTGTTATTAATGTTCTACGGCCAGTGTGTGTAGTCCACATTCACGGTGGGCTTGTGCTTTGGTGGGGTCGAAGTATTCGGTTTCATTGGGCAGGTCGAATGCATCGATGTACTGCTCCATATCGTCTTGCGTCCAGTCTAGTAGTGGGGCGACTTTGCTTAAGCCAAATGGCCCTGCTGACACATAATCCATTGAGGCGCGGACTTTGGTTTGCTCGCGTCTAACAGCGCTAAACCAAGTGCTGCCTTGGTGTTCCTTCATGGCGCGTTTGAAGGGCTCTAGTTTGAATTGTTCGGTAAAGTCTTCGTGACGTGATTCATTGAGGCCAGGTATTCCACCCATCACGGCTTCTAAGCGTGCTGCTGTGATTCTTGGCGTATAGATTTTGATATTCAGATCTAGCTCTTCGATGGTTGTTTCGGCGAATTCATAGGTTTCAGGTTTATTCAGGCCTGAGTCGATCCACACGACCGGAATATCCGGTTTAACTTGCGTGAGCATGTGCAGCAAGACACTTGAGTAAGGGCCAAAGTTGGTGGTGATAAACGCATTATCATTGGCTTCAAGCGCTTGTTGAATAATTTCCTGAGGCGCTTTTCCCGCAACTAATGAGTCGAGTTGTTTTATATCAATAGCCATAAATCTGCTTCCGGAAACGAATATTAATCGATAAAGCAGATACTACTTAGTTATTTGTATCTATTAAAATGATAATAATAGATGTATAAATCAAATTTAGGCATAGATTAATTTTACTTATTACAAGCTAAAAACAAAGCAAATATCAGCTGTGCCAAGAGCGGAGCGGCAGATATAAATATTGCTTGTAGCTTGAAATAGTAGTCAGAAACAGCGATTAACTTCGAGCGACAACGAACCGTGTTTCAGCACCTTCAGCAGGATTCTCCGGCACCATTCTCGCTAATACTAATGAAATTGCCGCCATCCCCGCGCCTGCGTAAAAAACGATTGAGGGCGAGTGAAGCCAGATCAGCCCAAAACCAATCGGTACAACAATCGCTGCTATGTGGCTGATGGTAAAGGAGATTCCGGCGGTGGGTGCAATATCGGCGGGTGAAGCAATTTTCTGGAAGTAAGTTTTCATGGCGATGGCCATGGCAAAAAACAGGTGATCCAGAATATAGAGTGCCACTGCCCAAGCGGCAGATTCCACGACTGCGTATCCCACGAACACCAGTATTAATCCGATGTATTCGATGGTCAGCGTTCTGCGTTCACCGATATAGCTGATAAGTCGACCGATTTTAGGGGCTATATAAATATTGGCGACCATATTGGCTAGGAACATCAGCGCAATCTGCGAGGCGGTGAATCCGAACTTTTCGACCATCAGGAAGCCAGCGAACACCACGAAAATTTGTCTGCGTGAGCCGCTCATAAACACTAATACGTAATACAGCCAATAGCGTTTGCGTAGGACCAAGTGTTTATTTTGCTCCACTTTAGCGGGGAAGTGCGGGAACTGAGTCCAGGCGAATACAGCCAGCAACATGGTCACTCCGCCACCAATAATATACACGCTCATCATGGATGCACCGGTGTATTCCAGTGCGATATACACCATGCTGTAGGCTAATAAAGAAGACATAGCACCCACTGAAATCAGCTTACCCAGCATTTCGGGGGCTTCTTTTTTATCTAACCACTGTAGCTGTAGTGACTGATTGACGGCTTCAAAATAGTGGAAGCCAATCGACATGATCAACGTGGTAATACACAGCCCCCAGAAGCTGGGTAACATGCCGGTAATCACGACACCAAAGCCCATCACCAGCAAAGCAACAACGGCTAGGGTTTGCTCCCTGAAGATGATCAGCAGGAATATCACCGTAAAGGAGAGGAAGCCCGGGACTTCGCGTAAGCTTTGTAGCGCACCCATGTCAGCGCCGGTAAAAGCTGCTTGCTCAATGGCAAAATTATTGATGAGTGCGGACCAAACGCCAAATGAAAAAGGCATGGCAGCAGCCATGATATAAAGCATGGTTGAGGGTTGGCGCCAGCTACCTGAGCGGAATGTTGCGAGGAGGTTTTTCATAGTCTTCGGCCATTGGGCAAAAAACTATTGTAGGCGAGTTATCGGGTTTTAGGCGTATTATGTTTTCAACAATTACTACTCCATCAGCTGCAAAATCCTTATGTCAGGTTTTACTCATTAAGGACTGCAATGACATAGGCTTATCCAGCATCCAGCCTTGCAAGCGTTCAGCCCCAAGGTTGGTAAATAAATCAATCTGCTGCTGGTGCTCGATACCTTCGACCACAATCCGCATATCAAGGCGTTTGGCAAGCTCAATGATGGTTTCAAGAATGGCGTAGGTGGTCTGCTCACGGTACAGGTCGGTGTAGCTCTTATCGATTTTTAACTCATTAGCTGGCAGTTTCTGTAAGTAAGCGAATGAGGCATAACCCGAACCAAAATCGTCAATGGAAATTTTAAATCCACGTTTCTTAAGGTCTTCAATAGTGCTCAACACACGAGAATAGTCATCGATGAGCAATGATTCGGTAATTTCCAGTGTCACAAACTCGCAGTACTGCGCGAACTGATCACTCAGACTATCGATGTAATGAACCAAGCGATCATCCATCAGATCCTGCGGCGATAAATTAATTGAGACTTCCAGCCCGGGATGCTTCTCGTGGAGTAATGGAAGCTGGTTAAAAACCTCACCAATCACCCATTGAGACAAATCACAAATCCGCTGTGACTGCTCTAGTGTGGTAATGAATTCTTCCGGAGAAATTGTCCCGTATTGCGGGTGGTGCCAGCGTGTCAGTACCTCTACCCCAGATAGTTTTTTATCTCTAGTTCGATACTGAGGCTGCCATAACAGGTAAAACTCATTGTTGTTTAACGACTCGGTAAAGCCATTAACCAGAGTGACACGCTTCTGCTCGTCAAAACCAATTTGCGGGTTGTAGTACTTGAATTTTTTATTATTTTTGATGCCGTAGGATAGCGCGAGCAGGCTGTTTTTCACCACGGTTTCAAAGTCGTTTACATCGTAAATGTAGTCGTGCGCACCGATGACCAGATTAAACTGTAAGCTCTTGTGATGAGACCGTCCAATCGACTCAATGCTCTGCGAGATTTGTTTCTGAAGTTCATGCCGGGTATTTGCATCAAGAGACTTACACAGCAGTGTGAATATATTTTTGTCAGTATGAAATAAAGGAAATGAGCCTAGCTGTTTATCCGCCAATGGAATCAGCAAAGCATTGTGCTGCAAACGCCTCTGTATTTGTAATTTTATTTCACTAATAAAGTGCTTATAAACATCCGAACCAAATGCCACTTCCAGCTTATCGAGCCCTGAGATCCAGATTTGAATCAGGGTTTGTTTGCTGTGTGCACTACTCTCCTCAAAATGTGACTGAAGTGCACGGCCATTTGGAAGATTGGAAACCGAGTTGAAGAAGAGTTCTTTCTTAAAATCATCTTTGCTTTGGCGAACCGCTACAAACAGAATCAATGACACTAATACCACTTCCACAAATGTGGACATGAACAGAATAAAGTCGTTGTGCCAGGCAACATCAATGACGCCTAAACGATTCAGCATATACAGAGTGACAGAAGGGGCTAATGTTATGAGAAGCACTCTCAGAATGCGCTGATGTGTCTGGTCGCTCTTACCAAAGTGTTTTTCACGATAAATGGAATTAAATATGCCGGCAGCCACAGCAATCAGCACCTGTGCGGACAGCATGCGTATCACATACTCGTAAGGCAGAATGAAGGTCAATAGTAGTAGTAAGTAACCACCTGAAATCAAGAGTTTATTGATTCTTGAAATGATGACTGACTCCGCATTGACTTCATTCATTGTGTCGAAGAAGTACACGATCGATAGGTATGCGCCGACTAAGCTAAACGCCGTTAGCTTTTGAAGGATAAATACATCATAGATGCCTAACCAGTTTGATAGATAACCATAATCATTGAGTAAGTAGCTTGTGATACAGGCGACATAGCAAACATGAAACAAAAATGCTTTATTGAGTGTGGACAGATAAATAACGAAGTTATAGAAAGACAACAGCAAAATTAGCAGGAGAAACGTAGTGATCCATTGGGTCTGTTTCTGTACTTCTTGTGATAGTGTGTTGCTGTCAGTAACACGAAATCCTCCGACCACCGGGTTGTCACTGTCTATGCCAAGCAGAATTGAATAGCGTTTGTCAGGCTGTAAATGGATAACCGCATGATTGAGATTACTGACGCCTTTGAGGTGGTGTGGACCCGGTGCAGTTCCCCTGCCAAGCTTAAAGTACTGGGTTGCGCCTCCTTCGGTGGTGACCTCAAGTTGCATATGATCCATAACCTGATGAGTCTGTAGCACGATTTCACGCTCAGTTTGACCTACCGTCCTCAGGGTTGTTTTTATCCACAGCGGGCTGCTCATAAAGCCCCGGCCAAACTGTTTACCACTGAATTTTTCCCACTCATGATCGCCTAAGCGTTTGATATTGCTAAGTGTTAAAGAGCCGGTTGTGTCGACATGATAACGGCTGTGGGGCAGTACCTGAGCGTCAACTTTCTGGTCTAAGTCTAATACTAATTCATTCGCAGACACTAGGGTCGTCAACGAACTGAGTAGTAATAGAATGAGCAGAAACGCTTTATGCATACGGGGAATACTTTATTTCTTATTGTGATAGTCAGTATATGGAGTTTGGTTCAGTCTAGCCTGAAAGGCAGGGAATCCCTATCGCTATTAGATGGATGGGGCAGCTTCTAAGGTGGTAACTGACGAGCTGTCGGTTTGCAGGGCTGTTGATAGACTGAGTAGTCGGGTTTGAGTCTGGGGGGCGTTGTGGTTAGTTTTTTTCTTCAGCTTCCAGCTTTACCACTAATTCATCGAGTAGTTCGTAGAGTAATTCCAGTTTGCCGTAGCCGAAAGTTTCAGTGATATGGGCATATCTGGCCTCTGATTCTGGCGCGATAATTTTCACCAGTCTGATCCCTTCCTTTGCCAGTGAAATAATTGAGCGGCGCTGGTCAATATCTGAGGTTCGGCGACTGATTAATTGTCGTGACTCCAGGTTTTGTACAATCCGGGATAAGCTTGGCATCAGCAGGAAACATTGCTCAGACAAGGCTGACATTTCTAAGCCTTCGGTTTCATACAAAGCCCGCAAAACCCGCCACTGTTGCGGTGACAGGTCATGCTCACGCAAGTGCGGGATGAATTTCTTCATCACCGACTCGCGTGCTTTTAGCAAAGACATTGGTAGTGAGCGTTCAAACTCGCGCATGGATTACAATACCTCGTCTGCGATGCCGTTGCTGAGTTTACCGACACCTTCTACATCAACTTCTACAATGTCACCCGGTGCCAGATATTTCGGTGGATCAAAACGTGCACCGGCACCATTAGGTGTCCCTGTCGCAATGATATCACCGGCCTTCAATTGATAGAACTGTGACAGGTAACTGATGATATAAGCAATAGGGAACATCATGCTAGCCGTTGTGTCATTTTGGCGAACCTCGCCATTAACGGTAGTGGTCACTCGCATATCTTCATAATCTGCGGCTGTAAACTCATCAGCACTTACCATCCAAGGGCCAACAGAACCTGAGTGCACAAAGTTTTTACCCTGCGTCACATTGAATTTTGCATGACGCACCCAGTCACGCAGCGTGCCTTCATTCATAATGGTCAAACCCGCGATATGACTGTAGGCATCTTCTTCTTTAATGCGGCGCCCACCTTTACCAATCACCACTACGATCTCACCTTCATAGTCCAGTTGGTGTGACTCGGGCGGGCGAATCAAAGGCAGATTATGACCAGTTAGTGAATCCGGAGTCCGCATAAATACACTGGGAAATTTGGGTGCTTCCGAGCCATCTTTATATTCTGCATTACGATTCGCATAGTTCACGCCGATGCAGATGATTTTTTCAGGTGTGGTGATCGGAGGGAGGAGTGTGACATCATCCAATGCCAACGTAGCGATGCTTTCATCAATGGTTAGATCATTTAACAGATCCTGCTCAATGGCCGCTTTTAGTGAATCTGCTTTGTTACTTAAATCCGCCACTGTTAACTGGCCATTGCCAGTTTCAACAACCGCTCCCCAACTAACAACATCTGCTTTTTGATAAGTAATGAAACGCATGCTTTTCCATCCTGTAGAGTCTTAAGAATTACGGTCAGATTATAGTTAACGTGTTAAATTGTAAAGTGTTCTATTGTGCAAAGATAACTTACGCATGAGTATTTCAAAGCAGATTATCTCTCTATTTCATGGGGGTTGATTTTACCGAAGTGATAAATTGACGAAAAATACTTAACCTGTTATGTTGTTTTTAAGTAGTTATTTTTTGGGAGACAGCATCATGTCCGATTTGGAACAGAATCAAGCGGTAGCCGCGAAGTATTTGCAGCGTTTTAAAGATAATGTCACCGGGCATTTCATTAATGGAGAAATGCTTATCCCTGAAGGAGCGAAAACCTTCGAAAACCCAACTCCGATTGATAACAGCAGCCTTGGCAGTGTTGTAGAAGGCACAGTTGCTGATATCGATGCAGCCTGTGATGCCGCGCAAGCAGCCTTTGCTGACTGGCGTGATATGCCGGGGGCGGAGCGTAAAAAGGTACTCCACAAGTTCGCTGACAAACTGGTCGATCGTGCTGAAGAAATTGCACTGGTCGAGAGTGCTGACTGTGGTCAACCGTTGCGTTTTATGAAACAGGCCGCAGTGCGTGGCGCAGCTAACTTCCGCTTCTTTGCCGATAAAGCGGTTGAAGCGAAAGACGGCCAAGGCTTGCATCAACCGGAACATACCAACTTTACCGTACGCTCTCCGATTGGTCCGGTGGGTGTAATTACCCCATGGAATACGCCGTTCATGCTATCGACATGGAAGATCGTCCCGGCACTGGCAGCGGGCTGCACCATCGTGCATAAGCCTGCGGAGTTCAGCCCCTTAACCGCGGCAATTCTGGCCGAAGTGAGTGCAGAGGCAGGACTTCCAAAAGGTGTGTGGAATATGGTGAACGGTTTTGGTGAGGTCGTAGGTAAACGCCTGACCGAGCATCCTGCGATTAAAGCCGTGGCCTTTGTGGGTGAGACCACAACGGGTTCTCGCATTATGTCCCAAGGTGCGGCGACACTGAAACGTGTGCATTTAGAGTTAGGTGGTAAGAATCCGGTTATTGTATTTGATGATGCTGATTTTGAGCGCGCCTTAGATGCAGTTGTCTTTATGATTTACAGCCTGAATGGCCAGCGTTGTACTTCTAGTAGTCGCTTGCTGATTCAGTCAGGTATTCGTGACAAGTTCCTTACTGCACTGGAAGCGCGAGTTAAGAATTTACGCGTCGGTAACCCTCTGGATTCAAGCACCGAAGTTGGCCCACTGATTCACCCCACGCATTTTGACAAGGTCATGAGCTATATGGAGTCAGCACGCAGTGAAGGCGCAACGATTGCAGCGGGTGGTGTGCGTCGTGATGACTTAGGCGCGGGCAACTATGTGAGTCCGACCTTATTCACCAATGCAACGAACCAAATGAAGATTGCCCGAGAAGAAATCTTCGGCCCTGTGCTAACCGCGATCTCATTCGATACAGAGGAAGAAGCGATTCAGATAGCCAACGATACGGATTATGGTTTGGCGGGTTACATCTGGACCAATGATCAGGGTCGTGCCATGCGTTTATCGCACAAAATTGAAGCCGGTATGTTGTGGATCAATTCTGAGAATAACCGTAACTTACCGTCACCATTTGGCGGCATAAAAAGCAGTGGTATTGGCCGCGATGGTGGTGACTACAGCTTTGAATTCTATATGGAAACTAAAAATGTCTGTCTGGCACACGGTACGCATCGTGTACCGGTGATGGGGCGTTGATATGAGTCTGTATTTCACACAAAAACTACTCTACGAACTGAATCGTGATCCGTCATTACAAGCGGCATTTTTAGAAGATAAAGAAGCGGTATTGAGTCAGTACCAGCTGGATGATGAAGAGCTGGAAGCTCTACGCAAGCCAGATATTGGCATGTTGTACATTCTCGGTGTGAATGGGCAGATTCTGATGCACTACGCGGCGATGTGTGGCTATGCCTGGCCGGAGTATATTCAGGCAATGCGTGATGCATTGGAGGTTCATGGCAATGTGCGTGCGGGTATCTATGCAACAACGGATGGTAAGGGGGCGATATGAGTTTAGTGTTTGCAGGTGTCTGTAGCCATGGGCCGGGTATCACGGGGCGAGCTGATATGGCAGATCCGGATGATAAGGCCACCTTTTATGCCGCAATGGATGGCATGCGTGAGCAGCTTGAAGCGGCGAAGCCAGACGCTATCATCGTAATTGCCGCTGAGCATTTTGCCAATTTCTTTATGAATAATATGCCGGCGTATTGCATGGGCATGGGTGCAGAATACACCGGTCCGATTGAAGATCCGCAGTGGTTGGGCATTGAGCGCGTCACGGTGCCGGGTAATCCGGATTTATCCCGTCGTATTATTGAAACAGTGATGAATGATGTGGATGTGGCGTATGCGGAGGAGTGGAAGTTTGATCATGGCATCAGTGTGCCGTTGAATTTCCTGACCCCGCGTTATGATCTCGATGTGATTCCGGTCAATATTAATTGTCAGGGGCCACCGTTAACGCCGTTGCACCGAGCATATGCTTTTGGTCAGGCCTTGCGTAAAGCCTGCGATGCCGTCCCTGAGCGTATTGCTATCGTTGGAACCGGCGGTATCTCACATTGGCCTGCGACACCAGACTCCGGAAAGATTAATCGCGAATGGGATGAAAGCTTCCTGAAAGACTGGGCTGCCAATGATAAGGAAGCTCTGTTGCGTTTTACCGATGAAGAAACCTTACGTGATGGCGGCCAGGGTGGTTTTGAAATCCGTACCTTTATTGCTATTTCCGGCGCAACAGAGGGCCTGAAAGCAAACGTAGATTACTACCGTCCTATCCCCATTTTCGCCGTGGGTTGCACGGTGGGAACGGTCGATCTAAATCAGTAGGAGAATGATGTGGCACATTTTGTATTGGAATATTCCGACAATATCGAGAAGGCTGATTTAGCCCTGCAAGAGTTGTTTACGCAATTGCATCAGGCAGCAGATGAGACAGGCTTATTTCCGTTAAAAGGAATTCGCAGTCGCGCTTATGCTTGTCATGATTACCGCATGGCTGATGGCAATCCTGAGCATATGTTTGTGCATCTGGAAGTGAAGCTAGGTGCAGGTCGGACGATGGGAGAGCGCGAAGCGGCAGCTAAATCATTTTTTGAAGTACTTACTCAGCACTTTGCTGGCAGCTTTGAACAACGCGGTGTCGCGATGTCGTTTGAAATGAAAGAGCTGGAGCCGGTGCTTAAGTACAATAAAAACAACATTCAGGACTATCTATGATTACCCTAAGTGATGCAGAGATTCAGGCTGCAGCGGAGGTCTTATACGATGCTGAAGTCAACCGTAAGCAAGCCAATGCACTGACCCTGACACATCCTGATATGACCATGGATGATGCTTATGCTGTGCAGTCGGCTTGGGTGAAAAAAAAGCAGGGTGCTGGCGATAAAACCATTGGCTATAAAATCGGCCTGACCTCGCGCGTGATGCAGCGAGCAATGAAAATCGACGTGCCGGATTATGGAGTATTGCTGGAGTCGATGAATTTTGAAGATGGTTCCGAAATTTGTGCTGCAGACTTCACTGACCCGCGTATTGAAGTTGAGTTGGCCTTTGTGCTGAAAGAGCGTTTATTCGGCGACAATATCAGCATGATGGATGTGCTGAATGCAACGGATTATGTAGTGCCAGCTTTGGAGTTGATAGCTGCACGTAGTCACCGGGTAAACCCTGACAATGGTTATGTTCGCACTGTGTTTGATACCATTTCTGATAATGCAGCCAATGCAGGGATTATCATAGGCGGTCGTCCCATCAAACCTAATGACATGGACTTACGCTGGTGTGGTGCGATTTTATATAAAAATGCCGTGATTGAAGAGACTGGTTTGGCGGCAGCGGTGTTGAATCACCCTGCCAATGGTATTAGTTGGATTGCTAAACGATTTGCACCGCATGGGGTTGGGTTGGAGCCGGGGCAGGTGTTGTTGTCCGGTTCTTTTACGGCGCCGATTCCGGTTAAGGCGGGTGATACGATTCATGCTGATTATGGCCCGCTTGGGAATGTGACGTGTCAGTTTGTGTAGATTTTCTCTGCTAGTGCCGCGCTTTCGCCTGACACAACGTTTACTTCGCCGACTCCCAAGCTCGTAAGGACTGCGTAATCGTTGTGTCAGGCGAAAGCGCTAAACCGGAGCAGTTAAAATACTTGGGTGGACGGTAGTCGTTTGTTTAACAATGTTTCACTATCTTTGAATAATAGTGCTGAATCCGTAATCCGGCCCTGACCAATTAATTTCATGAAAAAGAGCCCAGAAATAATTTATGAAAATCCCTGAAAACACATTCAAAAAAGCCCTACTCGAAGGCAAGCAGCAATACGGCTACTGGTTGGGATTATGCAATCCATTGTCAGCTGAACTATGCGGACACGCCGGATATGACTGGTTATTAGTTGATGGTGAACACGCCCCCAATACACTGAGTTCTACCTTGGCTCAGTTGCAGGCTATTGCTGGTACACCTGCACATCCTGTGGTTCGTATTGCTGAAGGTACTACCTCTGTGATCAAACAATACCTGGATGCCGGAGCGCAAACACTGCTGATTCCGATGGTGGAGACCGCTGAACAGGCGCGAGAGTTAGTGCAGGCTGTGCAATATCCGCCGAAAGGCGTAAGGGGTGTCGGTACCGCATTGGCGCGGGCTTCACGTTGGAATATGGTTGATGACTATTTCGGGACGGTTGACGCTGAGATGTGTTTGTTAGTGCAGGTCGAGTCAGTGACGGCGCTGGAGAATTTGGATGAGATCCTTGCCGTTGATGGGGTGGATGGTGTGTTCATTGGCCCCGCTGATTTAGCAGCGAGCATGGGGCACCTGGGAAATCCCGCACATCCGGAGGTGAAAGCTGCAGTGGAAACGGCTACTCGCAAGATCCGTAAAGCAGGTAAGCCAGCGGGTACTTTAGCCACTAGTAAGGCGGTTTCTAAACACTATGAATCGGTGGGCATGCAGTTTATTGCATTAGGCGTTGATACTATGGCCTTGGCTGCTGCGGCTAAAAATAGCTTAATTAATCATCTGGCTGAGGATGGTGAGAGTAGTATGGTTCCTGAAGGGAATGGTGCTTACTAAGCCTTCACTATTCACTCGGCGGTTGGAGGCGCATGTTGTCTCTCAATAAGACAGGGTCTCTGTCTAATCCAGTTAAAGTAAGAGTAAAACTAAAGGGCTCCGGGTTCATAGTGAATCCGGAGCCGGTTTGCTGGTAGCGTATTAGCTAACGGGGATTAGCAGTTTACCAGTGTGTTATTGCCTGAGCCGCCGTTACAACCATTGTTGCCGACACCACCGTTGATGTAGTCAGAACCTGGTCCACCGTTTAGGCTATCGTAGCTTGGGCCACCGAACATTTTGTCTTTACCTTTACCGCCATACATACGATCTTCACCGTGCTGGCCGTATAAACGGTCATTACCACGGTTACCATTGATAGTATCGTGACCACTACCACCGAAGATTTTGTCGTTTCCGCCGTTACCGTTCAGCGTGTCATTACCCGAACCTCCACAGATAATGTCGTTACCACCACGTCCATCGACACGGTCGTTTCCGCCACCGGCATAGATCACATCAGGACCCGGTGTACCGACAATGTAATCACCACCAGAAGTCCCCCACATGGTGACTGGTCGACCTTGGCAAGTCATGACGCTAAGACGCTTGATAGAGCGCTGATTTTTGATAGTGATAAGTTTCAGCCCCGGAATTGCACGAATCTGATAGTCATCTGCGCTGACTGATTGAAATGTTGCCACTGTTCCGATTGCGCTAACAAGAATGGCTGCTGCTGTTGATTTTAAAGTAATTGATTTCATTGTGTTTTTCCCTAACAAATATTTTTGATTAAAATAAAGAGCAATCAGTGCTCTCAATTTGTACAGCGCAAAAAAGATAGTTAGTGGCTCATTTTTTTTATAAAAAAGTTTAACCTAAGCTGAATGGATCGGTTTGAAAGCTTATATCAAGACAATGATATTAGGATTTTAGGTACTTAAAGACTTATTCTTGTTCTTGCTAATAAAGTGCGCTAATTGATTGATTTACATGCATTATTTTTGAAATCAAAGTAACGATTTAACTTTATCAGCTTGCACTTTACCAAGGGCTGTGCGCGGTAAGGTATCAACAAATTTGACACGTTTGGGATGTTTGAATCGGGCAAGCTGATTATTAAACGAGGCAAGAATTTGTTCGGTTAATTCGTGATCAGTTCTGGGATCAGCGGGGTCACGAACGGCAACTACAACAGCTACTTCGCCCCATTTTTCATCTGGCGCACCCACGATCACCAGTTCCTGAAGACCGGGAAAGTCACGGATCACACGCTCAAGTTCGGCAGCGTAGATGTTTTCACCACCGGAAATAATCACATGTTTGAGTCGGTCAGCGAACCAGTAAAAACCATTTTCATCGCAACGAGCCACATCACCGGAGCGAAACCAGCCATTCACAAGACTGCTGTTGGTCGCCTCGAGGTTGTTCCAATAGTGCTGCAATATATTATGGCCTCGTACCCAAATCTCACCATTGTCACCTTGAGGTACATCATTTCCATCACGATCAACCAGACGTATCTCGCAGTATTGGCCGCATTGACCGATAGAACCTTCACTGTCAAAAGCGTTGTTTTGTCGTTGATAGATCGCCAGAGGGCTTGTTTCCGTTGTCCCGTAAACCTGCAGGAGTGGGATATTTATTTGATGTAAGGCTTTGATCAGGGCGATCGGTACATCAGTAGAACCAATCGACATGGCGCGTAAGTGCTGTAGCTTTTCTTCGTGCCAGTCCGGATGCGCTAACAGCGTTTGTAGAATGGTCGGAACGGTCAGTGTCAGCGTGATGTCGCCACTATTTAATTGTCGTACCGCCTCATTAGGGTCAAACTTTTCCAGTAGCGTGGTGGTTGCACCTAATGCTATGGCTGGCAACATTTGGATATTAAAACCACCCACATGAAACATCGGGAGGAAGCTGAGAATATGGTCGTCAGCACTCATATCATGCATGTGCCAACTCATCTTAGCATTGCACTCAAAGCTGGCTTGGTCGAGCACCGCACCTTTGGGGTGACCACCAGTGCCTGATGTGTAAACGATCATGAGCGGAGTAGCTGCGCCGATATTTTCTGAGTTATCCGCTATCGCAGTTTTTGTGGTTTGAGTGAATTGCTGATGTTGTTTAGCTTCAATCGAAACACCCTGACAATCAGGCGTTGCTGTCAGTAGTGTTGGAATATTCTCAGTAAAATGCTTATCAAAAAATACCACACGTGGTGCACAATCTTTCACGATAAAGCAGATTTCAGGTAAGGCCAGCCGCCAGTTCAGTGGTACTAAGATCAGACCACAACGTGCTGCTGCAAAGAGCAGAACCAACATCTCAGGATTGTTCATGCCATACCAGGCAATCCGGTCACCTTGTTTGAGCTGGTAGGTCTGCTTGAAGCGCAATACTTGTTGCTCAATAGCAAGGTCTAATGCGGCATAAGTCCATGTATGGGACTTCGCGTCCTGAATAAAATGGATGGCTGCTTTATCCGGTGTGTTTGTGGCGTGCTGACTAACCCAGTACTGGATATTCCCTGATGTGTTAGTGGCTATATTCTCTTCAGGGTTATTGCCTGTTTTCTCGCTCACGCCTCGTCTCGCTCTCCGGATTCATACAAAGCACCTTTGCCTAACATCTCGAGACACAGCTCAGAGGTCCAAGGCAACATGAGCGAGCCGCAGCGACTATCGCGGTATAAACGTTCCAGCGGTAAGGAGCGCAGCATCGATTGGCCACCACAGGTGCGGATGGCTAGCTGAGAAATCTCATTGGCATTTTCCATGACGGTGTATTGGGCGGTCCATGCCCGAAGTAAACTGTCTTTGCTGGGTTTGGGGCGCGCCTCAGAAATACACTGAAACCATAGCGCCTTAGTCTGTTCCAGCATCACCCGCATCTGAGCAACCGCGAGTTGTTTGGTGGGATACATGCGACGTTTTATTGGTGGCATGCCTTCGATTTCACCACGTAAATATTTCACCGTGAAGTCATAAGCTGCCTGAGCGATGCCCATATAACTCGGCGTCAATGTCGTAAACATATGCGGCCAGTTTTTGGCGGCGCTGAAGTACACACCACGCGGCATTAATTGCGCATCAAAAGGTACAAATACATTATCAAAAATCAGTGTGCGTGACACTGTGCCACGCATGCCTAATGGATCCCAATCACCCTCAACCGACACACCTTCTGCATCTGCAGGGACGGCGATATACATGGTATTGGCGCGGGAAAGTTCATCCTGCTCACTGCGTATTTCAGTGCATAAAGCGCCGTAATAATTAGCGTAGCCTGACAGTGAAGCGAAGATCTTTTTACCATTAATCAACCAGCCGCCGTCAGTGACTAAAGCGGTGGTGCCAAAGGCTTTTTTACCAGCTGCTGCATCGCCACCTTCTGAGAAAGGCTGGGCATATATAGCCCCATCCTTGATGATGCGCTGGTAATGAAAAGCACGCATAGTTTCATGTGAAACACGTGTTTCCTCATCCATTTCCAGTTGATCGGCCAGTGAGCCTGTCCACAAACAAGAGCTTACGTGCATGTTAAAGGTCAGGGCGGTGGCACCGCAGTAACGACCAATTTCTGAGGCCATGAGCATATAGGTTTTCAGATCAGCTCCACGCCCGCCATGTTCCTCTGGTACACAGACTCCCAGCAAACCTGCTTTATGTAGATCCACATAATTTTCGGCGGGGAAAGTCGCCTCACGATCATAACGAGCCGCCCGATCAGCAAACACCGTTTGGCCTAGCTCGCGTGCTTCACTGCAAAGTTGCGCTTGTTGCTCGGTCAGGTTCCAGAGTTCAGGCTCAAAAATAGGTTTATCAGGTGTTCTGGTCATTATTAAGCCCTGTGTAGAACGAGTTGAGGATTTGGTTGCAGCGTTTGGGTGCTTCTAAATTAATCAAGTGTCCGACTTGTTCCAGCTCATAAAAACAAGCATTGGGAATTTTAGATGCCATTTTGTGCATGGTTTTTGCGGGAGCATTGTTGTCTTCTGAGCCAGCGATCAAGCAACAAGGTTGGCTGATGAGTCCGCTATCGGCGTATCGGTCAAACTGAATCAGGCATTGTAATATGACGCGATAAGCTTCCGGAGTGACCACGCGCATGGTGTCAGAGGCGGCCTGCATCATTGCTTTATCAGCCTGACTCCCCACAATCTGCGGAACAAATTCATCCGCAAGTTCACTCATGGTTTGGCCATCATCCAATGGCTTGAGACGAGCCTCAAGAAAGCGTTGTTTAAAGCTATCATCACGCCCACCAAAAGAGGGGGTAGTGCCTAATAGTGCTAAGGAGGCGACTCTGTCTGGATTGGTCAGTGCCACTTCTTGCGCAATCATTCCGCCAATGGAGTGACCCAGAATATGTGCTTTTTCAATCCCGAGCTCATCCATAAACCCAAGCAGTGCCTGAGTTAATGTTGTAAAGCTTGTGGTTTCCAGTAGTGCCGATTCGCCATAACCCGGCATATTCCAGGCGATAGTTCGATGTGAGTTGCTGAGCGCCTCTAGCTGTGGCAAAAAACTATCCTGACTACCGCCGATACCATGCAGGCAAATGATCGGAATGCCTGTGTGCTGCTCACCGCGTTCGGTATAACTGATTTGATGAATTTGCTTCATAAGCCCAGGCTAACTCGCTTGTCCTCACCCCGCCATATTCGGCAATAACAATGAGATCGCCGGAATCGATGCGATCAGCAATAAACGAATAATATCGGCAATCCAGAACGGGGTAACACCTTTAAAGATGGTTTTGAGTGATACATCCGGCACTACCGCTTTCAGCACGAATACATTCAATCCCACCGGAGGTGTGATTAAGCTGATCTCCGTCACCACAACCACCAAAATACCAAACCAGATCAGGTCAAAACCCATGGCCTGCATCATTGGGTAGAAGATGGGCACGGTCAGCAGAATCATTGACAAGCTTTCCAGCACGGTACCCAGCAGCAGGTATACCAAAATCAGCGCTAAAATAACCATGATAGGGCTGGCATTCATGCTCAGCACCCAATCACGCAACTCATCCGGCAAACCAGCGATATTCACAAAATTGGAAAACATCACCGCACCAATCACCAAAAAGAATAGCATTGAGGTGGTTTTGGCGGTGTTAACCAAAATCTTATACGTGCTGGCAAAGGTCAGCTTACGTTTAAACAGAGCGATCAGGAATGCACCGGTTGCCCCAATGCCCGCAGCCTCGGTTGGGGTAAAGAATCCCGCGTAGATGCCACCCATGACAATGGTGAATAAAGCAGCCACTGACCAGATACCCAAAAAGGCATCGATACGTTCACGACGGGTGCTTTTAGGACCAGCTGGCCCCGCTTCTGGTTTACGTTTGACCGTCGCCCAAACTGCGGCCATATACAGCAAAATACCCAGTAGTCCGGGCAGGATGCCAGCCATAAATAATTTACCAATGTCAGTCTCGGTCAGTATGCCGTAGATAACCAAGATAACACTGGGTGGAATCAGAATACCCAGCGTGCCGCCTGCGGCAATAGAGCCGGTGGCCAAGCTGTCAGAATATTTGTATTTACGCATCGATGGCATGGCGACTTTAGACATGGTCGCAGAGGTAGCCATAGAGCTACCGCACACAGCGGAAAAGAAGCCACAAGCCAATACGGTAGCCAGTGCCAAACCGCCTTTTAAATGCCCCAGAAAAGCATTGGAAGCGCGATAAAGTTTTTCAGAAAGACCGGATTCGGTAATGAAATTCCCCATCAAAATAAACAAAGGAACTACTGATAATCCGTATGATAAGCCGGTGTCAAACGCCACCTGCGGAATCATTTTTAGTGCCGCATCCCAGCCCCGGGGATTCTCAAAGACGTGCAGTTGCACCATTGCAAAGCCGACGACACCCACTGAACCCATCGCAACGGCCAGCGGGATACGCAGAAATATCATTACCAACAGGCAAGCAAAGCCAATTAAACTGTATTCCATAATGTACTAGGCCTGATATTCGTTGTCTTTATTGGTTAAACGGCTGCGACTTGTGAACAACATGACGATCAGCGCCAGTGTTGCTAAGGTGCAGCAAACCGCCATTAGGAAAGTGAGTCCCGCATAGGGAATTTCCAACACAGCCGTTGTGTCGTTGTATTTGTAAGTACGAAACGCAAATTGCCACATCAAATAGCTCAGTAAGCCAATCGCGCCGATATTCACCAGCCCAATTAAGACGCGTTGAAACGACTTAAACCAGTTAGGAATGACTGAATCCAGCAAGTCAACTTCAACATGCCCACCTTCAGCGGTGACCAAAGGTAGCCCTAGAAAAATCAGCGATGCCAGTAAAAACTCAGTGATTTCAAAACCACCAGGTACGGGGTGGTCAAAGCCCCGACCGACTACATCAACAAAGGTCACCATCATCATGGTGAACATCACCAACGCAGCCGTAAAGCCGAGCAAGCGATTGAGCCATTGCCCAATCACTGCTCCGCGTGGCTCGTCAGTAGTAACAGACGATACCTGTGACATCTTTAATCGCTCTCGTACTCAGTAACAATTTTACGCAATTCAGCCAGTGCCGCTGCGCCATCAACGCCTTTCTCCGCCACTTCTTCAACCCACTCTTTTTCAAGATGAGCAGTACGGGCTTTGATGTCAGCAATGAAAGCCTCATCAGCCGTTGTTAGGCTGTTGCCGTTTGCTTTGATAGCATCAATACCAACCTGATCCGCAACATCCCATGCTTTACCAGCAAGCTTAGCAAAAGCCTCACCAGACACCTTGTCGATGGCAGCCTGATCCGCTTCACTTAAACCAGCAAAACGATCTTTGTTCATCACAAGGAAGAAACTGGTGTTATACAAACCACCCGGAATCAGAGTGGTGTGCTTAACTAAGTCTGTAATCTTGAATGAAGGAATAGACTCGGTTGGCAGGAAAGTACCGTCAGCAACACCGTGTGAAAGCAGCTCATAGTTCTTAGACGCAGGTTTTAACAGAGGGGTAGTTTCCAGTGATTTAGCCACTTCACTCACGATACCGCCACCCACACGAATCTTCATGCTCTTAATATCAGCAGCGGACTTGATGTCTTTCTTGCTGTTATGGATTGCGCCGGGGCCGTGCGAGAACACACCCAATAGCTTTACATCTTTATGTTCTTTAGCCTTTGCCAGATGGCTTTGGTGCACTCTCCAATAAGCAACCGAAAGCGCTTCAGCAGAGTCACCCATAAATGGTAATTCAACCGCTTTGGTCATTAAGAAACGACCCGGTGTGTAGCCGTGTACGCTGTACGTGACGTCAGCTGTACCATCACGCGCAAGATCATAATGCACCTTTGGATGCCCTAAGCCTTTTGCCAGAATCTTGATTTCAACGCGACCTTCTGTGGCTTCTTTGACGTTATCAATCCACGGTTGGATCATATTTGCCACGATAGGGTGGCCAGCAGGTAGCCAGGATGACAGCGTCATCTTTGTGCTTTCAGCCATTGCCATTGATGAACTCAAGCCGATAGCCAGACCGGTTGCCATGGTTAGTAATGTACGTTTCATTTCTTCTCCTCGTGTTACGTGTAAGTCTCCAACTGCACCCTAGTGTGCTCGTGCCAGTTATGAATTGTCCATATCTTTTATTGGTAAAAGCATAGATCTGTCAAAAGCCGATTTGCACGCTTAGGTGATACAACGGAGTGCCTCAAGCTTAGCATAATGTATTACACGATTTTCATTTTTGTTAGAAATCATGTATCACATCTGTTTTCATACATTTAGTCAATGATGTAAGATATTTGAATGGATATTCAATAAAAACAGAATTACTATAATCTTATAACCAGACTATCACAATCAGAGGCAGGCAATGGTCAAGACGGATCAGTTTTACATTAATGGCGAATGGGTAAAACCACAACAAGCAGCGGCTGACTTTGGTGTAATCAATCCCGCTACAGAGCAGGTCATTGAGTCCTTAGCAATGGGCGGTGAAGCCGATGCCAATGCCGCAGTGGCAGCTGCTAAAGCAGCCTTTGCCAGCTACTCACAATCTAGCGTTGAAGCGCGCGTAGCCTTATTGGAAAAGCTACTGGCTGCTTATGACCGCCGTTACAATGAAATGGCTGAGCTAATGACTTTGGAAATGGGCGCACCAGTGGATTACAGCCGTGAAGTGCAGGCGGAGTCCGGTCGTGGCCATATCGAGCAAGCCATTAAAGAGCTTCAGAAGTTCAAGTTTGATACGCGTATGGAAGATGACTGCACCTTAATGCGCGAGCCCGTAGGTGTGTGCAGTATGATCACACCGTGGAACTGGCCGATTAATCAGGTCACTATAAAAGTTGCACCGGCACTGGCGGCAGGTTGCACCATGATCTTAAAGCCTAGTGAGTTATCACCGCTGTCAGCCCTGTTATTTGCAGAAATGATCGATGAAGCAGGTTATCCGCCGGGCGTGTTTAACTTGATTAATGGTGATGGCCCAAGCGTAGGCGCACCATTGTCTTCTCATCCTGATGTGGACTGTGTGTCATTTACTGGCTCAACCCGTGCAGGGATTCTAATTGCTTCCGCCGCAGCGCCGACAGTAAAGCGTGTAAGTCAGGAGCTAGGTGGTAAATCACCGAATATTATCCTGCCAGATGCAGATTTAAAAACGGCAGTAGAAGGCGGTGTCGACTTCTGTTTTGGTAATGTTGGCCAGTCTTGTGACGCACCGACTCGTATGCTGGTGCAGCGTGATCAGTATGAAGAAGCCGTTGAAATTGCCCGCCAGTTTGCTTTGGGAGTGAGCGTGGGGGACCCGCAGGAACATGGCACGCACATGGGGCCGGTAATCAGTCAGACACAATTCGACAAAATTCAGGGAATGATTCAAACGGGAATTGATGAAGGTGCACGCCTTGTCGCTGGTGGTGTCGGTAAGCCGATGGGCTTTGAGACTGGCTACTACGTGAAACCGACGGTATTTGCCGATGTGAATAACCAAATGTCGATTGCCCGCGATGAAATCTTTGGTCCCGTGTTGGTGATGATTCCCTATGATACGGTGGATGAGGCGATCGAGATTGCTAATGACACAGTGTATGGCTTGGCTGCCTGTGTATCAGGGACGGACAAAACACAACTGGAATACGTGATTCGTCGTTTGCGCGCCGGTAGCATCAGCGTGAATGGGCATTATCAGGGCTATGTATCGCCATTTGGTGGTTATAAGCAATCTGGTAATGGCCGCGAGGGTGGTGTATTTGGTCTGGAAGAATTCCTCGAAGCTAAGACGGTTGCGTGGGTGTAATACTCAGCTGAGTGCATAACCAATTCTTAAACAACTGAGCCGCCTGTGATAGTGGGCGGTTCTGGTTGTAGCTCAGATAATAGCTATCAACTGTATCCACATAGTTTGAAAATAACGGTACCAAATGTCCGGCACTGACTTCCAGATCCAATAGCTCGTCATACCCCAAACACACCCCACCGCCATGTTTTGTCAATGAAACCGCAGCCGCTGCGGTATCAACCTGATGACGCACACCGGGTATAGCTGATTCACCTTTGAGGCCGACACTGCTCAACCAATCATTCCATTGCTGGTGGTTGCCTAACACATCAATCAATGCGACTTGCTGTAGGTCTTTCGGTTGCTGGACTTGTGCTGCGATTTCTGGTGTACCAAAAGGTCGTAGGCGAGGGTTGACCAAACAAAGTGCGGAATGATCTGTCCAGTCCCCACGGCCATGGCGAATCGTCAAGTCAGTCGACATGCCCGAATAATCATTATCCCAATTGATACTGCTAAGACGCAGCTCAATGCCAGGATTCAGACGATTAAACTCAGGCAGTCGGGGTGTTAACCACAGTAATAAAAAAGCGGTATTTACCTGTAGTGTCAACACGCCATATTTAAGCGGAGAAAAGATGTCGTGAGTGGCGCGTTGCACCAGTTCAAGCGCTTCCTGCACCGCAGGCAGATAAGCCATGCCGCTATTGGTTAGCGTAAGCTTTTTGTGCTGACGATTAAATAGCTGCCGTCCCAAATGATCTTCCAGCAAACGCACTTGCTGACTGACTGCAGATTGCGTCATATTCAACTCATCAGCCGCTGCGGTGAAATTAAGTAGGCGAGCCGCTGAAGCAAAGGTTTTTAACCAGTTTAATGGTGGTAGGGGCGATTGTTTATTTTGCATTAGCTCTACTTATCATGAAGTCTATTATTAGTCATTTAGTAAGGCTTAGCTTATTGCATTACAGTAAACAATATCCATCCCTTCTTATTGAGAGAGTTCGCATGTCAGCCGCCTTTGATTACCACCTCGTTTTACAGTCCGCCTCCAAACTTGATCACGCACTGGAGTTGGTTTGGAGTGACGGTAAAACATCCACCTTCCATTACTTATGGCTGCGGGATAACTGCCCGACAACCCTGCATCCGGATACCAAGGAGCGCACGTTTGATTTACTCAGCGTATCGGCAGACATCGAGCCACTGTCATTTAGTGTGGACAATGACAGACTGATGATTGAGTGGTCAGAGGGTGATCATCACAGTCAGTTCAGTGGTGAGTGGTTGCGCGAGCATGCTTACGCCGGAGACTTACGCCCGGCAAATAAGCCCCGTGCGCGAAGCTGGGATGCGCAATTCTTAAAAGATATGGGGAGTGCGTCTTTTAATGATTTAACTACTGACGATGCAGCGTTATATAGCTGGATGAAACAGTTAGATCAGGATGGCATTATTTTGGTTAAGGACATGCCAGCGACTGAACAAGCATTGGATGATGTGGCACATCGTATTGATTACCAGCGACAAACAAACTTTGGTGTGACCTTTGAGGTGCGCTCAGAACCCAATCCAATCAACCTTGCTTACACAGCATTAGCCTTGCCATTACATACTGATCTACCGAACCAAGAGACGCCTCCGGGCTATCAATTCCTGCATTGCCTGGCCAATGACACACAAGGTGGCGAGTCAGTGTTTGCCGATGGTTTGAGAGTGTTGGAGGATATGCGGGAACAAGCGCCAGAGCATTTTGAGCTGTTAGCCACGGTCGCTATCCCGTTCCGTTTTCATGATGAGACGCATGATATTCAGCATCACCATCCGATGATTAATCTGGATCATCAGGGCAATATTGTCGAGTTGAAATACAATGCACACATCGCCAGTGTTTTTGACCTGCCGGAAGCAGTGATGCATGACTACTATCTAGCGTATCGTGATCTGATGGGGCGTATGCGCCAAGCAAAATACCGCATGCAATATCGCCTAAAAGCTGGAGAGATGGTGGTGTTTGATAATCGTCGGGTGCTGCACGGCCGTACTGAGTTTGAACCAACCGGGCATCGTCATTTGCGTGGGTGTTATGTGGATCGCACGGAGTTCCAAAGCCGTTTGCGAGTATTGGCGAGACAACACGACTAAACAAATTGTAAAGAATGGTTAGTGTTGTGTAAGGATATGTAAAGAGTGACCCGATAAAAGGAGTGGCTGCGCCTAAATGTATGTAAGACGAGTAAGCCACTTGATTAATTTATATCGGAGTCCTATTATTATGTTTAAAAGAATCGCAATTACAGCAGTTGCCGCTTCAGCACTTTTGGTTAGCATGCAAGCCAGTGCCGCTGGTGGTCACCATCACAAACGTGATGCAGGTATCAATAAAGAACAGCACGAGCAGTCTGTTATGATTCAGCAAGGTATTAAGACTTGCCAGATCACACCGGCTGAAGCCCGAACGCTTAAAGCAACTCAAAAGCGTATCGCTGGTTTAGAAAGAAAGTTCAAGTCCAACGGGTATTCACGTTGGGAGCTTCAAACGCTAAAAAACAAGTTACACTCAGCTCGTGTTGAGATTAACCGACTGACTAAGAACCGTAGTAATTGCCGATCTAAGTATCGTTCAAACGGTAACCGACGCGATCATGGTGCTTCTAACCATAACCGTCGCGGTGCAAGCAACCACGGTCACAGTAACTACCGCAGTGCAGGCTCAATCTCAGTGAGCGTACGTAACATTCACTAAGCATTTCCAAACTACTTTCCTAAGAAGTAGTGTTTAAGTAGGCGGCTCTTCGGGGTCGCCGTTTTAATTTCTGACCTGTTGAAAATCACCAAAAAACGGTCTACTATCAGTCCTACAAAACATCAAGAGCAGGGCTGACGTCCTCGCCAACCTGCCTACCTGGGCAAGGTGGTTGCTTAATTGCGATGTGGTCGATCTGACAACCAATCAGGAAAACCTCACCCACGTCAGTTCTCATATTAACCGTTATGGGAGCAACTCATGTTTGAAGCACATTTTAGTCACGCTGAAGATTTTCAAGGTCTTGAGACAACGACATATTCCTGGACCAAAACTTATCACAGAAGGCACTCAGTCAGCTTTCAGCCCTTAAAGATCTGGTTTGCCAAAGGCAAGGTCAATACAAAGGATGGCTCGGTATTGCCCAGAACCTTTGCTTACATTGAATATCAGGATGAGCGCGGGAATAATCGTTATTGTATTTTAACCTTGTCGCCTGAGTTGTCGGTGGCTGAGGCGTTGCAGGAGGCGGTTCGGGTGGATGTTGCGAGGCTGAAGTAATTGTCAGCAGCTTTTAAGGTTTATTGCGATAGATGCTCCGAGAGCTTCATGTAGAGATTGAGTCAGAACCAGTTATGGTGCTATAGTTTTTGTACCTTCAAAGAGTAGTACAAAATAATATGCAATCAATAGCCATCAGAGAACTGCGCAATAACCCTTCCAATCTTACGCATTCATTAGAGCAGAATGAATACGTCTTTATTACTAAGCATGGTAAACCTATTGGTGTTGCGGTTCCGCTTACAAATGAAAACCTTAGCTTTGGTCTAACACGAGCTACGGCCTTGCAGGCGTGGCGTAATGGCGATATTTCATTAGGAAAAATGGCAGAGTTGTTAGAGGTTGGTAAGGAGGAGCTGCGCGGTATTATTGCAGATATGAATCTACCGCTGATTGATACAGACGAGCAAGATGCTGTTGCAGAAGCAATGCAGCTGTTAGGAAACTAATACATGAAGCATCTTATTGTTTCAGACAGTTCGCCGCTGATAGCTATGTTGAACATAGAAAAGTTTGAGTTGCTAAAGCATATCTTTTCTAGCGTGACTATACCGTCAATGGTTGCTCAGGAAATTGAAGAAGGTCTAAGGCCTGATGCGAGTTGGTTTGTGCTTAAAGCTCAGGGCTTCGTCGTGGTTAAACCGATTAAAGATGATGCTCGTTTACTGCTGCTTAGATTGCAATTGGATCCTGGAGAATCAGAAGCTATTCTGCTGGCAGATCAACTTGGTCTGCCGCTACTAATTGATGAAAAAGCGGGTCGGAGAATGGCCAAGGATATGGGGCTGCAAGTACAAGGGCTGGTTGGTGTGTTATATGCACTTAAACAGGCTGGCTATGTATCTGTTCACGAGATGGAGTCGATTGTTAGCGCTTTGGATCAAGTGAAGTTTAGAATGAGTAATTCGCTGCGATCTCTATTACTAAATTAAAAAGTACCAAAGTATGATTCAGAGCGCAGAGTGTGGATTTCTGGTGATGGAAATACGCTCAACGAACGAGAAATAACAATGCGACTAATCGAAAGCAATATCTTCATCTACGCCATCCTGCCGGAGCACAAAGCCCTTCGCGACTGGATCACCAAAAAAGACTTCGCCGCCGCTGAAATCAGCCTGATCGAAGTACTCGGCTATCACAAACTAAAAGACGAAGATGCCCGGGAATTAGAAATGCTATTCAATATGGCCAGAGTATTACCCACGTCCAGCGACATTACCGATAAAGCGATTGCACTTCGTCGTCAGCGCAAAATGGGTCTGGGAGATTCCTTAATCGCCGCAACGGCACTGGATTATAATATCCCACTGGTCACTCGAAATACCTCGGACTACGATTGGATTGAAGGGCTGAACTTGCTGAACCCCATGGATTGATTGTGCTTTTTTCCTCTATCTTTTCCTCAACTTTCTCCCCAAATCAACTGTCCACAAGCCGATAAATCATAACCCTGCAACATGCTGGCTATGGATTGCGCCTGATCCGACTGCAGGCGTTTCAACAGGTCCTGAAACAAATGCCGGAACCAAATACCACGCGTCATTGCGATATCAAACGACTCCCAGCCCATGCTGATAAATTCCAGACCAGATTCCGTGGCGGCTGCGCGAGGCCCTGGTGCTACATCGGCCATACGCATAACGATGAGACCTGCTGCTTCGTGCTCAGAGTGCGCGGTTTGTGAGAGGGTTAAGTCATCGACATTACCGCCCGCTTTGCCCAATACTTCCATTAAAAAACGTTGCGAACCCGCGCCGCTTTGGCGTTGCACCCATCGCCATTGTTGCTTGAATAAGTCTTGTTGATCGTTGATCTGAGTCATGACTTCCGGATGTACCATTAGGCCTTGCTCGCGCTTAAACAGATGCATCAGTGCCCATTGACGATGTTGCCGGTGTTGTTGCAGTAATGCAGGATGGCGAAAGCTGCTTTCATCGCTTGGCCCCCAGTGCATGCAGCAGGCGTCAATGCGGCGAGCTTGAAGTTGTTTGAGCCCCATGCGCGTGCCGGTTGGGGTGTAGTTGACCACGCCGCGCCCATCAATCTCATGGGTGTAGGCAAGGATCAGGCGATAAAGCAAGGGATCGTCACTTCCTGCAATAGTCAGGCGGTCACTGAGCGTGCCACCATTGGCGGATTCGTTAAGCCAGCGATCTACCAGTCCGCGCGGGAACAGCCACTTGCCAGTGACCTTAGTCGCCGGTATCTGCTGCTCTTTCACCAGCTCATAGATTTTCTTCTCATTGAGATGCAAGTACTCAGCTACTTGTCGAACGCTCATATAAGCATCCTGAGTTTCAATCGCCATTCCTTCGCTCCTTGTACAGGCTTTGTTGTAAAGGTTTGCAATATTCGTGCCGGGACAGAGGATGCTGTGATTCTGTGGGTTGTAATGATTATTGGCGTTAGCAGACGGTGAATCATCCTGAGATACCCGCTGTGATCGATGATTCGTAATGGCGTCATAATGTCCCAAATACTATTGCTTTAGAGATATTTTGACTCACTCATAATGAAAGAGAGGTGTGAATTACCGTCAAAGTCATCCTTATCCCGAATGGCACGTTAATTGCTCCATATTTGATTGGGCAGAGACTTAATGAGTGAGTGACTCAGTGCTGCCTGTGTTTGAGAGAGGAGCATGAATGGAACAGCAAACTAGTTTTCCGGTATCTGTGATTCTGGAAAAACGTCCGAGCAGTAGCCAATGGGCCGATGCTTATTGGACAGTGATTGGCTTGATTGTCGGGGAGTCTGAGGCAGACGATAACGCCACGAATAATGACAGCGGTATGACGCTACTGCACAGCCAAAACGATATTGAACAATATCGATACGCCGGCCTCAGCGTGACCTTATATAAGGATGAGTGTGAGAGCTATTACCACAACCTGATGTCGCCAAAGCCCGGTTGTTATGTGATTACCGACAAAGAAGACAGCGAGCAGCCTATCCCGTTTAAAGTCAGCATGAGTTTTGACGAGGCACACTCCTATCAGGAAGGTGGTAAAGAGATCTTCGCAGTTGACATTCCCAATGAGCTTTATCTGTGGATAGAGGCTTATGTGTTGGATAACTATTTCCCTGAGAAAAAGCGCAAGCGCAAGCTCAACGACTGGAAAAAAGGCGGGGGGAATATTCGCGTATGAGTGAACAGGATAAGGAAGGTTTCCTAAGCCGCTGGTCGCGCCGTAAACGTCTGGGGGATCAGGAGGATGAATCTCAATCAGGCGCTGGTTCTGCGGATAAGACTGCAAATAAATCTGTGGATAAAGCGTTGGATAACTCTGGGGGTAACTTTGTAGAAGATACCGCTGAGCCGCATGGTTCTGCGCTTGAGCAGTCTTTAGCTGATGTGAATAACCGTTTTGACGGGAGTGGTACAGAAGCCGTCGATAATCAGTCTCCTGACACGCCAGAGCAAGCCGAAACTCCGGTTGAATTAACTGATGAAGACATGCCCGATATAGACACACTCACTGAGGAGTCGGATTACACGGGGTTTATGTCACCCAAAGTCAGCGAAGAGCTGCGCAAGATTGCACTGCGTAAACTGTTTCAGGGCAGTGATTTTAATATCCGCGATGGCCTTGATGACTACGATGATGATTACACCAAATTCGCTCCACTCGGTAATACCGTCACCAGTGATATGAAGCACATGATGAAGGTTGAAGCCCGTCGCCAACTCGAAAAATCCCAGACCTCACGAGATCAAACCACTATGACCGCAATGACGCCCAAACAAGCCGCATTAGCCAGTTTGCAGAACCATTCTCCCGAGCCAACCGGACAGGTTGAGTATCAATCTAACGGTAAAGTGCTGGTGATTGGTGGAGATGATGCATTGCGCTTTGCCACGGAAATTTCTGAGCCGCTCACTGCGCGTATTGTGCTCACGGCTGACAGTGATTTAGTGACGGATCAGTCCGTGATTATCAAGCAAGACAACCGTGACATGGTGCTGGAGGGCTGGCTGGGTGATTTCAAACTACGTCTGACGGATGAGGCAGGCCAGACGCAAACCTTAGTCGCGGATATGATTGTAGATCTGAATGACACACCGCTGAGTCAGTCAGAAATCCCGGCACCGGGCTATTTCACCATAAGCACCAAAACAACCGCTGCTATTTTAGAAGAAATCACGCCGCTGGAAGGAAGCTTTGCTAAGCCTAAGTTCTTTGCTTATAACAGCGACATTTGTGCACATGGCAGTAGTGGCTTACCGGGTTGTACCAACTGTATTGACGCGTGTCCGACGGATGCCATTATTTCGATAGGTGAAACCATTAGCGTTCAACCGCAGCTGTGTCAGGGTGGTGGAACATGTGCGACAGTTTGTCCAACCGGTGCGATTACTTATAACTATCCGTCGGTTGGTTTTCAGGTTGATCAGATTCGCCGATTGTTAAAAGCATATCGGGATGAGGGTGGTGAAGCGCCGGTATTATTGCTGTATGCCAATGAGACTTCATTAAATACACAGGCGCTGGCGGATAATATCCTGCCGTTTCCGTTAGAGGAGTTGGCGAGTGTCGGCGCGGACTTTTGGTCGGCTGCACTGAGCTTTGGCGCGAGTCAGATTTTATTGCTGGATGATGAGAATACGCCCGCAGTCTCCCGCAAACATCTGCGCCATCAGCTGAGTATTTTAACCACTCAGTTGTCTGGATTGGGTTATCCAGAGGATGCAGTGCGACTGATTCCGGCCTTATCAAGCGATGATACACAATCAGTCGCTGCACTCACCGCGGATTATCAGGAAGCCTTCGGTTCGACAGATCAAGCCATGCCGTATTTCCCGCCAGCCACTCAAGCCGGTATGAATGACAAGCGTCAGCAGTGGTTAATTGCGATGGATCACTTCTATAAGCATGCGCCAGAGCCACAAGACAGTATTCCGTTACCGGCTGGTGCGCCTTTTGGTGTGCTTAAAGTGGATAAAGAAGCCTGCACCTTATGTATGGCTTGCGCCACTGTGTGTCCGGCGAAAGCGCTTAGTGGCGGCACGGACTCGCCGGTTCTGAAATTCCATGCGGTGAACTGTGTGCAGTGTGGGCTGTGTGACACGGCCTGTCCTGAGAATGCGATTGAGCTGCAACCTTTATTCATCAGCAACCGCGAACAGCGCAACCGCACCATGCAGTTAAATGAGGAAAAGCCATTCCACTGTATCGACTGCGGTAAACCCTTTGCCAGTGAAAGTATGATTCTAACCATGCTCGGTAAGCTGGAGGGGCATTATATGTTTCAGGATGAGCGCGCTAAGGATCGTCTGAAAAAGTGCGAGGACTGCCGTGTGGTGGATATCGTTCAGGATGATGTCGCCATGGGTCAACCTGGCCGTGGTGACCAGCGTGATGGGTCGTTTCGTCATTAATTGAAGGATAAAACAGATTATAGCGCCGTATGACTGACTTTTTTCCTGAAAAGTTTGGCCTATGGCTTGCTAACAAATACATGAGTTGAGGAGAGTGAATGACTAACCCAGGCGCACAACCATTAATACCACTAAATGATGAGACCGCATTACATGCACCCGAACAGCAGTATCGGGCAGGTGCATACGCATTGCTGGGCGCGTTACTTAGAGATGTGCCGTCAGCGGATACGCTGGCCTATGCCGCCAGTTTGACGCAAAACAGTAGCGACAAAGACGAGTTGGGTATTTCGATGTCCCTATTGGGCTTGGCAGCAGAGCATTCTGACCCAGCCTCGGTGGACGACGAGTATCACGACTTATTTATTGGCTTAGGGCGCGGTGAGGTGGTGCCTTACGGCTCGTGGTATCTGACGGGTTTTTTAATGGAGAAACCGCTTGGGTTGTTGAGGGATGACCTGATGAGTTTAGGTTATCAGCGTGACCCGTCAGTGAAAGAGCCGGAAGACCATGTGGCAGCGCTTTGCGAGGTGATGTCCATGATGGTTCAGGAAGGTCGCGATACCGCTACTCAGTCACACTTCTTCTCACAACACATGTTGAAATGGTTAGGCCAGTTTTTTGAAGACCTGAGCAATGCCGATTCTGCATCATTTTATCAGGCAGTTGCACGCTTTGGTGCGGCCTTCATTCAATTTGAACAACAGTACTTTGGACTGGAACTTTAGGAGTCAGAGTTTATGAGTAAATCAGACAAGCATGACAGCGAGCGTAGAGCGTTTCTTCGCGGTGGCGCAGCAGTAGGTGCCGCAGCGGGATTAGTCGCAACAGCACCGGCAGTGGCATCAACCGCACCGGAAGTAGAAGCTGAAACAGAAGTTAAGCCTGAGCGTAAAGGCTACCGTGTTACTAAGCACGTTGCTGCTTATTATAAAAACTTAGCCAGCTGATTACAGCGGAGGAAATCGCATGAAACTCGAAAAAATCAGCGCCTCAGCGAAGACTGCGGACGCTAAAGATGATCAATGTAAATTCTCCGGAAGTGGTTGGATGCTCAACCGCCGTGAGTTTTTAAAGAACTCCAGTCTGACTGCCGCTGGTGGTGCCATTTTAGGTACTGGCTTGAGCGCAGGCATGATGCAGAAGGCTGAAGCCGCTACCACTAAGGGTGGTGAAGTTAAAGAAGTTCGCACCATCTGTACTCACTGTTCAGTGGGTTGTGGTGTTATCGCTGAAGTAAAGAGCGGTGTTTGGACCGGGCAAGAGCCTGCGTTTGATCACCCGTTTAACCAAGGTACGCATTGTGCCAAAGGTGCAACGTTGCGTGAGCACGGTCACGGTGAACGTCGTCTGAAATACCCCACCAAATTGGTTGATGGTAAGTGGAAGAAAATCTCTTGGGAGACGGCCATTGAAGAGATTGGCGACAAGCTGCTAAAGATTCGTGAAGAGTCTGGCCCTGACTCGGTATACCTACTCGGTTCTGCTAAGCACAATAATGAGCAGGCTTACTTATTCCGTAAGATGGCAGCGATGTGGGGTACTAATAACGTTGACCATCAGGCGCGTATTTGTCACTCAACTACAGTAGCCGGGGTAGCGAATACCTGGGGTTACGGTGCGATGACTAACTCCTACAATGATATTCATAACTCGAAAGCAATCCTGCTAATCGGCTCTAATCCGACGGAAGCACATCCGGTGTCGATGCAGCATATCTTTAAGGCGAAAGAAGAAAATAATGCACCAATCATTGTTATCGATCCTCGCTTTACCCGTACTGCGGCACATGCTGATCATTTCCTACAGATTCGTCCGGGAACGGACGTACCCATTATCTGGGGCATGATGTACCACATCTTCAAGAACGGCTGGGAAGATAAAGAGTTTATCCGCCAGCGCGTGTTTGGTATGGAAGATGTCAAAGCTGAAGTCATGAAGTGGACACCGGAAGAGGTGGAGCGCGTGACTGGTGTACCAGAGGCGAAAGTCTACGGTGCAGCAAAAGCGATGGCACGTAATCGTCCGGGTACGTTCATATGGTGCATGGGTGGTACGCAGCACACCATTGGTAATAACAATACTCGCGCATACTGCGCATTCCAGTTGGCACTCGGTAACATGGGTGTGTCTGGTGGTGGTGCTAACATCTTCCGTGGTCATGACAACGTTCAGGGCGCAACGGATTTGGGTGTACTGGCTGATACATTGCCGGGCTACTACGGTTTGTCCGCTGGTTCATGGAAGCACTGGGCCAAGGTTTGGGACTTAGACTACGAGTGGATCAAAGGCCGTTTTGATACCGGTAGTTATGAGAAAAAAGGTGATAAAGACGTTCATGTCATGAACACCAAAGGGATTCCGGTTTCTCGTTGGATTGATGGTGTATTAGAAGATAAAGCTAATACTGCACAAAAAGACGCCTTGCGCGCTATGTTCTTCTGGGGACATGCACCGAACTCTCAGACGCGTGGAACTGAGATGAAGACGGCGATGGAAAAACTCGACATGCTGGTTGTTGTTGATCCTTACCCAACCGTTTCAGCGGTTATGCACGATCGTAAAGACGGTGTGTATCTACTGCCTGCTACCACGCAGTTTGAAACTCATGGATCAGTCACCGCATCGAATCGTTCACTGCAGTGGCGTGATCGTGTTATTGAGCCATTGTTCGAGTCCAAGCCTGATCATGTCATTATGCACATGTTGGCGAAGAAGCTTGGCATTGATGGTGAGCTGTTCAAGAACATCGAGATCAAAGATGGCGAGCCTGTTATCGAAGACATTACCCGCGAATTCAATAAAGGGATGTGGACGATTGGTTACACCGGTCAAAGCCCTGAGCGTATGAAGAAGCACCAGCAGAACTGGGGCACATTCGACTACGACACCCTGAAAGCGGAAGGTGGTGCCTGTGACGGTGACACTTACGGCATGCCTTGGCCATGTTGGGGTACGCCAGAGATGAATCACCCCGGTACACCAAACCTGTATGACACCAGTAAGCCGGTTGCTGAGGGTGGGTTAACCTTCCGTGCGCGTTTTGGTGTGGAATATGAAGGGACTAATCTGTTAGCAGAAGATTCCTGGTCAGCAGATTCGGATATCAAAGATGGTTATCCGGAATTCAGCGCAGATATGTTGAAGAAGCTTGGCTGGTGGGATGATCTGACGGATGAAGAAAAGACTGCAGCCGAAGGTAAGAACTGGAAAACGGATCTGTCCGGTGGTATCCAGCGTGTCGCGATTGCACACGGTTGTTCGCCATTTGGTAATGCCAAGGCCCGCGCTAAGGTGTGGACATTCCCAGACCCTGTACCCATTCACCGTGAGCCGCTTTATACCTCTCGTTATGACTTGGTTGAGAAGTATCCGACGTATGAGGATCGTAAATCGTTCTGGCGTTTGCCAACGCGTTATAACTCGATCCAGAGTAAGGATTACTCCAAAGACTTCCCAATCATTATTACCTCCGGTCGATTGGTGGAATATGAGGGTGGTGGTGACGAGACACGTTCAAACCCATGGTTGGCAGAATTGCAGCCTGACATGTTTGTTGAGATGAACCCACGTGATGCTAACGATAACGGCATTCGCGAAGGTGACGATGTGTGGATTGAAAGTCCGGAAGGCGGCAAGATCAAAGTGAAAGCAATGATTACACGTCGTGTTGCAGCGGGTGTTGCATTCTCCCCATTCCACTTCGGTGGACACTTCCAGGGTGAAGATTTACGTCATAAATACCCTGAAGGGGCAGATCCTTATGCCTTGGGAGAGGCGATCAACACAGCCATGACCTACGGTTATGATTCAGTTACTCAAATGCAGGAATCTAAGTGTAGCCTGTGTCGTATTAGCAAAGCTTAAGGAGAATAATCATGGCAAGAATGAAGTTTTATTGCGACGCAGAACGCTGTATTGAATGTAATGCCTGTGTCACTGCGTGTAAAAACGAACACGAGATTCCGGTTGGCGTAAACCGTCGCCGCGTCGTGACGATTAAAGATGGTGAGCCGGGTGAGCGTTCCTTATCCGTTGCTTGTATGCATTGTTCGGATGCACCGTGTGCAGCAGTTTGTCCGGTTGATTGCTTTGAAATCACTGACGAAGGCATCGTCCTACATAACAAAGATACTTGTATCGGTTGTGGCTACTGCTTCTACGCGTGTCCGTTTGGAGCGCCTCAGTTCCCAACGGATGGTGCGTTCTCGTCTCGCGGCAAGATGGATAAATGTACGTTCTGTGCCGGTGGTCCGGAAGAGGAAGACATGAGTCCGGCTGAGTACACCAAGTACGGTACTAATCGTATCGCTGAAGGTAAGTTGCCAATCTGTGCTGAGATGTGTTCAACGCATGCTCTGTTAGCAGGTGATGCCAATGTGGTTGCAGATGTATATCGCGATCGTGTGGTAAACCGAGGTGCAGCAGCGTTCAGTCAGACGCGTTTACAGCAGAAGGCAAACTTCAGACCGAATCCGTCACTCAGTGGTCGGGCAACGGGTGGCAGTGTGCAGCAGTGGACGCCGGACTCATCTAACTAGCTTATACGAGAGTGATCTTTATGCGGATATTGTGGTTAAGCTTGTTATTACTGCTGACCTTTCCGGCGGTGAGTCATGCCGCCGGGCCATCTGTGATTCAGCAAGATCCTGGTGCTGAGTTATGGAATGCGGTACGCGCCCGTGCTCAGGAAGATTCTGATCCGGGGCAGGTGCGTAGCCAGGTAAAGGGAATAGAGTCCACCTCATTGGTAAACATTGGCGGGGAGGAGTGGCGGCACTTTCGTATGGGGCAGTTGATTCCGACTGCTGCTAAGGTGCTGGGCTTTACCATTATTGCTATTCTGCTGTTCCGGCTGATACGGGGTAAAATTCCTATTAAAGCCGGACGCTCTACGCAGAAGATCAAACGCTTCACCACGTTCCAGCGGTATGTTCATTGGATCACTGCTATCCTGTTTGTAGCGTTGGGTATTACCGGAGCAGTGCTGTTGTTTGGGCGATTTATTATCATCCCTTATCTCGGCCCTGAGATTGGTGGCCCGCTGACATTACTCATGAAGCGCATTCATGACTATGCCGGACCTGCCTTTGCCATTGCGTTGGTGGTGCTGACCTTTACCTTTATGAAGGGTAATTTCTTCAAGTGGATCGACTTTAAGTGGGTCTTTAAAGGTGGTGGATTGCTTGGCGGACATGCTCCCGCAGGTCGGTACAATGCTGGTGAAAAAGGCTGGTATTGGATGGCAGTGCTGGTGGGTATTGTCGTAGTAGCCAGTGGTTTAGTGTTGGATTTCACATTTATACTGGACTACACAGACTTCGGTCGAACCCGTGACAATATTACCTTCGCGCATTGGGTGCATAGTATCTCTGCGGTTGGCATTATGGCGGCGTCCTTAGGCCACATCTACATGGGCACGATTGCCATGGAAGGTGCGTTTGAGGTGATGCAAACGGGTGAGTGTGATGCTAACTGGGCCAAGGAACACCATGATCTTTGGTACGAGGAGTTAGTTGAGCAGGGTGTGGTAGTGCCGGTAGAAGAGTTAGCGCCGGTTGCTGATGATGCCTCTGAAAATGACTCTGGTACAGAACAGGTCAAAGCAGTCAGCTAAGTTAAGTCCCAGTGCTCGAAGTATAAAACTGTAAGGTCGATCAGGAAACTGTTCGGCCTTTTTAGTTTTTTAGGTAGTGAGACTTTTTATACGCCTAACCCATTTGACCTAGGTAGCTGCTCTGCCATACTCCGGGCAAGTAGTGTAATATGCTGAACTGATTTAATGATATTTTCATCCATATTAACCGGGTTGTTTCCCTCGCCCTTACTCTGTTATTACTAGACTATGCCTGCTGATATAACTTCGCAAACCAACGCTTACAGTAATTCCGAGATAAGAAAAGGTATCAACGGCTCCGCCAATACCGCATTTGCCTGCGCGCTTATCTCCGCAATCGTATTTTTCGTTGCTTACCTGTCACAGGTTAGCTCAATAGCCGCTGGTACACCCTGGACTTTCAGTGGTGAATGGGTGCCACGCTTAGGCGTCCAGTTGGACTTTCGTGTGGATGGCCTCAGCTTGCTTTTCGGATTGCTGATTAGTGGCATAGGGATATTGGTCTTCCTCTATTCCTACGGGTACTTCAAAGTACACAAAGGCCATGCGCGGCTCCAATGGCTGTTGCTGTCCTTCATGCTAGCCATGCTTGGACTGGTGTCGTCGGACAATATCATCCTGTTGTTTATTTTTTGGGAGTTGACGACGATCACCTCCTTCTTATTAGTGGGTTTCGATCACGAAAACACGCAGGCGCGGCGTTCTGCACTGCAAGCATTATTGGTAACTGGCGGCGGCGGGCTAGCCTTATTGGTTGGACTGATTATGCTGGGGCAGGCTTCCGGCAGTTATTTGTTATCAGAGATCATCGCCTCGGGATCAGCGGTTACTGAGCACGAGCACTATCCTGTCATACTCACGCTTATTTTGTTGGGTGCCTTTACCAAGTCCGCACAATTTCCGTTTCATTTCTGGCTACCTAACGCGATGGCAGCACCTTCGCCGGTTAGTGCTTATCTGCACTCTGCGACCATGGTTAAGGCGGGTATCTATTTAATGATGCGGCTTCAGTCGTCACTCGGTGGTACTGAGGAATGGTTCTATGCCCTGAGTATTGCCGGTGGAATTACCGCGGTTTGGTCATCCATGATGGCGTTACGCCAAACAGATCTGAAACTGATGTTGGCTTGGACGACCGTAATGGCGCTGGGCACGATTACGATGTTTCTTGCATCTAATTTACAGATTGCGGCACTGGCGGCGGTGACCTTCCTGATCGTGCATGCGTTTTATAAATGCGCCTTGTTCCTGGCCATTGGTAATGTGGATAAAAGCACGGGAACACGTGATTTTAACAAGCTGGGATCGCTGGTTCGTTTCATGCCAATCACTGCCTTAGGTGCGGTGCTTGCGGCCTTATCGATGGCAGGCTTTCCACCGTTTCTCGGGTTTATCGGTAAAGAGCTGATCTATGAAGGAACATTAACGATCGCAGACCAACCATGGATAATCGTGGCGGCTGCGGTGGCTGCTAATGCCATGATGGTAGGTATTGCGCTGACGTTTATTTTCCGCGTGTTTTTGGGTGGAGAGTCCACCATCACGCGTGAACCAAAAGAAGTGTATGCCGTAATGTGGGTTGGTCCTGTGGTTTTGGCAATCGCAGGATTATTAACCGGTCTGTTACCCGGTCAGATCACTGAATACGTTATACAACCCGCAGTCAGTAGTGTGATGGCCGCCTCAGCTGAGGTAAAGCTATCTCTATGGCATGGTATTAACGGACCATTGATTCTCAGTATCATCACTGTGGCGGTTGGCATAATGTTGTTCTTTAGCCTAAGCATTGTCAGCCGAATGATTAATAACTTAGTTGAGAAGTTGCCCGTTGTCGGTGATTCAGCCTATGAGTTTTTACTCAATCGCACGCAGTTTGTGGCATCGAAACTCACAAACCGCTTGCAAACAGGCTCATTAAGTCATTATTTGACGATTGTATTCATGGCTTTTGTGGTCTCAGTGGCAGTCACACTGCTTTATCACCCTGTCAGTATGGACTTTGACCGACTTACTCCGGTGACGCCGTTTATTGCGATAGTGGTGTTCCTGATGATTAGTGCTGCATTGGTGCTGACCTTTAGTAACACGCGATTACTCGCAATCTGTGCGCTTGGCGTTGTGGGGAGTGGTGTCGCGGTGCTGTTCCTCGTGTTTGGTGCGATTGATGTTGCGATTACACAGTTGATGGTAGAGACGCTGTTTGTTGTGTTGATTGCGACGGTACTGATTAAACTTCCGCGCTTTCCGGATCAAACGGATCCGGCTAAAACCAGAGGTCTGCGTGATGCTGTCATCGCGATTGCGGCAGGAGTTGTGATGGCCATTATTACGCTTGGTGTATCACTTACTCCTCTGGATCTCACCGTGACGCATTTCTTTGAAGAAAACAGTTTGGCTCAAGCCTACGGTCGCAACATTGTGAATGTCATCCTCGTAGACTTCCGTGCACTGGATACCTTGGGTGAAGTAGCCGTGGTAGCAACAGCAGCATTGGCTGTGATTGCGCTGTTAAAAGTTCGTGTACATGCACAGGGGCCTCGCTAATGAATTCTTTAATATTTAGTACGATTAGCCGCCTGTTGGTGGGACTGATGTTGCTCTTCTCTGTGTTTTTATTATGGCGCGGACACAATGAACCGGGTGGAGGCTTTATCGGTGGATTGGTCGCTGCAGCAGGAATTATCGTTTATGGACTGGCTGAAGGGCCAGGCATGATGCGCAAACTGCTGCGCATTGCCCCGCAAACCTTGGTGTTAATCGGATTGCTAACCAGTGTAGTTTCGGGTCTGTTGCCATTGCTTCAGGATAGTTCGTTTTTAACCGGCATGTGGTTATTTATCGGAGCGACTGAAACAGAGAAGGGTTTAGGCTTGGGTACGCCGCTGATATTCGATATCGGCGTGTATTTAGTGGTTGTTGGTGGTGTGTCAGGTATGGTAATCGCCTTGGAGGAGGAGCTCTGATGGAGATCTTACTGAGTCTTTTAGTGGGCGTTTTAATGTCCGTTAGTGTCTGGATGCTACTGAGCCGTAACCTGGTTAAATTCCTGTTTGGTCTGGTGCTGATCAGTAACGTTGCGAACCTGATTATTTTTAAAGTAGGTGGCCTGACCGTAGGCGCACCAGCACTTATTACCGACGGTGGTAGCGCAGAATATGCGAACTCTTTGCCACAAGCACTGGTGCTAACCGCAATCGTTATCGGCTTTGGACTGGTTTCGTTTACGCTGGTTCTGGCGCATAAGGCGTATCAAGCGATTGGTACTTTAAATGTGGATGAAATGACATTGGCGGAAAAACGCCAAGACCCTGCAGATTCGGAGAAGTCATCATGAACGGGCTGTTGATTGCGTGCCTGCTTGTGCCAATGATGACGGCAGCGCTGAGTTTTATATTGACCAGCGATGTTAAATCACGTGGTGTGATCAGCATCTTTGGTTCGATTGCCTTGCTGATGCTGTCTTTTATATTGTTATATCAGGTAGCCAGCGGTGGACCGGTATCCAACCAAATGGGTGGCTGGCAAGCCCCAATGGGCATCACACTGATCGCGGATATGCTCAGCGCGATACTCATTGTCGTCACTGCGATTGTCTCCTTGTGCGTGAATGTCTATGCCGTGGGTGACATTTCCAGAGACAGGATAGCCGGTGGCTTTTTTACGTTCCTGAATATGCTCATCGTGGGTGTGGTCGGTGCGTTTTTAACGGGTGACTTGTTCAATATGTACGTCTGGTTTGAGGTGATGTTGATATCCTCATTCGCTCTGCTGGTGTTAGGTGGAAACAAGGTACAGCTGGATGGTGCGGTAAAGTACGTTGCTATCAACCTCATCTCTACGGTGCTGCTGTTAACGGCAATTGGTTTGCTATATGGACTGACCGGCACACTGAATATGGCCGACCTGTTTATACGTGTGCCACAAGTTGAAAATCAGGCATTAGTCACGGTTGTGGCAGTGTTGTTTCTGGTTGCCTTTGGTATTAAGGCTGCGGTTTTCCCATTGTATTTTTGGTTACCTGCGTCGTATCACACCTTGCCGATCAGCGTCACCGCGGTGTTTGCTGCACTGATGACAAAAGTCGGAATCTATGCACTGATTCGAACCTTTACGTTAATCTTCCCCGGAGAACACTCAGTGGTCGATACGACCTTGCTCGGATTGGGATTGGTGACGATGATACTTGGCGTATTTGGTGCCATGACGCATAGCGATATACGTCGTATTCTGGCGTTTCATGTCATCGGGTCGATAGGTTTCATGTTGCTAGGACTTGGACTAGGCTCTGCGCTGGCTATGGGAGCTGCGATTTTCTATATGGTGCATGGTATTTTGATCAAAGCACTGTTGTTTATGATTGCCGGCATTGTTGGAAAACTAGGGGGTAGCTTTGAGCTATCACGTCTCGGTGGCTTGTATCAGGAGCGTCCGGGATTCTCTATGGTATTCTTGTTTGCTGCACTGGCTCTTATCGGTATCCCGCCGCTTTCTGGTTTTTGGGCGAAGCTATTGATCCTTGAAGCAGGTCTTCATCATGATGCTGCCATTGTGATTACCTTCGTGATTATCGCCAGCTTACTGACCTTTATCCCGCTCATGCGTATTTGGTTAGAAGCCTTCTGGAAACCACAACCATTAGAGAGTGGGCCAAAAATTGTTGAGTCATTGGACAGTGATATTATTGTTGTCGAGAATGGCAGTGTGAAATCAGCCGTGCCACTGGTAGTGCCTCCAAATCTCTATATCTGGACACCGGTGCTTGGTCTTTCTGCTGTTATGTTAATAATAGGATTAATGCCCGGTAAGATTATCGAACTGTCTGATACAGCGGCGAAGACCTTAATCGATCCTAGCGCGTATATCGACACGGTACTGCCTAATCGGTCAGCTGCTCCAGGCAACTTGAATGAGGTACAGAAATAATGACGCCATTTGCAACAAATCTGATTCTTGCCTTTGTATGGGCCGCTCTGAATGGCGGTATTGGTGTGTCCAGCGTATTGGTCGGCTTTTTGGTTGGTTATGCTGTTTTATTTATTCTTCAGCCGTTGTTTGGTGCGAGTCGCTACTGTAGCTCATTGTTTGACGGAGTGATGCTCGCCTTGTACTTCATTTATGAGTTGATTATCTCCAGCTTAAAAGTAGCCTGGGATGTGCTGACACCAACACACCGAAGCAAACCAGCACTGATTGCTGTGCCTATCGAAGCAAAGACGGATGCAGAAATTACCGTGCTCGCCAACCTTGTATCACTGACGCCGGGATCGCTATCGGTTGATATCAGTGAAGATAAAACACATCTGTTGGTTCATGCCATGTTTGTTGATGACCCTGAAGCATTCAAGCAGGAGCTTCACAAAGGAATGGAACGTCGGGTTTTGGAGGCGATGCGCTAATGGAACTGGCAATAAATATCGCATTAGCACTGACTGCGTTTGGCATTATCGCCGGCTGTATCCGCATGTATAAGGGGCCGACGCCTGCCGACAGAATCGTAGCCTTGGACTTGATCACTATCTTATTGGTTGCCGTGTCATCCCTGTTAGCCCTCCGGCTGGGGAATGCGGCCTATCTTGATCTGGGTCTTGCTTTGGCACTGATCGGGTTCTTAGCGACGGTTGGTTTCGCGCGCTACTTAGAACACAGTAATATTCCCGTGAGTGATGAAGAAGATAGAGCACTGGCCAAAGCTGCTAGGGGTGTTAACACTGCCACATCAGGAGACCAGACTAATGACTGAGATGATCGTAAGTGTACTGATTGTGCTGGGTGGTGGATTTGCAGCCATCGCTGGTCTGGGTCTGCTACGCCTGCCAGATGTACTGATCCGCATGCACGCTACCACTAAAGCCGGAACTTTAGCTGCGGGACTGATTGTACTGGGCGTATCGGTGTATTTTGCTAGCTCGCTGGTGATTACTAAAGCTTTGCTAATTATCGCATTTCTGTTTTTGACTGCACCCGTTGGTGCTCACTTAATTGCCCGTGCTGTCTACCGTCGTAAATTACCATTATGGGATAAAACACTGTTTGATGATGCGGCGATGAAAAGCACTGACAAGGCTAGCGAAAACGCGCTCAGTGACAATGCAGATCAAGGTTTAGATAAATAGCGCAATGGTGTTACAAAGAACGGTGAAACTGGGTAGCGATTAACGCAGCACCACTCGATTACCTGCTTATCGTTTGACAGCAATAATCTCAACAGGCGACATGAGATTGTTTGTAATGTTGTTAATCATATTACTCACTTTATCTGCTGTACCGTCCTGCATCAAAATATGAAGCCCTAGTGGTGATGGCGCTTTATTGGTTTGTGCTCTTGCGCGTACTCGCTTAAAGAAATCGACTGCAAAATCACGCCGGTTCTCTACTTTGGACACATCAAAACCCGCATTCATTAAGCATTCTTTATAGGCTTCTGGCGTTGATAATTGACTGATACCACTATCCGTTGCCCATGGCAGAGGGTAAATAAGTTCACCATCTTGTTGACGCATAACGTCATAAACACCGATAAACGCGCCGGGTTTCAACACTCTATATACCTCCTTAAATAAAGAGACTTTGTCCTCGATATTCATTCCTACATGGAGCATATAACTCCCATCGAAACTATTGTCTTGGTAGGGCATCGCAAGCGCACTGCCTGTATCAAGAGAGACGTAGGAATCAAGGTTCAACCAGCGAGACAATATGCTGCCTGTTTCGATGTACTCGGGTATTAAATCAATGCCTGTAACCTGGTTATTGTATTTAGCGGCAATGTAACGGGCAGCGCCTCCTAAGCCACAACCAACATCCAATAAGTGGCTTTCTTTAGTAATGTTAAGTTGATTGAGTAGGTGGTCTGTTGCAGCACGTCCTCCGACATGAAATTCATCAACTGGAGCGAGGTCTTCAATGGTGACACTCTCAGTGGTTTTTCCAATGGCAGGAAGCGCTGCCTGAATAAAATCGATTAAATTGCCATGTAGATAGTGATCTGACACCTCTTTTTCATACGACATGTGAGTGATCCTCCGGATAATTTGTTTGTGGTTATACTGTCAAAGCGTTGCAATTGTTGTCACGAACTAATTGCTCATCGACCCTGCCAGTTCATATTGAGTTGATACGAAAAAGCCCGATAACTTGCTCAGTCACCGGGCTTTTTTATCTGATGGGATAGAGAATTAAGGTGTCTCTACCTTTGCTTGCGGAGCAACTGCAGCTGCTTCATCATCAGACTTTGTCTCTGTTTTACCTAGCAGGCGTGGCTTTTCAATAAAGAAATACAACACCAAACCGACCACTACCGCAAAGATCGTAGACTTAGGATCAGGCATCGCTAACGTTACCGCAACAATACCTGCCACACCACGCTCAACCGATGTTTTTAACTGCTCCATACCGACCATGATACAAATGTAAGCAGTTAGGATGAGTGTAAGTGATAGAGCAATCGGAAGTACCGGCTTAAACAGTGTCACTAGTGGCAGGATCATCAGTGCAATCAAACCTGTAATCCAGAAGGTACCACCACCACTGTAGATGGATTCCATTGATTTACGACCAATCGCATAACGCTCTGCAACCGTTGCATGGGCTGCTGTCCATAGTGGTCCGGCAAGTCCTGGCCATGGTGCTAACAAGGCATGGATGAAGTTACGAATTGCAGTAACTAAGTGAACACGATCAACACTCATATCGATCTTTTCATCGGTACGTAAATGGTCAATACGCTTTACTAGGGTGAAACCAATAACAATGTCACCAAACGCGATAACATAAGCAATGATCGCTGTTGGGATGGCGATTAAATACGTTTCCAGATTAGGGAAGCCAACATTAAACACTAAGTACTCAGACAGTAGTGCAAAGTTAGGATCAGTCATGCCCCACTCAATCTCAGGTAGTGGATATTCACCCACGATCCAACCGATAATCATCGCCAGAATCATGCCGGGAACCATACCGAAGTTAGCAATTTTACGGGCAATCGGGTGGTTTTCTGTCAGGCGCTTAAACGATACTGAGAATAGAATGTAAGCTGAGATAAAAGCACCCAGAATTAATGAAATAGGCGTGCCATCAATGCGTCCGCCGACTTTCAATTCACCCATTAAGGCCGCAATACCTGCACCAATAATAATTCCTGATTTCAGTGAGTTGGGGATAATCTCTACTAGCTTGGAGCCCAGTCGCGTTGCACCGAGAATAAAGAATATAAGGGCAACTTCAATCTGCAAAGCAAACAGTGCTTGAATCGCTTCAGGGCCAGGCTCAAAGCCTTTTAAATAAACGAGTACTACTGGAATTGCCGGAGTAATCCAGCCAGGAACGAGTGGCACACCAAGTAATGCTGGTAAGGTATATAAAATACCGGCGATAAACGTGAATGCAAGTGCTGCTTCATACGGAATACCGAGTGTGCTTTCTAGCAGGGGAATCATCGCCAAACCGACGACAAACATGATCATGCCTTGAATCATTTCCGCCATTTCCCAGCGGTAATGAACAAAGGGTAGACGAATCTGGAAGGGACCTAGCGGCCAATGGGGCTGCTCTCCGCCCTCTACGCGTTTGATAACTTGCATTACGATTAACTCCTCTCAATGAAGCAAATTTAAACTTGAGGGAGGAGCATAGAGGAGGACTTTTTCTAAATGATTGCTGAAATGTAACGAAATGTAATTGAGTGATTTAACATTGATATGGTAGCGCTATGAATGCTCATCATTGGATTCAAACTATCACGTGATAATCAACGGATGATGAGATACTAGTGTGAATCCCACTCCACACTACTAGCGAACATATACCCAACACCATAGACAGTTTTGATCAAAGCAGGGTCTTTGGGGTCACGCTCAATTTTTTTACGAATACGTGACATGCGAACATCCACACAGCGATCAAAAGCATCCATTTGCTGCTTCATTAGCTGATCCCGTGACAAAATTTGCTGAGGTGAGTGCAAGAATGATAGGAGTAGTTCTGCTTCTGCAGCACTTAATTTCTCTGTGCGGCCATCGGTATTATGCAAGGACAGAGTGGGGACATCGAAGCTCCATCCATCAAAATGAGCTTGTTTGGGGGTATTTTGCTGAGCGCTCTGAGCATTCTCACTGTAACGCCCCATACGCCTGACAATACTATTGGCACGTGCTACCAGTTCTCTGGGTTGAAACGGTTTGCTGACGTAATCATCAGCGCCTAGTTCTAAGCCTAGTACCTTATCGGGCAAGCTATTGCGGCCAGAAAGGATAATGACACCCGTTTCACAGGTATCCATTAGGTCACGGACGATGGTCAAGCCGTTCATGTCGGGCAGGCCTAAATCAATGATACACACATCGGGGATCAAGGAATCAATGGCTTGCTGGGCTTCTTTTCCGGTCTGAAAACTACGCGTGGTGTAACCGTGCAGCTGGAATTCGTTTTCCAGTAACTCGCAGATAGCCACTTCATCATCAACAATGTAAATGGTATGGTGTTTATTGGTCATGAACCTCCTCCCTGATTAATGCATGATGTGCCTGCAAGAGCGCATCATAAAGGGCTTCTTTATCAAACGGTTTCCTTAGCAGAGGAAACGTTAAGACACCCTGTTTACCATCAATCTGTACACTATGAGTATAGCCACTCATCAGTAAGATAATACGACTTTTTCCTTGTGCAGCAAACAGTTCCGCTAATAAAGGACCAGCACTGACGCCTTGCAGGCGCACGTCTGACACTAGTAAATCCAGATGTGGAATATTTTTAATCAGTTGCTCTGCTTCTTGTGCGCTCGACGCTTCAATAATATTCAGTCCAAACGACATGAGTTGCTCTCTTACAACTCGTCTGACGTCTGCATCATCTTCTACCAGCAAAGCTAATTGATTTTTCAACCATTGCGATGAAGCAGGTGCTTTATTTGGCGAAGTGTCATTAGCCTCATAATCAACCGCAGGGAGTAATACATTAATCGCGGCTCCTTCCCCTGTTTTACTATTGATGTGGATGTAACCATTGGATTGTTTAACGAAGCCATACACCATACTCAAACCCAGACCAGAATTATCCAGTTCTGTTTTGGTGGTAAAGAATGGTTCGAATGCCTTCTGTAAGGATTCTTCGTTAAAACCGGAACCTGTATCTGTGACCAGCAGGCATACATAACGCCCTGCCGGCACAGTTTCATCATAGTCATGTTGGGGTTGAGTAAACTCGCACAACGATGACTCCAGAGACAATACACCGCCTTTAGGCATGGCATCACGCGCATTCAGAGCGAGATTGATCAGGGCACTTTCCATTAAGGCTGCATCGACATTGACGGCAAGTGCTTCATCGCTAAAGACCGTTTCAAGAGTGATTGAGGAGGGTAGTGAGCCGCGCAGTAAAACACAGGTATCTGTCAATAGTTGATTCACTTGAACAGTAGTGGGGCGCAGCGGTTGTTTGCGTGCGAAGGCAAGTAAACGATGGGTGATGTTCGTGCCGCGTTGTGATGCTTTGATAGCAGGATCTAAGAAGTTATTCAATTCCTCATTCGATGGGTTGCGATCTTTGAGGAGTGATAGATTGCCTAAAATAATGGAGAGCAAATTATTAAAGTCGTGGGCTAAGCCGCCTGCGAGTTGCCCGACTGCTTTCATGCGCTGTGCATTAGCGTGGGCCTCCAGCATTTCCTCGGTACGACGTTTGACTTGTGAGTCCAATGTGTCGATATTGTTTTCAAGACGCATCACCATGCTGTCAAAGCTATGCGCTAATTTTCCGACTTCATCATCACCCACTAAATTACTACGAGCGGATAAGTCACCCTGTTGTACTTTTTCAGCAGTCATTGATAAATGCTCAAGCGGGCGAGTAATCCGGCCTACAAAGAACAAACCCAATATCCATGAGATAAGCAGGGTGACCGTTGCAAGAGTGAGCAGGCGATTGCTGAGTAACTCCGAGCTACTACTTAATTCATCTAGGTATACGGAAGAGCAGATATACCAGTCGAATCCCGGTAAATAGCGCACCAACGATCGTTTCTCGTAGATGTAGTTACCGGGGTCATCAGGTTTATCCCAGAGGTAATGGAGTTCCTCACCAGTATCCGCTATTGAGATTAATTCATCAGCGATGGGTTGTTTGCTCAAGGGGTTAGTGAGTGTATTAAAGCGTGTCCCGTCAATGTTTATATTGGGATGAATGAGCATGTTTTTCTGTGCATCAAAAATATACAGATAGCCCGTCTTAGCGAGTTTTATTTTTAACAGTGCGTTGCGAAGATCCGGCAACGCTTGTTGCTTCAGGACTTGTACCTCTTTTTCCAAATCATCCAGATACACACCGGAACCAATTACAAAGCCCCATTCCGGATAGTCTTTAATAAAGGAGACTTTGTCCAATCCTTGTTTTTGCTGAGGACGGTTCCATTGGTAGGCGTAAAAGCCTTCCCCTTCCTTGCGAACTTGCTTGAGCAGCTTCTCCAAAACGGGCTTTGCTACGCCATCATCTAAGGGAGACTTGACCCCATAAAAGCGAGGGTCCGGGTGGGATAGCAGCGTGCCTTGGTAGTCAGCAATCCAGATGTAGTTATTCTCATCATACTTAAATTTACGGATGACAGAGAAAACCTTCTCCCGAACTTTAGACGCCGGAATCAGTGCTGCTTCGGCGGACTGAAACTCTGTCTGTATGAAGGCTTCGGTCAGTGAAACTGCGACTTTTAATTTCTGCTGATGGCTTTCTAAGGCTTGCTTACGATAGCCCTCCACATTGCTGTACATGCGACTGGCTAACTCAGTCACATTGTCGAGTACCAAGCGACTGGAGTCTCGCTCGATTTCAAATACCTTTTGCTTAATGAAAGGCACCGAAAACAAGTAGACCACACTGTAAGTAGCAATAGTGATGCCTAGCAGCGTCAATAGAAAGCGACGCGACAGCTTAGGGGTGAGCGGCCAGTTACGCGGCAAGATAGATGTCCTCTGGGGGCGTTACAATTCGATACAATTGGGAAATATTAACGCAACGATCTCTTCGTATCATCCTGACATAGCGCTACAGGAAGTCAAATGACATAGCGATATTTTTTTGAAAGATATGATGTTCAATACAGTTTGAATACCGGAATTGAGAGGAGAAATCTAATGACGGCTAATATATACGATCAGGGACTGGGTCAGGTACCTGCTAATTTTGAAGCGCTAAGCCCGCTGACTTTTCTGGAGCGAGCGGCTTCGGTTAATCCTGATAAAACGGCTGTTGTGCACATTGGCGTACGTCGTAACTGGAAGCAAACTTACGACCGTTGTCGTCAAGCTGCCAGTGCATTGCAAAAGCGTGGTATTGGCAAGGGTGACACTGTATCTATCATGTGTCCTAATCTGCCGGAGCACTTTGAGGCACACTTTGCGGTTCCTATGATTGGTGCCGTATTAAACTCCATTAATACTCGTCTGGATGCCGAAGCAGTTGCGTTTATTTTGCAGCATGCTGAAGCGAAAGTCTTAATCACAGAGCGTGAAATGTCTGCAACGGTTAAGCAGGCACTGGAGATTCTCGACAAGAACATTCTAGTGATCGACATTGATGATCCTTCGTTTGAAGGTGGCGAGTTGCTGGGTGAATTGACCTATGACGAACTGCTGGCGGAAGGTGATGTCAATTTTGCCTGGCAGAACCCTCAGAATGAGTGGGATGCGATCAGCCTAAACTATACCTCTGGAACCACGGGCGACCCTAAAGGCGTTGTGTATCATCATCGTGGTGCCTACCTCAATGCAGTTAGCAATGTCATGTCATGGGGTATGCCTAACCAGGCGACTTACCTTTGGACGTTGCCAATGTTCCATTGTAACGGGTGGTGTTTCCCTTGGACAATTGCTGCAGTAGCCGGTGTGAATGTGTGTTTACGCCATGTGCGCGCTGATGAGATTGTGGCATTAATCAAAGAAGAAAAGGTGGATCACTTCTGTGGTGCGCCGATTGTTCTGAATATGATCAATAGTCTGCCAGAGGCAGAGAAGTCCGGTATTGATCATGCGGTGAAAGTCATGACAGCAGGTGCGCCGCCACCAGCTTCAGTCATTCAGGGCATGGAAGACATGGGCTTTGTGGTCACGCATGTTTACGGACTCACCGAGACTTATGGTCCCTGTGTAGTGTGTGAATGGAATGATGACTGGAATGATCGGACATCTGAAGAAAAAGCCAAATTAAAAGCGCGCCAAGGTGTGCGTGTAACTATGCAGGAAGGTCTGATGGTGGCTGATCCTAAGACGATGGAACCAGTGAAAAAAGACGGCCAAACGATCGGTGAGATTTTTATGCGCGGCAATATCGTCATGAAAGGTTACTTAAAAAATCCACCAACCACGGATGCTGCCTTTGAAGGTGGCTGGTTCCGCTCTGGTGATTTGGCGGTATGGCATGAAGACGACTATATCGAGATCAAAGATCGCTCTAAAGACATTATCATTTCTGGTGGCGAAAACATTTCCAGTGTGGAAGTAGAAGATGTGCTGTACCGACACCCTGCGGTTGGGGATGTTGCGGTTGTCGCGAAAATGGATGAGAAGTGGGGTGAAGTACCTTGTGCCTTTATTAATTTAGCCGAGGGTGCTGAAGTAGCTGATGGCGAGCTAAAGGCATATTGTCGTGAGCATATGGCGCATTTCAAAGTGCCTAAAAAGTTTGTATTTGTGGAGCTACCACGCACTTCAACCGGCAAGGTTCAAAAATTCGTATTACGCGAATGGGCTAATGCTGAATAAATAACTTATTTCAAGGCCCCACTATGTCCTCCGTTAGTAGGCCTCAAGCTTAGGGTGGCCGCTCGGCCACTCATTTTTATGGATTTCGTTTATGAGTTACATTCACCCCTATAAAGACACCGCATTTTGCCTGGAACAAATTGTAGAATTTGATGCACTGTGTGAAAGTGGCGAGTCTGACGCTAATATGGAACTGGCGGTTGCCGTGCTTGATGAAGCCGGTAAGTTCGGTGCCGATATATTGGCCCCCTTGAATAAAACAGGTGATCTGCAAGGCGCCAAGCTGAGTGATTATGGCGTGGAAGCCTCACCTGGTTTTAATGAAGCCTACCAGCAGTTCGCAGAGAATGGTTGGTTATCGCTGGCTGCTACTGAAGACTTTGGTGGCCAAAACATGCCAAACGTATTGAATACGGCGGTTAATGAAGTATGGCACTCAGCCAATATGGCGTTTGCGTTGTGTCCTATGTTGAGTATGGGGGCGATGGAAAGTATCGCACACCATGCTAGCGAGGAACTTCAGAATACATGGCTCCCTAAAATGGTGAGTGGTGAATGGACCGGTACCATGAATCTAACCGAGTCAGATGCAGGATCTGATCTGGCGGCGATCAAGACACAAGCAGTTCCTGAAGGTGACCATTATTTAGTAACCGGGCAGAAAATTTTCATCACCTGGGGCGATCATCAGATGACTGATAATGTCGTTCACCTTGTGTTGGCAAGACTGCCGGATGCTCCTGCCGGGGTTAAAGGTATTTCTTTGTTCATTGTGCCAAAGTTCACACTGGATGGCGCTGGTGAGCCAGCAACACGCAACGCAGTGAATTGCTTGTCGCTGGAGCATAAGCTAGGTATTCACGGAAGCCCAACCTGCGTCATGGAATTTGCCGGGGCTGAAGGTTATTTAGTGGGCGAGCCAAACAAAGGTTTGGTCTATATGTTCACCATGATGAACCATGCGCGTCAGGCGGTTGGTTTGCAAGGATTGTCCATTTCTGAGCGCGCTTATCAATTGGCGCTTGCTTATGCTAAGGACCGTGTGCAGGGCACTCGCCGCGATGGTTCACGAATTCCGATTATTGAATTCCCGGATGTGCGCCGTATGTTGTTGATGATGAAGTCATCCATTGAAGCTATGCGTGGATTGGCATTGGTCGCAGCAGCTGAGTTGGATCGTGCTGCGGGTGCTAGTGGTGAGACACAAAAAGCCCATCACTCCAAACGTTTTGAGTTACTGACGCCTATTGTTAAAGGCTGGCTGACTGAGATGTCGCAGGAGCTTACATCGTTAGGTGTGCAGATTCATGGCGGTATGGGTTACATCGAAGAGACAGGCGCGGCACAGCACTTACGTGATGCACGCATTCTGACGATTTACGAGGGCACCACGGGCATTCAGGCGTTGGATTTAGTGGGTCGTAAAACGCTGATGGATCAAGGAGCCTCATTAAAGCTGTTACTAGATGAAATGCAGGCCACATCAGAGGCGCTTAGCCAGTCGGCTTATCCTGAAAATAGCGTTGTCACAGGCTTTGAACAAGCCCTGAAAGACGGCATGGACGCTTATCAGCATCTGTTAGTCAGTGCTGAGAATGACAAGCACCACGCCGGTAGTGCGAGTACTAACTTCATGATGTTGTTTGGTTACCTTTGCGGTGGCTGGACTATGGTCAAAGGAGCGATGAAAGCACGTGCCATGCTGGATGCGGGTGACGGTGATCAGGACTTCTTGAATGCAAAGCTTCATACCGCGCGTTTTTATTGTGAGCACATGTTGCCACGAACCAAATCTTGTCTTGCGGTAGTGAAGTCAGGAAGCGATGTTGTAATGGCTATGCCAGGCGAGCAGTTTTAAATCTAAAAACTGAATATTTGTCCCGATTCAGAGTGTGCGTTCTAAGTGATGCGATCTGTTTCGGGGCGTAGATCTAGCAAGATAAAGTGATATAAAGTTATGAATAAATTATTAAAAGTCGGTGACAGTGCGCAGTTGCAACGCAAGTTTACCGATGATGATGTACGGCAATATGCTGAACTGTCGACTGATAGAAACCCTATACACCTTGATGAGGCTTACGCTGCTAACACAAAGTTCAAGTCGCGTATTGTTCATGGCATGCTAGTCGGCAGCTTGTTTTCAGCATTGTTAGGGCAGCAATTACCGGGTGAGGGTGCGATTTATATGGCGCAGAATGTGCAGTTTAAAGCGCCGGTATTTCTGGATATGTTGGTGACTGCCAGCGTTGAGATTAAGGAGATTCATCCTACTAAGCCGATTGTTAGTTTCAGCACCAAGTGTGTTGATTCACTGGGCAACCTGCTATTAATCGGTGACGCAGTGATGTTCGTACCTTGGCTGGAGCGTGAAGCGACTACTTGAGGCTACTGCAGCATAGCGCATATACCAAGCGAGCCAAGCAAGCTAAGGATTTCGCTTCAGTGGGTGAAACAACCACCGGCATATTTCACTTTCTTAGAGGGTGTGAGTGATCTGGGGTGATAGTTAATATTTGTGATGTTTAGAGAATACAGAGGGAAATCAGGATGAGTACGAGTGCTGAACGCGAAAGTATGGAATATGATGTTGTGGTGGTCGGCGGCGGCCCTGCAGGTTTAGCAACGACGATTCGTCTGAAGCAGTTAGCTGCTGAGCAAGGTCAGGAAATCTCAGTGTGCCTACTGGAAAAGGGCTCCGAAGTGGGCGCGCATATTCTGTCGGGCGCAGTCATGGAAACACGCGCTCTGGATGAGTTATTTCCAGATTGGAAAGACCGTGGAGCACCGCTTAATACCGCAGTGAGCGGTGATGAAGTTCACCTGTTTACCACTGAGCGTAAATCCATAAAACTGCCTAATTTTATGATTCCACCCAGCATGCATAACGAGGGTAATTATATCGTGAGCCTTGCCAATGTGAGTCGCTGGTTGGGTGAGCAAGCAGAAGCGCTTGAGGTCGAAATTTATCCCGGTTTCCCTGCTGCAGAAATTCTTTATCATGAAGATGGCAGCATTAAAGGTGTCGTTACGCCTGATATGGGCCTTGATGAAGAGGGTGGGAAGAAAGACAGCTACGAGCCGGGTATGGAGCTTCATGCAAAATACACCGTATTTGCGGAAGGCTGTCGTGGTCATTTAGGTAAGGAACTACTCAATAAATTTAAGCTGGGTGCTGATGCTGACCCCCAACATTATGGGATTGGGATTAAAGAGCTGTGGGAAGTGAAGCCTGAAAACCATCAGGAAGGTTTGGTGGTACATGGCTCCGGTTGGCCTCTGGATGATGCAACGGGTGGCTCATTCCTGTATCACATTGAGAACAACCAGGTAGTGGTCGGCTTAATTGTGGATTTGAATTACAGCAATCCACATCTCAGCCCATTCCATGAATTCCAGCGCATGAAACACCATCCGGTCTTTGCCGATGTATTAGCAGGTGGGTCACGGGTATCTTATGGCGCACGAGCCATTACTAAAGGCGGCCTCAATGCCTTGCCGAAAATGTCGATGCCCGGTGGTTTGTTGGTCGGTTGTGATGCCGGAACGTTGAATTTCGCCAAGATTAAAGGCACGCATACGGCCATGAAATCCGGTATGGTGGCTGCTGAAGTGTTGTTTGAGCAGATCAAAAATAATGGGGCAGGTTCTGTAAATCTGACGCAGTTTGATCAGGCTTTCCGTGATTCTTGGGCGGGTCAGGAACTGCATGAGTCGCGTAACTTTGGCCCTGCCATGCACAAATATGGCATGTTGATGGGCGGTGCCTTTAACTATTTGGATCAGAGGTTATTTAAAGGGAAGTTATCTTTCACGCTGCATGATACAAAAGCAGATTACGCCGCAATGAAACCGGCTGCAGATTGCCCGAAAATTGAATACCCAAAGCCGGATGGAAAGCTCAGCTTTGATAAATTATCGTCGGTATTTTTGACCAATACATTTCATGAAGAAAACCAGCCTTGTCATCTTAAGCTGACAGATCCAAGTATTCCGGTGTCTAAAAACTTACCGCTATATGATGCGCCAGAGCAGCGTTATTGCCCTGCAGGTGTGTATGAGATTATTGAGGAAGCAGGAGAAGCAATGCTACAGATCAATAGTCAGAACTGCATTCATTGTAAAACCTGCGATATTAAAGACCCTAGTCAGAATATTACGTGGGTGACACCGGAAGGTGGCGGTGGACCGAGTTATCCGAATATGTAAATTAGCAGATAGGTGGATGCCTAAAACTAAATGATAGGGTGTGGTTAGAAGCTCCGTCCTATCATTTCAAGCCCAACTTTATCAGCCAGTGGGACGGTCAGTTTTGATATCCCTACTAATTGCTGATTGAAGCTGCAGAGAATATTAAATAAGATGGTTACAGCTCACTTCGCACCCACGCATAGAGAGGCAAGACCATGTCCGACTCTTCACCGCAAGCTGCCAGCAAACAACACGCCTTTAGTTATATTCATGGCACGCGCACTTACCACTTCAAAACACTCGCCGAACTCATGGCGAAAGCCACGCCAGCCCGCTCTGGTGATCGGCTCGCCGGTGTCACCGCCCAGTCTGCCGAAGAGCGCGTAATCGCTCAATACGTTTTGGCCGATGTGCCTTTAAAACGATTCCTGCAAGAAGCTTTAATTCCTTATGAGTCCGATGAAGTGACTCGCCTGATTATGGATGAGCATGATGCGGATGCCTTTGCGCCGGTTTCACATCTGACAGTGGGTGACTTTCGTAACTGGCTTTTGAGTGATCAGGCAACGCCAGAGATTCTAACTGCCTTACATCAAGGTATCACACCGGAAATGGCTGCCGCTGTCTCCAAAATCATGCGTAATCAGGATTTAATTCTGGTCGCGCAAAAGTGCCAAGTGACCAGCGCTTTCCGCAATACCATTGGACTTCCCGGACACTTATCAACACGCTTACAACCTAACCATCCAACCGACGATGTCACGGGCATTGCCGCCAGTATTTTGGATGGATTGTTATACGGCAGTGGCGATGCTGTGATTGGCATCAACCCTGCCACGGACAATGTCGCGCAAGCCATTAAGTTAATGAAACTGATGGATGGCGTGATTCAGGAATACGATATTCCCACACAATCTTGTGTGCTGACGCATGTCACGAATACATTGGAAGCGATTGAAAAAGGTGCACCGGTGGATCTGGTATTCCAATCCATTGGCGGCACTGAAGCGACTAATACCAGCTTTGGCTTTAACCTGAAAACACTGGCAGAAGCACAAGATGCGGCTTTGTCTTTAAAACGCGGCACGGTCGGCAATAACGTCATGTATTTTGAAACAGGGCAGGGCAGCTCCTTATCGGCTAATGCGCATCATGGGCTGGATCAGCAAACCTGCGAAGCCCGTGCATACGGTGTTGCTCGTAAATATTCACCGTTATTGGTCAATACAGTCGTGGGATTTATCGGCCCTGAATACCTGTTTGATGGTAAAGAAATTACCCGTGCCGGACTCGAAGATCATTTCTGCGGCAAGTTGCTTGGTCTGCCAATGGGTTGCGACATTTGTTATACCAATCACGCGCAAGCTGACCAGAATGACATGGATAATCTGCTGACCTTGCTAGGTGTTGCGGGTTGCACGTTCATTATGGGTATTCCCGGTTCTGACGACATTATGCTGAATTACCAAACCACGTCATTCCACGATGCGCTTTATGTGCGTCGGGCCTTGGGTGCACGACCTGCGCCAGAGTTCGAAGCATGGCTGACGAAAATGCAGATTTTTCAGGATGCAGAGGGATTCAGGCTCAATGAAAAACTGCCAGCCCCGTTCGCTCGCTCACTGCAATTAGCCCATCAAGGAGGTGAGTCATGAGCGATAAACAAGATCTTGATATCGTCACACCGAATGCATGGGAGTCGCTGCGAACTTTCACCGATGCACGTATAGGACTCGGTCGCACCGGTGTTAGTTTGCCAACTTCAGCCCTATTGGAATTTCAGTTAGCCCATGCCCAAGCGCAAGATGCTGTGCATACCGCGCTGGATACTAAAGCCTTAGAAACACAGCTCGACAGGCTGGTCAGTGAGCATGAGTTGCCTGAAACCTTGCAGTTACATAGTCGTGCGATTGATAGACCGACCTACTTGCAGCGACCGGATTTGGGACGACGTTTGGATGAGCCTTCTGCGGATAAACTACGAAATCAGGTCGCGGATACTTCCAGTGGCTTTGACTTGGCGATTGCGGTTGTCGATGGCCTGTCATCCAAGGCGATTAGTGATAATACCTCGGAATTTCTTGGTGCTCTGTTCAAGGAATTAACACAGGATCAGGATGATTGGCAGATTGCACCACTGACTATCGTGCAGCAGGGGCGTGTAGCAATTGGCGATGAAATCGGTGAATTACTCAATGCTCGTGCTGTACTGGTTTTAGTGGGCGAGCGTCCCGGACTTAGCTCGCCGGATAGCCTTGGTTTGTATCTGACTTGGGCACCAAAAATTGGCCTCACCGATGCCAGACGAAATTGTATTTCTAATGTGCGCAAGTCCGGTTTGAGTCACAGCGATGCCGTGCGTAAAGTGATTTATTTATTGAAGGAAGCGCGTCGTTTGAAGTTGTCTGGCGTAGATTTGAAAGAGCGCTCTGAGGATACGCTAATCGAAGCCGGCGGTGAAAAACGGAATTTCTTACTGCCTTGAAAACACAGTTTGTGACGATTTCTTAGCGATTAATCTGTAGAAGTCCGGATTCAGTCTGAACTTCTACACTTAAATTATCATTGAAGCTTGGCATTCAAATCATCATTTCATTACATCAGCTAACAACTGATAAATCTGCGAAAATGGGGTAACACCAAAACATAGACCTCAGACAATGCCAAACTTCAATCTCAGCCTACACCGCTTCCCAGACACTTCCCCTGACTTTGAAATGATCGCGGACGACCCCGTGTTTGATCCCGCCATTCACCTAGAATTAGGTCAGCCAGAGCATGTGTTAACGCTTAATGAGCTGGGCTATGGCGATGAAATTAAAGGTACCACGCCCACCAATATTGCGGCGACTTCCTGTTTTCGGGTATTGAGTGACGAAGGTGTGGCGGCCATGTACCACGTGTGCAAACAGCTTGAAGCTTTCACAACTTCAAATCCTCGCATCTCCAGAAACACCAGAGGTGGCACTTATCGTTCGCACTTTCTGCGTGATTTTAGTATCAGTGTGGATATTGCGGAGCACATTTCGGCGCTGATGAAAACCCCGTTGCTACCGCATGCGATGTGTCATCAATTATCCCATCTGAACTACCAACCGCTGACGGTCGGCGAGGCTGTTGATAAATGGCATTACGATACCCTGCAGGCGGATTTTGTGATGTTTGTGACGGACCCGAATACGGTGGAAGGTGGCGAGTTTCAGTATTTCAAAGGCACGCGTGATGAAATGGCTGCCATCCATAAAGCCGGTGAGACAATTCCACAAGACAGTGTGATTGCGCCGAGTATGCCGGGCGCGGGTTATGCGGTGATGATGCAGGGAAATTACGTGGTGCATCAGGCCAGAGGCATCACCTCTGAGGGCGAGCGAATCACTTTGGTGAATGGCTATAATTATGCGGATGTGAGCATTCCCGACTTCACGGCTTTGAATCAGTTGGTACATGCTGATCCGGCGAATTACGTGACAGCGGAATACACGCGTCAGATGGCGTTGCGCTGTGCTCAACACTTGCAGCCTTGCATCAATGACACTGATTTTAATGCGGATCGCCAACAGCAAATTCAGCGTCTGCAACGTGCTCGTGCTGAGTTGGATGAGGCAATTGCATTGTTAGAAGACGAGACTGAGGTGTCTTTAAAACACTTCGGAGACTGAGCTTATTAACTCAGATATCAGATATATGAACGGCATATAGCTCTGCAACGTGATCGTAGAAATATAAGGCTGAGACTCTAATTGAGCGATGAACTCGACAGCATTTTCAAAATTCCGCATGAAATCAATCGCACACAAGTATCAATAAGGGTTTTCATGAGCGATATACGTCTATATAGATTGGATACGGTTATTCCAGCCAGATCTTAACTGTCGAACCGTTTCTTGCATAGACTCCCCTTCTTCCTCAGTTAAGCACCCTGCGAGCCTCATCATGTTTTCTTTCCAGGTACTCTGCACTTTGGCTTTTTCTAGGTAAAGGTCTATCCCCTCTCGAATAAGGGTACTTTGCTTCCTGCCTGTGATACGTGCAAGGCGTGATAGTTCTTTTTTCTGATCGTCACGGATAAAAACTTGTGTTTTTTGCATGGTGGCTAGTCTCGCTTCTCCATGAAGTAGCTGGGTGGCTTTCTCGGTTGTACATCTATTTTGGATGGATATTTAAATCTTAGCAAGTATAGCCAGGAGTTACCTGCATTTTGAGAATCGACCATGCTGCTAGCGCTATGTATCAGTAGTGCTGACGTATCTGACTAAGGCCATAGGAAATTACAAATAGGGTATGGAGGTTTTTTTAATAACCTCTAAAAACCGTCAATATAACCCTATTTAGACTTGTTTTTGATGATCAGCAACCCTCTAATTAGGGTGTACCCTAATTATATAAAAGTGATTAACTCAGTAATCAATGCTCCTGCAATAATTCCTCTAATGCTGGACAGTCGCTAAGCTTGTCTTCTTTACAAGCTGACGATAAATCAGTGAGAGCTTTTTTTAATCGACGAATCTCCTTTAATTTTTCATCAAGGACTTTAATTTGTTGTGTCACAATACTGAAAACCTGCTCACAAGAGTTATCCTTGCTCTCAATAAGATTCACCAACGCTTGTACTTCGCTTTGAGCAAAGCCTAATGACTTAGCGCGACGCACAAGGCGCAAATACTGCAAATGTTTATCTGAATAATCCCTGTAACCGTTAGGTTTACGTGCTGATGCAGGAATCAGTCCTATTTTTTCATAGTACCGCACTGTCTCAATGTGGCAGCCTACCGCCTGGGCGAGTTCTCCGATTCTCATATTGACCTCATAGTTACTATGAGGCTTAGGATAGGGGTTATCACCGCTATTGGAAACACGACAATGAATAATAATGCCAAGTGGGCGGCGCTGGGTGGTCTGGGCGCTGCTATCGGTTCAACAGCGTGCTGCATACTCCCGTTGGTCTTGTTTAGCTTAGGAATCAGCGGTGCATGGATAGGCACACTAACCAGCCTGAATCAGTACCAACCTGTGTTTGTTGCTGTCGCACTACTGTGCTTTGCCGTGGGGTTTTACTGGGTCTATTTCAAGCCCAAAGCCCAATGTAAACCTGATAGCTACTGCGCAAAGCCAGCCTCCAATCGTATTGTTAAAGTTGTTTTATGGTTATCACTGGCATTGATTGTTTTAGCACTCGCATTCCCCTTCATAGCCCCTTTGTTTTTAACGTAATGGAATCAATCAAATGAACAGCATGAAATCACTAATTTTTAGTTTTTTAACACTAATACTGCTATCGATGACAAATTTACTCTATGCAAATAATTCAAGTGTTAGCACAGAAAAATCCGTCACGCTGACCGTTGAGAAAATGACTTGTATCAGCTGCCCCTACATCGTCAAAAAGTCACTAACCGAAACAGAAGGCGTTCAAAGCGCAGAGGTCATTTTTGATGAAAAGAAAGCGATTGTTGTGTTTGATGAAAGTAAAACCAGTGTGGAAAAACTGATTGCAGCTACCACCAATGTCGGCTTCCCTTCAGAACTGGTAGAGACTGAGACCAATTGAGTAAGAAATTAATTTATACCGGCGTTATTGGTGCCGTGTTAGCCGCTGCCTGCTGTGTGACGCCTTTATTACCGGTCACACTAACAGCAGTGGGTTTAACTGGCCTGTTGGGCGTGTTGTATAAAGATGCGGTTTTATTACCAGCAATAGGTATTTTCATTTTGATAGCGGGGTATGGGTTATGGCGACAACGACAGCAGCAAAGACAGTAATACCTGATTCGGATATTACTTGTCCTGAGTGTGGGCACACTGAGACTGAGACAATGCCTACTAATGCCTGTCAGTGGTTCTACGACTGCAAGGGTTGCGGTGCTTTGCTCAAACCTAAGGCGGGGGATTGCTGCGTCTATTGCTCTTATGGCACGGTTGCCTGTCCGCCGATACAGGAAGGTGATAACTGCTGTTCGATCGAAGTAATAGACTAAAAAGGTCTGGGCAAAAGTAACATAACGCCGATTATACGAAGCTGGTATCCGTATTTGGATCTGTACTTCAAACAAAAATTGAACGAGACCTTATCTCGATGCGACCCAAAAGAGGCCTGAAAATAATACTATCAGGCCAAGGTCTTACTCAGGAACCGACAATTTATTCTATTCTAGTTATTGATGAATTGACCGTTT